>DATMNV010000247.1:0-21222 GCA_035568535.1 Bradyrhizobium sp.
GAGGCCGGCTTCGATCCGCTCCACCGAAACCGTGTGGAGGAAGTCGTGCTGGACGTCGTCCTCGCGCGTCCATTGCACCTTCACCGGCGCTCCGAGCGCCTTTGAGAGCAGTGCGGCTTCCAGCGCATAGTCGCATTTCGACTTGCGCCCGAAGCCGCCGCCGAGCAGCGTGACGTTGATGGTCACATTGTCTTCGGAGATGCCGAGCGTCTTGGCTACGTCCTCACGCGTGCCGCCCGGGCTTTGCACCGGCGCCCAGATCTCGGCCTTGTCGCCCTTGACGTCGGCGACCGCGACCGGCGGCTCCATGCTGACATGGGCAAGGTGCGGCGCATAATATTCGCCTGTTACTACCTTGTCGGCGCTCTTCAAGGCGGCATCGACGTCGCCTTCCTTGCGCACGACGAGGCCAGGCTTGCGCGTGGCCTCTTCGAGCTCGGTGCGATAGGCCGCCGATTCATATTTGGCGTTGGCGCCGTCGTCCCAGACGACCTTCAGCGCATCGCGGCCCTTGATCGCCGCACCGGTGTTGCGCGCGATCACGGCCACGCCGCCGAGCGGCTGGAATTTCGAAGGCCACGGCCAGCCCTTGACCTCCATGACCTTCTCGACGCCGGAGATTTTCATGGCGTCTGCGCCGTCAAACGAGACCAGCTTGCCGCCGGTCACCGGCGGCCGTGCGATCACAGCATATTTCATGCCGGGCAGGCGTACGTCCGCCCCATACTGTGCGGCGCCGACGGTGATATCGCGGAGGTCGACGATGCTGATCTCGCCCTTGCCGAGATAGCGGAAGTCCTTTGGGTCCTTCAGCTTCAGGCTGCCGATTGCCGGCACCGGTTCCTTTGCAGCATCAGCGGCAAGATCACCGAAGCCGATGCGCCGGCCGCTCGCGGCATGCACCACTTCGTGGTTGCTGGCCTTCGCTTCGGCCGCCGGCACGCCCCAGCGCTTGGCGGCGGCACCCTCGAGCATGGCGCGGGCCGAGGCGCCGATCTGACGCATCGGAATCAGATAGTGCCGCGTGCTGCGCGAGCCGTCGGTGTCCTGGTTGCCGTATCTGACTTCGTCGCCATGCGCCTGCTGCACCTTCACGCGGTTCCAGTCGGCTTCCATCTCCTCGGCGACGACGAGCGGCAGGCTGGTGCGCACGCCCGTTCCCATCTCGGAACGATGCGCGAGGATGGTGACCGTGCCGTCGGGGGCGATCGCGACAAAGACACGCGGATCGACCACGACGCCGTGCGGCATCTCGCCGGCGCCGGTCTGGTAAGCGAAGGCCGGGCGCGACATGACGGGGGCTGCCAGCACGAAGCTTCCGGCGATGCCGAGCCCCTTCAGGATGCTGCGGCGAGAGACGTTCTCGACCTTGACGGCATGCCGCTCAAAGCCGCGGAGCTTTCCGGGATTTGTGATGATGTTCATGATCAGACTCCCGTCGAAGCGAGATGGATGGCGTTTTCGATGCGCTGGTAGCAGCCGCAGCGGCAGATGTTGCCCGCCATCGCTTCGCGTATCTGGTCATGGGAGGGTTTTGGATTCTCCGCCAGCAGCGCCGCGGCCTGCATGATCTGGCCGGTCTGGCAAAAGCCGCATTGCGGGACGTTGACCTGCCGCCATGCCTTTTGAACGGCGTGATCGCCGGTGGGATGCAGGCCTTCGATGGTAGTGATTTGCCGGCCGGCGGCATCGGAGACGGAGGTGATGCAGGAGCGGACGGCCTGCTTGTCCATGATGACGGTGCATGCACCGCATAGAGCCACTCCGCAACCGAATTTGCTGCCGGTCAGTCCGATTTCGTCGCGCAGAAACCAGAGCAAAGAGAGGTCCGGATCGCCGTCCCAGGTTTGCTCCTTGCCGTTGATGTTTAGCTTGATCATGATCGTTCCTCGCTCTTCTTAAGCTGTTGATGTCTTCTCGGGCGCAAGCCAGAACATATTTCCATTGGCTCGCATCCGTCGCTCGCGCCGCGCGGCGTAGAGCTGACAGACCTCATTTCACGACCTGTATTGTGTCGAGCTTCCTCCCGGAGATGGCGCGTCGCCGCGCGTTTTGAACTTTAGCAGAGGCGCTCGTGAAGCATGGTTCACAGACGAGTGTTCCGCATTTTATGTTCGTCAGAAAAGGGGCCTCGCTGCCGAAAAGACGGGAGCGAGGCCTCAGGTTTCAGTCCGCGGAGAAGTGCAAGACCAATGCTGCGTGTCATTCAAGCACGGGCGCTTGCCGGTCTTCACGAGACGTTAGGCACCACGCGCGGAATCGTGATTCCGCGCGTGAAGTGTGGCGCCGACCTCGCGTTCCGCTCAGGCGGCCATCCTGGACTTCGCCACATGCGTGGCGATCGCGTCCATCAGGGCCGGCGACAGGCAATCATAGGGCTCAAGACCCAGTTCCTTCAACCTTCCGCGAATGGCTTCCATCTGCTCCGGCCTGACGCCGGACTCGATCACCGAGGAAACGAACGCCGCAAATTGGGGCGCCGCCGATCCCTCTTCCTCGAACAATTCGGGATGGATGAAGTCGAGGCCGTAGAAGGGATGGCCCTTGTTCTCGATGCGGCCGTACATATGCGTGCCGCACACCTTGCAGGCATGGCGCTGGATTGCCGCGGAGGCATCGACGACCTGCAGCTTGTCGCCATTCTCGAGCACCGTCACATTCTGGCGGGGCACGACGGCAACGACCGAGAAGGTCGCTCCTTCCGGCTTCCAGCATTTGGTGCAGCCGCAAGCGTGGTTGTGCGCGACGTCGCCCTTGATGCCGACCTTGACCGGCCTGTCCTTGCATTTGCAGACAAGGGTTCCGCCGGCGAAGCTGCCGGTGCCTTTCTTCACGCCGCTGTCGATCGATGGGTGGATTTGAACGTTCATGGCCTATCCTCCTTGTGCTGATGTTCTAGTAAACGACGACCGAACGGATCGACTTGCCTTCATGCATCAGGTCGAAACCCTTGTTGATCTCCTCGAGCTTGAGGACGTGGGTGATCATCGGATCGATCTGAATTCGTCCATCCATGTACCAGTCGACGATCTTCGGCACGTCCGTGCGCCCACGGGCGCCGCCGAACGCCGTGCCCTTCCAGACGCGGCCGGTGACGAGCTGGAACGGGCGGGTGGCGATTTCCTTGCCGGCCTCCGCCACGCCGATCACCACCGAGACGCCCCAGCCGCGATGGCAGGCCTCGAGTGCCTGCCGCATCACGGTGGTATTGCCGGTGCAGTCGAAGGTGTAGTCGGCGCCGCCGTCGGTGAGCGCGACCAGATGCGGGACGATGTCGTCCTTGATCTTTGTCGGGTTGACGAAATGGGTCATGCCGAACTTGCGGCCCCATTCGTCCTTGGAGTCGTTGATGTCGACGCCGATGATCTTGTTGGCGCCGACCATCCTGGCGCCCTGGATGACATTGAGGCCGATGCCGCCAAGTCCGAACACCACGACATTGGCGCCGGGCGTGACCTTGGCGGTGTTGACGACAGCGCCGACGCCCGTGGTGACGCCGCAGCCGATATAGCAGCTCTTGTCGAAGGGGGCGTCCTGCCGGATCTTTGCCACCGCGATCTCAGGCAGCACGGTGAAGTTCGAAAAGGTCGAGCAGCCCATATAGTGGTAGATGGTCTTGCCCTGGTGACTGAAGCGCGAGGTGCCGTCCGGCATCACGCCCTTGCCCTGGGTGGCACGGATTTGCGTGCAGAGATTGGTCTTCTGGCTGAGGCAGCTTTTGCACTGGCGGCATTCCGGCGTGTAGAGCGGAATGACATGGTCGCCCGGCTTCACCGAGGTCACGCCGGGGCCTACCTCGCGCACGATGCCGGCGCCCTCATGGCCGAGGATCGAGGGGAAGATGCCTTCGCTGTCAAAGCCGTCGAGCGTGTAGGCGTCGGTATGGCAGATGCCGGTCGCCTTGATCTCGACCAGGACTTCGCCGGCCTTCGGCCCTTCCAGGTCGAGCTCGACGATTTCCAGCGGCTTCTTTGCCTCGAAGGCGACAGCGGCGCGTGTCTTCATAGTCTGGTCCCGTTTCGCTTCCCGCTTTCAGCTTGCGCTTGTCAATGTTTGTTGCCCATACAGGCACTTTCCGCCTCGGCATAGGGCTTGGGTTTGTCTTCATGCCTTGCCGGTCGCGTGCGCCCGACCGCGTCGTTGGCGCGGGCGCGCAGGTAAACGTAGATATCGTCCATGTAACAGGCGACGTTCGGATTATCGCCAAAGGCCGGCATTACATTCTCCGCCGCAGTATTGACGTTCTTGCGACCGCTTGCGAGGACCCCGAGGAAGTCGGCGTAGCTCATGGTCTTGAGCGAATCCTTCAGCGCCGGAGCGTAGCTGGACCCCATTCCGTCGGGCCCGTGGCAGACGTGGCAATCGGAGTGGTAGCGGCGATAGCCGGAATAAGTGTACCAATCCACGGTCCCGTCGGCCTGAACCTTGTAGGTCGGGTCGCCCTGCTGATCGAGATATTTGCCGTCATCGGATTTGACGGCGGCTGGATCGCCTGGGCCATCGGCGAAGGCAATTCCTCCGGCAGCGAAGAGAATCATCGCTACCGCCGCTAGGCAGATGATACGCAAGAGCCTGTCCTCGATTGTCGATGCTAGTGATCCGGCGCGCGGGCTGGCCCACGCGCCGGAACGAGGTTGTCAGCTCATTGCTGCGGCAGCGCGAACACGGTTAGCGTTCCGCCGAGTGTGGTGTAGTTGCTCAGCCCGGCATAGCCGCCCACAGCGCCGAGGCCGGCGGTCTCCACGTTTCTTTCGGGGGTTCCCAATGCACCGCCTGCCGCTGCGCGACCGGCAGCGCGCTGCCAGTCTGCAGCATTATCAGGGGCCAGCAGCCCAGCGGCCAAGCCGATACCCGCCCAACCGCCGACGCCGGAAAGCACAGCGATGTATTGTTTGCCGTTGTGCTCATAGGTCGTGACGTTGCCGATGATGCCGGACGGAGTCTTGAATTTGTAGAGCTCCTTGCCGGTCTTGGCGTCGACAGCCTTCAGGTAGCCCTCGAGCGTGCCATAGAACACCACGTTGCCGGCGGTCGCAAGCGCGCCCGACCAGGCCGAGAACAGCTCCTTGTTCGACCACACGATCTTGCCGGTCTTGCCGTCCCAGGCGATGAAGTTGCCCATGTTGGTCTCGCCCGGAGGCGGATACATGGAGAGCGTCGCCCCGACGTAGGGCTGGCCGGCGGTGTAGCTCACCTTGAACGGCTCATAGTCCATGCAGACGTGGTTGGTCGGAACGTAGAACAGCTGCGTTTCCGGCGAGTACGCCGCCGGCTGCTCGTCCTTGGAGCCGAGCGCGGCCGGGCAGATGCCCTTCACATTGACGTCCTCGCCCTGTTTGTCGGTCGAGTATTGATCGAGAACCTTCGGCCGGCCGTAGGTCGGCGAGTTCTTGTTCATGTCGACGCCGGAGGTCCAGTTGACCTTCGGGTCGTACTTCTCGGCCACCAGCAGTTCGCCGGTCGCGCGGTCGAGCGTGTAGCCCAGCCCGTTGCGGTCGAAGTGGGTGAGCAGCTTGCGCGCGGCACCGTTGATCTGTTGATCGGTGAGGATCATCTCGTTGACGCCGTCATAGTCCCATTCATCGTGTGGCGTCATCTGGTAGACCCACTTCGCCATCCCGCTGTCAGGATTGCGCGCGAAAATGGTCATCGACCACTTGTTGTCGCCCGGGCGCTGCTTCGGGTTCCAGGTCGAGGGATTGCCCGAGCCATAATAGACGAGGTCAAGCTGCGGATCGTAGGCCATCCAGCCCCAGGTGCAGCCGCCACCCGTCTTCCACTGGTCGCCCTGCCAGGTCTTGAGGCTCGAATCCTTGCCCACCGGCTTGCCGAGATCGGTGGTCTTCTCGGGATCGACCAAGATCTGATCATCCGATCCTCCTGAGAAGGCGCGCCAGAGCTGCTTGCCCGATTTGAGGTCATAGGCGGTGACGTGGCACTGCACGCCGAACTCGCCGCCGGAGATGCCAACCAGCACCTTGTCCTTCACCACGAGCGGTGTGGAAGTGCCAGTCTCACCCTTGCCGGGGTCGCCGTTCTTGGCACTCCACTCCACCTTGCCGGTCTTGGCGTCGAGCGCCACCAGCGTGGTGTCGGCCTGGTGCAGGAGAATCTTGCCGTCGGCATAGGCGAGGCCGCGATTGACCGTGTCGCAGCACATCACCGGAATGACGTTCGGATCCTGCTTCGGCTCGAAGGCCCAGATGATCTTGTTCTCATTGGCAAGGTCAAGAGCATAGACCTTGTTGGGGAAGGGGGTGTGAACGTACATCGTGTTGCCGATGACGAGCGGTCCGCCCTCATGGCCGCGCAGCACACCGGTCGAGAAGGTCCAGGCGACCTGCAGCTTGCCGACGTTGGACGCGTTGATCTGGTTGAGCTTCGAGTAGCGCGTGTTGGCATAGTTGCCACTCTGCATCACCCAATCTTTCGGGTTTTGCGACATCTTGTTCAGCTCTTCATTGGCTGCAGCACCGCCGGTGGCCAGCGCCGCCACTGAACATAGATAGGTTGCTAGTAGCGCCTTTCGCATCGTAGTTCCTCCCAGTTTATGAGCTTTGGGTTCCCGCGGACGCGGGCCCACTTTCGGCATCCTTGCCGATATTCCTATCCCCTTCGAACACGTGAAACTTGCCCAAGAGCGAAACGCGTTTGCTCATGAGCGAAGCGGGACAAATTTTTTCCCTTCGCTTTGCCTCGATGGCGAGGGTCCGGCCTCGATGTTGCAGGGCATCAATCCTTGAGGGCGCTCCTTGAGGGCTCTTGCCCACCCGAGGTTTATCTTGACGGCGCCGAAACTTAGTCGGAGGATCAACAAAAGGGAGAGGGACGCTTCGCAGTTCCCGATGGGTGTCTTAGCTCGAACGTTCGCGTACCGTGATCGGCCGCGAGCCGTTCACGGTTGATCTCAGATCGGTGGCAGGAAATGTCCGACACGGTCCACTCACTCAGCACTGCGGGATTGGATCCGAAGAAACAGATCCAGTGTTGGTCAGACGCCCTGACGGATCTTTGCGGGCAGTTCGAAGTCGATCCGCTCGAGGCTTCGACGCTCGAAGGACGGATCAACTACACCACGGTTTCAAAGCTGAAACTCTGCCAGATCGAGGCGAGCCAGCACCGTATCGCTCACACGGTTCCGCGCAGCAGGAGCAGCGAACATCCCTACGTCAAGATATTGTTTCAGACGTATGGGGTGTCCTATTTCGAGCAGAATGGCTGCCAGATTCAGATCAAGCCGGGCGACTGCCTCGCCTACGATGTTTCATGTCCGCACACGATCATCAGCCCGTCGCTGACGCGGCATGAGGTGGTGATCGTGCCGAAGGAAGTGCTGCGCGAACGCGGGTTCCATTGGGAAAAGATGACGGCCTGCAAGCTGTCGGCGCTCACCGGCACCGGGCGCATCGCGTACGACTTCGTGCATGCGGCCTTCGACGAGGCGACAAAGCTGTCGGCGAACAGCGCGGCCGGTGTTGCCGATTCGCTGATCGATCTCCTGCTGTTGCCGTTGCGCGAGGCCGACACCATCTTCGATCGCGCCGGCCCCGAGGCGATGTATGTGCGGGCGCAGGCCTTCATCCGCGAGCATCTGCGCGATCCCGATCTCTCCATCGACCAGATTTCGGCGGCTCTCGGCTGCACCAAGCGCTATCTGCACATGCTGTTCAGCGAGCGCGGCATGACCGTCAGCGACTATATCTGGCGGGCAAGGTTGCAGCATTGCCGCCAGGAGCTGGAGACGCATGCCGGCAAGACCATCACGGATGTCGCGTTCTCCTGGGGCTTCTCGAGCTCTTCGCATTTCAGCCGCGTGTTCCGGAAATGCTTTGGCGTGGTGCCGTCTGCCATCCACAAGGGGCAGCACGGCAGCGTGCCCTCGGATGCGGTCTGACGGCCGTTCGGTCAATTTGGCGGCGTGTCGGCGCAGGCGCTGGGCCGCGGCTTGGGTCCGCGCTTGTCGACCGGCACCTTGCAATTGTCGATGCGTTGCTCGTCCGTCCATTTCGGGCCGAGCCTTTCCTTCCCGGTCAGCCCCTGCCGCATGGTTTCAGACGAGGCTGCCGCGTTTGCAGCGCCGAGGTCTCGCTTGCCGTCTTCGGCCAGCGCGCAAGACGAAAAGCCGATGAGCAACAGGAGCATGAGCAGTCCCTGGCTTCTTGATTGCATGGCTACCCTCCGGGAATGTCGCCTCCAATTCGGGCGTCATACAATCGCTTTAGCAAGGCCGGAGTTTAACTGGCCACCCGGAACCTGAAGCCGGGGAAACGGGTTTCAAAACGGGAGAACAACCATGCTGTCGCGCCGATCTATCCTCTTGATATCAGCGGCCGTCCTGGCGGAAGGAAGCGATGCGGCGCTTGCTGCTTCCCGCACCAGTGCGATCAAGATGTTCGATACCGACAACGACGGGACGCTGGACCTTGCCGAGGTGAAGAAGGCCGCTTCGGCCTTGTTTGCAAAGCTCGATTCCGATCACGACGGAACGCTCGACAAGCGCGAACTGGCCGGCAGGTTGAGTGCGCGCGAGCTCGCGGCGGCCGATCCCGACCATGATGGCACGCTGACGCAGGACGAATATCTCGCCGTGGTCGAGCAGCGCTTCAACGCGGCAAACCCGGATGGCGACGGAACGCTGGACGCCAAAGAGCTGAGCACGCCGGCCGGACGCGCGCTGTTGCGGTTGCTGCGATAGCATCGCCGCGAAGCGAGAGATTTGACCGAGCCCTTGCATCACGCGTGTGTCGGCTCTAGGTTCACCGCGGCGCGGGCATTCGCGCCAAACACTTGGGAGACCCGAATGACCTGGAAAACTCCGAAGATCGTCGAAGTGCAGGTGGGCATGGAAATCAACATGTACGTCTGCGCAACGCGCAAGTAACAGCGAAGCGTCTGCCCGGCATTGCAACCTTCTATTGCGAGTCGCGGCAGACGTTTGCTTCCTTTTTCGAAGTTTCCTGGCTTCGAAGTTTCCGCCCAGCAAGATCCCAAGCCTCAGCTCTCCCTCCGAAATCAGACGACCCCACGGCGCGGGCCTGTGCTAGGCTTTGCGCCGGTACGGGACGTCGATTCACGGCGATGGGTTTCGGCACGGCACATCCTGCAAGATCATGCTGGGCGGCGGCGTTTTTGCTTCTGCTGCAGCCCCCGTGCGCGCGTGCGGAGGGGATCGACACCGAGCACATCTATGGCTTCATTATCGGAACGGATGTCGGCGAGCTCGGCGAGCGCGAATTCCAGACCGAGATCACGGGGCGATTTTCGAAGGACGGCGGAAGCTACCAGGCCGCCGGTCAGCAGTTCGAACTGGAATTCGTTCCGATCAGGGATTTTCGCATCGAGGTCGGAACGACGCTTGCGGCCCACAACATCGATTCGGTCCCGGGCTTCGCGGACCGCAATCAGATTGCCTGGCAGGGCGCTTCGCTCGATCTGCGCTACCGCTTTCTCGATCGCTATGCGGCGCCCTTCGGCCTGACGCTGGCGGTGGAAACCCACGGCGACCGCATCGATGAGATCACCGCGGATCGGGTTCGAAATTACGGGACGGAGCTGACGCTGGCGCTCGAGCGGGATTTGATCCCGCGTTTTGTCGTTGCGACTCTCAATCTGAGTTATCAGCCGGAATGGACCCGCTTCCTGGGCATGCCGACCGAGGAGCAGGAATCCACGCTTGGCGTCGCGCTTGGTGTCATGGCGCAGCTCCGGCCCGGCTTCCTGTTCGGCGGCGAAGCGCGATATTTCCGTAGATATGACGGGATTGGCCTGGAGGAACTCGCAGGCCAGGCGTTTTTTGTCGGTCCGACCGCCTATTTCCAGCTGTCCGACCGCGCGCGCCTGACCGCGAGCTGGAGCGTCCAGGCCTGGGGCCGGCCCGCCGGGACCAACGCCGCGCTCGATCTCGTCAATTTCGAGCGTCACCAGGCGAAATTGATATTCGGCGTTAACTTCTAGAGCATGATTCGGAAAAGTGTGTAGCGGTTTTCCCTCGCGACAAACGCGTAGCGTTTGCGCGGAGATCATGTTCAATCAAGAAGCTAAAGCGCGATGACGATTCAACCTAATCTCATCGCGCTTTAGGAACCTGATCGCGGGTTTCACAGCCTAGTGAAACTATGCCTAGCCGGTTACGTAGCTATTTGTGCTATCGATTGGCTAGCTTGCGCCAGAGGATATCGACCATGGATATGGTAGATCTGGTCATTACCGTGTGTGCCGTGCTCTCGCCGAACATGTGCGAGGAAAGGCATTTGACGTTTTCCGCCAACTTCTCCCTGCGGCAATGCGCGATGGCGGCGCCGCCCTACATCGCGCAATGGATCGGCGAACACCCGAAATGGACCGCGGTGAAATGGCGTTGCGAATATCCGCACAGCAACGAAAAAATCTGAAGCCGGCACGCCGCTCGGGAGCGCTACTTGTTGCAGTCCTTCAGATCCTTGTCGGCGATCGAAAAAACGGCGTCCGCCTTGATCTCGATGCCGCGCACGAAGCATTGGCGCGCATCGCGATAGCTGACCTTGGCGTCGTAATGCCCGGGCTCCACGCCCGTGATGCGCAAACGCTCGTCGTGGTCGACCTCCTTGTCCTTGTCGTTCAGGGTCTGGTTCGGGCCCCAGTCATTCTTCCCCGCGGGTGAAAGCTGGAAGCCGGAGATCGTTGATGTCGTCAGGTTCCACAAGCGGATGCCCTTGCCTTGCGCCATCAGCTGGTCCGGCAGGGCTATCGCAAACAAGCAGATCGCAATCAGCGTTCGCGGCATGGTGAGCTCCCCAAAAACTCCTGTTTGAACAATTTGAAGCGAGCGACCTGTCCTTAGCAAGCACGAATGTCGCTCACTTATTGGCGTGGTTCAATCGGGCGAGCTCATTCCTGATCTCCCCGATATCGGCTTCGCTCCTTGCCGACCGTGGCAAGCGGATCGGCAAGGCATGCAGAATTGTGGCCGGTCGCGACGACAACAGGAACAAGCGGTCGCCAAGACGAACTGCATCGTCGAGATTATGCGTGACCAGCAGCGTCGTCGTCGCACGACCTTCGAGCAAGGTCACGATCTGGTTGCGGAGGCGGGCGGCAAGCGCCTCATCGAGCGATGCCAATGGCTCGTCGAGGACCAGGAAATCCGGCTCCACGGCGATCGCTCGTGCAAGGGCGACGCGCCGCGCCAGCCCGAGCGATAGTTCACCGGGGAAATGACTGCGATGTGCGCTCAGTTCGAGCACCGCGAACAGGGCTGAAAGCCTTGTTGCATCGACCTTCGGAGCGGCCAGGCGGATATTGTCCTCGACCGACCGCCACGGCAGCAGCCGCGGCTCCTGAAACACCATGCCGATCCGCGCGTGCTCGGGGCGAGAAACGCGCCCCTGATAATCATGATCAAGACCGGTGAGGATCCGAAGCAGGGTGGTCTTGCCGCAGCCGGAGGGGCCGACGATGACGCCCACCTCTCCCGGCTCGAGCGTGAAGGCGATGTTGCGGAGCACCTCGTCGCGCTCTCCGGCCGCATTCGCAAATACCTTGCTCGAAATATCGACTTCAAGCCGCACGGGGCCGCCACCGCGATAGCCGGGCTTCGAACGGCTGCACCAACACCGTCTCGATCGCAAATACGATCGCGGCGAAGCTCAGCGAATAAGCGAGCAGGAGCGGGATGTCGAAGAGCTGGAAGGCCACGCCAATCTCGAAGCCAACGCCGTTGGGCCTGCCGAGGAATTCGGCGACCAGGACAATCTTCCAGATCAGTGCGAGACCCGACCTTGCGGCGGCGGCAATGTAGGGCGCGAGCTGCGGCAAAACGACGTGCCGGAATGCCCGGCCGCGCGGAAAGTCGAAGATGCGCGCCATCTCGTCGAGCGCAGGGTCGAGGGCGCGCGTTCCCTCGCGCAGCGTGACGACCGCGGTTGGAAGCTTGTTGATCGCGATCGCGGCGATGGCCGCGGCCTCGGTCAAACCCGCCCAGATATAGGCGAGCACGATGACCACGAGCGCCGGCAGATTGAGAAGAATGATCAACCAGGGATCGCCAAGCCGGTCCGCCAGGCGGTGGCGGCCCATCCAGTAGCCGATGGCGGTGCCGAGCGCCATCGCCAGCACGAAGGAAAGTGTGACGCGCGCCAGCGTCACGCCGAGGTTAAGGAACAGCGCACCGGTTCTGGCCTCAGTCAGCATCGCCTGCAGCACATCCGGGGGAGGCGGCAGTTTGGCGCTGCCCATGAGCGCCGACACGATCCACCAGGTGACGAGGAACACCGCAACCGACAGCAGGCGCATCGCTTCAGTCCCCCGGTGCGGCGTGATAGAACGTGCCCGGATCGAGCTGCGGCGCGGGACCTACGAGATCGCGGCCGCCGATCTTCGCGAGCACGCGATAGAGAACATTTGCGTCTTCCTCTTCGTCCGTGACGGACCGGCGTGGAATTCCTTCGCGGTAACGGTCGCGATAGGCGCGCAGCGTAGCGGCATCCGTGGCGCCGGTCAGGGATTGAATCCTGTCCCACTCCGCGTCCGAGGATGACAGGATCTCCTTTGCTTTCCGGGTTGTCGCGATGAATCGCATCACCAGCTCCGCGTGCGAGTTGCCCCATGCCTCGTCGAAGACGTAACCGATCATCGCGGTACGGCCCCTGGCCCCAAGCTTTGGAAGAATATCCTCGATGCCGGCGAGGCGGCGGAAGCCCCTGGCTTCCAGCGCCGCGCAAAAATTCCAGTAGTTGAGCGTGGCGTCGGTTTCGCCGCTCAGAGCCTTGGCCGACAGCAGCGGCGGCGCGCCGTAGACGATGCTGGATTCCGCCTTGAGGTCGATTCCGTCCTGTTTCAGCGCGGCTTGCAGGAGCAGCCAGCTCTTGTCGATCGGGCCGCCTGCGACGGCGAGCGTATGGCCCTTGAGATCGGCCAAAGTCTTGATCGGCGATGCCTTCGGCACCATGACGGCGCCGAGTGAGCTCGAATAGGGATAAAACACAAGTTTGCCGCCCAAGCTGCGTTCGCGCGAAACCCAGAGCCAGTCGGAAACGATGATGTCGGCGCCGCCGGCGCGCAGCGCGATCTTGCCGGCCTCGGGGCTTGCGAGTTCGAGAAGCTCGATCGAAAAGCCCGCCTGCTTGTCGAGGCCATGTGCGCGGATCACCGCCAATTCCCACGCGAGGGTTCCGGTTTTCTGCACAGCAAGGCGAATCGTTTCCGCATCGCATCGCACCGCGATCGATGCGGTGAGGGTGAAGGCAGTCAACAACACTGCGGCCAGGCGCTTCATGACTTCGTGAGCCGTTTCCTCGAATGTCCGCTTTTCAGCACGAAAGCGATAGCATAGCTTTTGCTCCTGGGAGAAATGCCATGCCATTAGTCGGATGGGTACGACCGATTGTCGCTGCGTTGGGCGGATTCGTGGCAATGGTCGCGATTGCGCGTGCCGATGAAGTCAACGATTACCCGACCTCGGCCCGCGCCGAATATGTCTATGGCTGCATGAAGGCCAATAGCGAGTCGCGGCAGACGATCGAGCAGTGCTCCTGCTCGATCGACATCATCGCGTCGCTATTGCCCTATGACCGCTACGTCACGGCGGAAACCGTCTTGAGCATGTCCCAGGTCCGCGGCAATCTCGGTGGCCAGTTCCGCTCGTCAGAACAGGCGAAGGGCGCAGTCGACGATCTGCGTCGCGCACAGGCCGAAGCCGAAGTGCGGTGTTTCTAAGCGTGATGAGATTAGGTTGAAGTGGAGCCGCGGGGGAACTGCGCTCCCTCTCACGCTTGCGGGGGAGGGTTGGGGTGGGGGTGCCGCCGCGAGTCATATTGCCCTTGTGGAGAGAGCTTCCCCCACCCGCATCGCATCTTTCGATGCGATGCGACCTCCCCCGCAAGCGGGAGAGGTCGAGTGAGTCCGCCGATAGACGGCCGATTCAACCGGCACGATTCAGGCTGCGTCAGCTTCCGGAATCGTCGACCTTCCATTCCTTCTGGAAGACGTGGCCGGACGTGTCCTTGGCTTCGGCGCGAAACGTCTTGGCGCCGTTGGCGACATAGGTGAAGCGGATATTCGGGTCTTCCGAGATGGAGATGCCGCCTTCCATCGAGAGCACGGGGCTGTTGTCCTGCCACAAATGCAATTCGTCGATGAAGAAGGCCGGGATGTAGAGGAGGGTGAGCTGGTCCCTCTGCAGCCCGGAATTATTGGGATGCCCGATCATGATCTGGGCTTCGCGCTTGCCGTTCGCGGGACCCTGTTCGGCTCCGGCAAATTGCCGGTATTTCATCTGGCCGAGCCTTTTCTTTGCCTCTTCCGCATTCTTGGCCGCGGGCGCCGAGCAGCCGCCGGAGGCCTTCACAAAAGTCTTCACCATGTAGAGCTTGCCGTCGCTGAGTTCCGCCACGGCATGGACGTTGGTGTAGCTGTTGACGCGGACGCGCGTGGAGATTTCCGACACCCTGGCATCAGGCCCGAGCTCGAACTTGGCCGCCATCGGCGCCGGGTTCTGATCGATCACCAGCGTGATCGTCAGCACGTGGCGGCTGTCGTCAGGCGAAAGCTTTGACTTCAGCGCCACCGGGACGATCGCCGCATCCTCGGCGCGGTATGGCATCTCGATGCCGATCACATCGCTGCCATCGTTCATCGGACGATTGCTGAAAATGTCCTGAATGAGGCCGGGCCAGGGATCATAGGGCTCGGCCGCTCCCAAAGGTGCAGCGTGCATTCCAAGCGCAGCGGTGAGCAATCCCAACACGCAGAGCCGGCGGAGACGATGTCCAAGCATGGTCGCGCTCCCTAGAGATCGAAGCAGCATTTTCGATAAGCTACTGCGCGCGCTATTCCCATTCAATCTCGGAAAATGCTGCGGTTGCGTTGCGGGCGTTGTAGTCGTCAAACAATTGCCATCGTGATCTCTCCGACGCCGCCGCGGTGTCGGCCGCTTTGGTGATCGGCGCGCCGCGCTTGACCAGCGCGCGAACGTCGGTTGCCAGCGTTTCGAGGTAACGGCGCTCATCGGCCAACGCTGGTGGCCATTCGCTCACAGGTCCGTGACCGGGAACCACGCGGCTAGCCGGCTGCCCACCGAGGTCGCCCATCATGCGCAACCAGCCGCGAAGACTGCCGTCCATCACCGGAATGTGGACGAGGAACACGAGATCGCCCGCGAACAAGGTCCTGGTTTTCTCATCGAGCACAGTGAGATCGCTGTCGCTGTGCGCGGCCAGCCACGCCTGCAGAACCAGGCTACGCGCGCCAAGGTCGAGCCTTTCGGTGCCATCGACCAGCCGCGTTGGTGGCACGAGACGGACCTCGTCGATCAAGCCAGCGCCCATGATCTTGCGGAACGCATCGAGATAGAATGGCCCGCGCGTGGCGAGCGCCTGCGGCAAGTTCTTGTGCCCGACGAAGATGGTTCCATCCTGGGAAAAGGCAGCATTGCCAAAGACGTGGTCGGGGTGTCCGTGGGTGTTGATGACATAGCGGATCGGTTTGTCGGTCTTCTCGCGGATGGCGGCCAGCAGCTCTTTTCCTTCGGCGACGCTGCCGCCGGTATCGATCACGGCGACCGCGACATCACCCACGACGAAGCCGACATTGGCGATGGCTCCCTCGTTCTCGCGCGTCATCAACGCGATGTCGCCGACGTGGACGAAAACGCCGGGGGCGACTTCGGTGACGGAGAGAGCTCGCTGCTGCGCATGCGACGAAGGTAGTGCGCAGAGTGCGGCGAGCACCGCGAGCAGCAAGAGGCGATCAATCATCCTTTCGTCTCCATCGCACCATGGAGCGACAGGGAATATCCTGTTGCACGCTCCAATTGAGAAGCATAGCATTTTGACGGGACGGGCGCGCCAGGTAGAAAAAACAGCATCCAATGACCAATGCCGCACTCAATCGCTGCCTGCTGATTCCGCTTCTCGCGATCGCCGCAACCTTTGTCAGCCGCGACGTTGCGCGGGCGCAGACGAACAGCGACGGTGGTCTCGATCTGTCGATCGAGCTCGTCGATCCCAAGGTGTTGAGGGTTTGCGCCGATCCGCGCAACCTGCCTTTTTCCAATGAGAAAGGTGAAGGCTTCGAGAACAAGCTCGCTGAATTGTTTGCCGACAAGCTGCAAAAGAAGCTCGACTACATGTTCTTCCCGCAGGCGACGGGCTTCGTGCGGGTGACGCTCGGTGCGCATCGCTGCGATGTCATCATGGGCTTTCCGCAAGGCGACGATCTCGTTCAGGGCACCAATCCCTATTACCGCACGGCCTATGCGTTGATCGCCAAACAGGGGTCCGGTCTCGAAGATGTCACGACGCTGGAAGATGCGCGCCTGAAGGGCAAGCACATCGGCATCGTCGCCGGCACGCCGCCCGCCACCAACATGGCGGCGGCCGGTTTGATGTCGACTGCAAAACCTTATCCGCTGATGATCGATACCCGAGTCGATTCATCCGCGCAGGCCATGATCGACGACCTGACCAAGGGCGAGATCGACGCCGGCATTCTGTGGGGGCCGATGGCGGGCTTTTATGCCCGGAAGGCCGATCCGCCGCTGCACGTGACTCCGCTGGTGAAGGAGACGACGGGGCCGCGAATGGTCTATCGGATCGGCATGGGCGTCCGCGGGGCCGATCAGAACTGGAAGCGGCTGCTCAATCGCCTGATCCAGGAGAACCAGCCGGCGATCAACAAGATCCTGCTCGACTACGGCGTTCCCCTGCTCGACGAGAACGACCAGCCGATCGGCGCGGAGACAGCGACGAAGTCGCCATGATCGGATACGCAGTTGGTTTGTTGCTTGCGTTTGGTGTCACTGCGACTGCAGTGCGCGCACAGGAGCTGGTGCTGGAGCCGGAGGGGTATCGCAACGAAGAATATCGGACGCCGGTTCCCGATACGCTCACGGGAGCGCGCGTTCTCACGACTGCGGATGCTGAAACGATCTGGCGCGCCAAGAACGGTATTTTCGTCGACGTGCTGCCGCGCGCGCCAAAGCCGTCGAATCTTCCGGCGGGCACGATCTGGCGCGACCGGCCGCGCTTCAATATTCCAGGCAGCGTCTGGCTGCCGGATACGGGTTACGGCAAGCTCGCGCCGGTGACGGAAGATTATCTGCGCCAGGGACTGGAGCGCGCCACCGGCAGCCATCATGCGACGCTGATCGTCGTTTATTGCCAGGCCAATTGCTGGATGTCGTGGAACGCCGCCAAGCGGATACTCTCTTACGGCTATTCCAACGTGGCCTGGTATCCCGACGGCACCGATGGCTGGGAGCACGCCAATCTGCCGATGGTGGAGTCGCAGCCCGAACCGCGGCCGGGCGAAGAAGGATCGGCGCGGCGATAGAGCATGATCCGGTTAGGCTGATGCCGCGGTGACGGTGCACCTCTCCCCTTGTGGGAGAGGTCGGATCGCATCGAAAGATGCGATCCGGGTGAGGGGTTTGGCTCCGCTTGCTAAACTCTGCTTCGAGCCTGTGGATGCAGACCCCTCATCCGTCGCGGACTTCGTCCGCGCCACCTTCTCCCACAGGGGGAGAAGGGGCAGAGCATTGCGATACAACTGTTTCAGCTATTCCATTTCCTGCTGGATGGTGCGGCCGAGCGCGAACAGGCGCTGGTCGATGATGGTCGGAACTTCGCAGACGAATTTGACGACGCGACGCCGGTCCTCGAAGATCCGCGTCTCCCATACCAGCTGGTTGCCGAGTTCGTCTATCTTGGGCTGGTCGAGCGGCGTCGCGTCCTGCAGCGCCTGCAGCGCGATCGTATCCTTTCGGATCTTGTCCGCGGCCTCGCGCTGTCTGTACGTCACCCGCTCGAGCCCGTTCATGACCGAAGAACGCTGGGCGTTGAGCGTGTCGAACAGGCCGGCGAACAGCAGCTTGCCGGCTGCCATCTTGTCGGTGCCGGGCGCGGAGACGAATTGCGCAGCCGCCTTCTGGGCGTCTTCCAGCGGCAGCTTTCGCGCCGCCAGCTTTTCCACCAGCGCGCCGACCTTGGGATCGTCCTTCCATTTCTCCGCCGCGTCGTCGAGCGGCGGGCCGGCCCATACGGCGGCAAGCGAAATCTCGGGTACCTTGGCCTGGGCGCATGGCCAGTCCGGATAGCGCGGATCGGCGGCAAGGCAGACGTCTATCGACGCCGCGACAGCAAACAAAGCCCCGATCATCATCCGCAGCTTCATGTCTCGCCTCCCGCGGGCCCGCGGCGGGCCAGCCCGCGCGATGGATCGTAGGCGAAAATCGCAGCCGTCATAAATGCCGCCGTACAGCCGCCTACGACCGCGAGTGAAATCCAGTTGACCTGACCATAGAGCGCGAAACGTATGAGCTCGACGGCATGGGTGAACGGATTGAATTGGCAGACATAGTAGAGCATCGGGCTGCCTTCCTGCACCCGCCACAGCGGGTAAAGCGCCGATGAAGCGAAGAACATCGGAAAGATCACGAAGTTCATGACGCCGGCGAAGTTCTCGAGCTGCTTGATGCCGGACGAAATGAGCATGCCAAGCGCGCCCAGCATCAGGCCCGACAGGATCAGCGCCGGCAGCACCGTGAGATAACCGATCGGCGGCGGTGTGATGTCCCAGAACCACGCGATCAGCAGGAAGGCGTAGACCTGCAGCAGCGAGACCGCGGTGCCTGCCAGCAGCTTGCAGAACAGGAGATATCCGCGTGGCAATGGGCTCACCAGCAGGGTGCGCATGTTGCCCATCTCGCGATCATAGACCATCGAAAGCGAGGACTGCATGCCGTTGAAGAGCTGGATCATCGCCATCAATCCGGGCGTGATATAGACCTCGTAGAGAATGTAGGTTTCATAGGGCGGGATGATGGAGATGCCGAGCACCTGCCGGAAGCCGGCGGCGAAGATGAAGAGCCACACCAGCGGCCGCACCAGTGCCGACACGAAACGTTCGCGCTGGTGCAGAAAGCGCAAGGCTTCGCGCCACACGATGCCGTTGAGGCAGGTGAAATATTCGGCGAGCGAGAACCCGCGTCGTTGCTGATTGACGGCCGTGGAGCTCATGGCGCGAGGCTCCCCGACTGGGCGCCGGTCAGGCGCATGAAGGCCGCATTAATGTCTTGCGCGCCGGTCTGCTTGAGGACATCGGCCAGTTCGCCGCGCGCCAGCACGCGGCCCTGGTGCAGGATCACGAGATCGTCGCCCGGCGCGATCTCGTCGAAGAGATGCGTGGCCCAGAGCACACCGATGCCCTGTTCGGTGACGAGCTGACGGACATGGGTGAGGATATCGGCGCGCGCCTTGACGTCGAGGCCGACGGTCGCTTCATCGAGCAGCAGCAGTCGCGGCCGATGCAGCAGCGCGCGCGCGATCTCGAGCCGCCGCATCTGTCCGCCCGAGAGATCGCGCACCTTGCTACTGGTGCGATCGGCAAGGCCAATCCGCGCCAGCACCTCGTCGGCCCTCGCGCGCGCATCGCGCCGGCCGATGCCGTGCAGCGCGGCGTGGTAGAGCAGGTTCTGCGTGACCGAGAGATCGAGGTCGAGCGTGCGGGGCTGGAACACCACGCCGAGCAGCCGCAAGGCCTCGCCCGGCTCGCGGCCGATATCGTGGCCGAAAATGCCGATGTGGCCGGCCTGGATGCCGAACAGCCGCGTGATCAGCGAGAACAGCGTGCTTTTACCTGCGCCGTTCAGGCCGAGCAGGGCGGTGAAACTCGCAGGCGCCACGCTGAAGTCGACGTCGATCAATGCGCGCCGCGCGCCGTAGGAATGGCTGACGTTACTGATCGACAACGCCGACATCGCAGCCGCATCGCGCCGGAGCGGGGCGTCCGGCGAAGTCTGAATGGCGGCTGGTGCTTTCCTCGTTGTCATGGCGATATCGTGATGCCCCAGGGAAGCTCGCCGACCTGGATGGTCTTGATGACCTTTTGCGCTGTTACGTCGATCACCGAGACGTCGTTGGAAACGCCGTTGGTCACCAGCAGATATTTCTCGTCCGGCGTGAACGCCATGTGCCAGACCCGCTGGCCGACCAGCAGATATTTGATCACGGCATGGGTGGTGGCGTCGACGACGGCGATGCGATTGGCTGGTCCGAGCGCAACAAAGGCGGTCTTGTCGTCTTTGGTCATGCCGATGCCGACGGGCTGGATCGCCTCGCTGCGCAACCCCGGAATGTTGAACGTGACCCTGCCGGTCACGGCATGCTTGGCCGGATCGATGATGGACACGGTGCCGCCGATCTCGGAAGACACCCACAGCTCCGAGCCATCATGCTTGAACTCGGCAAAGCGCGGCCGCGAATCGACCAGCACATTGGCGACGATCTGGCGCGTCGCGGTGTCGATGAAATGCGCCATGTTGGTCGTCTCGGACGTGTTGATCAGGATTTTCCCGTCCGGGCTGACCGTCATGCCTTCGGGCTCGACACCGACCTGGATGTCACCGAGCCGGGTGCGCTTCTGGATGTCGATGACGGTGACCGTGTTATCGTTCTCGTTGGCGACGTAGAGGATCTTGCCGGCTGCGTCCTGGGTGAAGAGTTCGGGGTCGGGGCCGGAGGGCAGGGTGTCCACGATCTGCTGCGTCTTGGTGTCGATCACCTGAATGGTGTCGTCATCGCCGACCGCGACCATCACGAACTTGCCGTCCCGCGTGAACTCGATGCCGCGCGGCCGCTGGCCGACCTTGATGGTGGCCGTGACAGCCCATTTGTCGGTGTCGATGACGGTGACCGTGTTGCCCTTCTCGTTCGATACATAGGCGATGAAGGCCGAAGCGGGATCAGCCGTCAGCCACAGCGCTGTCAGGGAAAGCAGGCAACATCGCCACATCAGTGCCTCTCCGCCATCACTGCAGCTTGCATTTGGTCTCGGGCCGGTCGACGCCGAGCGTATCAAGTTCCGAAACCTGATGCAGGAAACCTTCCTGCGGCGAGACCGAAACCACCATGCGGCCGTCGGCCAGCAGGATGGGCTGGCGAAGCTGCAGGTTCCAGTCCCGCAATGTCAACCGCTGGCCCTTGAAGGCTGCAATGGAAAAATCCTTGCCCTTGATGAAGTCGAACACCGTCTTCGCGTCGCCCGAGCTGGTGCGCGAGGTGGCTTCGCCGACCATGCGCGCGGCGGTCCAGGCCTGCATATCCAGCGGCGTCATGTGGCGCGCATTCAGCCTGATGAAGCGGTTCTGCATCTGGACCGCGCCCCACTGGTCGTGCGCGGCGTCCCAACTGGTCGGCATCAGCCCCGCCGAACCCGCCACCGGCCTGGGATCCCAAGTGCGATAGGGCA
>DATMNV010000248.1:0-10461 GCA_035568535.1 Bradyrhizobium sp.
TAGCGCGCAAATTCCCAATCAGGCCGGATCGCGCCGGACACGCCATCGAAGGCGCCGGCCTCGAGCTCGGCGATCAGAAGGCGATTGTAATCGACAGGGCCGGGCATGGTCGCCCGTCCCTTCGGCACCTTCTTGAAGCCGACGCGGCTGTAATAGGCGTCGTCGCCGACCAGCAACACCAGGCGATGGCCTTTTTTCTTCGCGTCGTTCAGCGCGCGCTCCAGCAGCGCGCGGCCGACGCCGCGCTTGCGGAACGGCGGCTCGACCGTCAGCGGCCCGAGCAGCAACGCCCTGGTGTCGCCGATGCAGATCGGCAGTTGCCGCACCGATCCGACCATCAGCGTGCCGATACGCGCGGTGAAGGAGAGATCGAGCAGATGATCGACATGCTCGCGCAGCCGGTAGGCAGAGAGCACAAAGCGACCGGGGCCGAAGGTACGCTCCAGTAGCCGCTCGATTGCCTGCGCGTCCTTGGCCGTCTCGGGCAGAATGGTGACAGATAAATCGTTCATGACCCTGATACGCTTTACTACGCTTTGCCGACCGGCGGCTGGGAAAGATAGGCGAGCAGCTTCATCTCGCGCCGACCGCGCGTCACGGTGTCGAGCACCAGCCCCGAAGATACTGACAGCACGGCAACGATCATCAGCCCGGTCGACAACACCGCGGTCGGCAGCCGCGGGACCAAGCCTTCCTCGAGATAGGTGATGATGATCGGGATGGCGAGGCCGATCGACACGAGTGCGAGGAAGGCGCCAATCCCGGCGAAGAAGCGCAGCGGCTTTTCCGACCGATATAGCTTTATGATGGTGCGGAGGATCCTGAAACCATCGCCCCAGGTATTGAGCTTGCTGAACGAGCCTTCCGGCCGCGCATAATAAGGTGTCTCGATCTCCGCGACCGGCATCGCCAATTCCAGCGCATGCACGGTCAATTCGGTTTCGATCTCGAAACCGTCCGACAGTACGGGGAAGGATTTGACAAAGCGCCGCGAGAACACCCGGTAGCCGGAGAGGATGTCCTTGAAGGCCTGGCCGAACATCGACGACAGGAACGAGGTCAGCATCCAGTTGCCTGTGCGGTGGCCCGTGCGATAGGCGGCCTGCTCCCGGTCGACGCGCAGGCCCACCACCATGTCGAGATGCTCGCCTACGAGTTTCTCGATCATGCGCGGCGCGCTCGGTGCATCATAGGTGGCGTCGCCATCGACCAGCACATAGACGTCGGCGTCGACGTCGGCGAACATGCGCCGGACTACATGGCCCTTGCCCTGGCGACGCTCGCTGCGCACCTCCGCTCCGGCTTCGCGCGCGATTGCTGCAGTCCGGTCCCTTGAATTGTTGTCGAAAACATAGATCTGCGCCGAGGGCAGCGCCTCTCGGAAGCCGCCGACCACGGTCGCAACCGCGGCCTCCTCGTTGTAGCAGGGCACCAGGACGGCAATCCGCAACGATGTTGGGTTCATGGATGACTGTCCGTGGTGGCGTCCCGATTCGCTTGGTTGCATATCATGATCGGGCATTTGCCGCCTGTCCGGCAAGGTTTTCGTCCACCAATTCCGACGGCTCCGTCAGTGACGCGAAGGAGAGGCTCCACAGCGAGAGCATGGCGATGGGGATGGTGTAATAGGGTGTGAACACCGGATGGCTGAGGAAGAAGGCGAGATTCACGACGATATTGGCCGCGGTGACCAGCGCCACCCGTCTCACGCCGCTCTCGTTGCGCGTGAGCAGGAGAGCGGCGATGGATGCGCCCGCCAGCACCAGCAGGACGAATTGCATGTCGCCGAAATACTGCGCGACGATCGCAAAGGAGAGGTCCGGCGGCACCACATCCTGTCCGCCATAGGTCGTGGCGAACGGGCTGCCAGCATTGATCGCGTTGGCGACGAGCGTCGGCGCCATGCCGATCAGGAATGCGACGCCGAAGCCTATGCCACGCGTGGCGATGGCAAGTTTGCGGGTGGAGAGGAAAGAGATCAGGAAGAACAGGAAATAGCCGACGGACAGAAACAGGTTCGGCAATCTGAAATTGACCGAAAACCCGAGCAGGAGGCCGAGCAACAGCGTGAGCCAGATCCGGTGGCGCGGCTCGGCGCCCGCGAACAATTTCGCGGTCAGAAATCCCGCGAGCGCACACACCACCATGGTAGGCGCCATCGAATAGCTCGCCTTCACCGGATTGATCATGATGTAGACGGCAAGACAGCCGAGCACGGTGGCGAGCACGGTCGATTGGACCGAGCGCGCGAACAAGATTCCGAGCAGCGCGAAACCGAACACGATTGTCGTCGCCGACACGAACAGCGGTACCACCTGATGCCCCTGCGGAAACAACGCCAGCACCATCCCGGTGCCGGGCGGATACTGGAGCACCAGCTTGTTCGCCGCCGGCATCGGCGTGTGGCAGGGCGGAGGCTCTTTTGCGGGAAATGCAATCTCCCTCAGTTTCGCGGTGAGATAGCCATCATCGTCACGGGAAATATCGGTGTCGAAGCCGCCGAGCCCGAAGCGCTGGAACAGATGCGCCTGCCGCAGATAGCAGATGTCGTCGTAAACACCCCTCGCCTCGTTCCAGTGCAACATCGACCAGACCTGGCTCACGAGCAGCAGGAAGCAGACGAGACCACAGATGATTTTCAGGGACTTCATGCTGTCCATCTAGCACAGCGGAGCTTCTTGTTGGCGCATGATATTTTCGGGAAACCGGGACCCACCGCATCAAGTGCGGGGCAGGCTTGTTCCGGATCATGCGCTAGCGCCATGTTTCAATCAGCCCGTGGCCGTCGAGCACTTCCCTGATCCGCAGGATCGTGCCCGGCGTCGTGCCTTCCGGCAGCGCGGCTGTCTCGAAGAAACCCGTCGCCACGATTTCCCGGTTGGGTTCGGGCGGCCGGTCCTGCCGGAATTTTCTCACGACATAGACCGCAACATGGTCGCGGCGCGAGACATGGCTGTTGAAGAACAGGCCGTGCAGCACGGGCTCGCCGGCAATCTCGATGCGCCCTTCCTCGATCAGCTCGCGCTTCAGCGCATCCAGAAAGGTTTCGCCGGCGTCGACCCCGCCGCCGGGAAGATACCAGCCGGTCACATAGCTGTGCTTGACCAGGAACACCCGGTTGTTCTCGTCCAGAACCACGGCGCGGACGCCGAGCGTCATGCCGCGGGCAAACCGCCAATAAAAATGGAAGACGCGCCGCAATAGCGGCTCAATCTTCCTGCGCAGCTTTCCCAACCTTTCAGACATCGTGTTTGATCTTGCGCTGACAACGCTCGCTTGCCAATAGATGGAGGCATGGCCTCCTTCAAGCTCGCGCACCTGTCGGACCCGCATCTGCCGCCGCTGCCCAAGGCGCGGCTTTCCGAGCTCGCGGGAAAACGCGCGCTCGGCTACCTCAACTGGACCCGCAACCGCCGCAAATATTATCGCCGCGAAGTGCTGGACGCGCTGGTCACGGACATGCAGGCGCAGGCGCCGGACCATGTCGCGGTCACCGGCGATCTCGTCAATCTCGCGCTGGAGGCGGAATTCGCGCCGGCACGGCTATGGCTCACAAGCGTCGGTGAGCCGCATCTGGTGACCGCCATCCCCGGCAATCACGATGCCTATGTCAGAAGAACCCAGCACCGCTTTGTCGAGACCTTTGGCGAGTATCTCGCTGGCGACGACGCCCTCGGCAACAGCGCCTTCCCGTTCGTGCGCCGGCGTGGACCGCTGGCTTTGATCGGATTGTCTTCGGCGGTGCCGACCGCCCCTTTCATGGCGACGGGCACGCTCGGCCGCGCGCAGATTGACGCGCTCGAGCCAATTCTCACCGCGCTTTCGACCGAGCAGTCGTTTCGCGTCTTGCTGGTTCATCACCCGCTGCGGTCGGACTCCCGCCCCAAGCGGCTGACCGATTCGGCGCGGCTACTCGCGCTGCTCAGGAAGCATGGCGTGGAATTGATCCTGCACGGCCACGACCACGTTCATTCCACCATGTGGTTCGACGGACCGGACGGCAAAATCCCCTCGATCGGCGTGCCGGCGGCCTCGGCGCTCGCCCGCGGCCGCCATCCCGCCGCGGCCTATAATGTCTATGCGATCGAACGCGACGGCAATGCGTGGCGATGCGAGCAGATCTCGCGCGGCATCGACAATGATTTGCGGATCAGGGAGATCGGCCGGACGCGGTTGATCTAGAGCATGATCCGGAAAAGTGTGTAGCGGTTTTCCCTCGCGACAAACGCGTAGCGTTTGCGCGGAGATCATGCTCAAACAAAAAGATAGAGCGAGATGACGGTTCGAGGAAAAGTCATCCCGCTCCAGGCGGCGTCAGAGGCTCTTCAAGCTCGCAAACAGCGCGAGCGCGAACAGCGCCATCGCCCCGAGCACGAAGCCCAGCGCAAAGATCCAGAAGCCGCCGCGCCGCCGCGGTCTCTCGTCTGCCATTGGCTCCGGCGCTTTGGTCGGCGCCATCGCGTGCTCGCGCTCGATCATGCGGCGGGCGACATAAACGGTCATCGCCTCGACGATCGCAGGTACTTCGTGCGACTCCGCGAGCACGATGCGGCCATAACGCGTGTCCTGCACGAAGCGATAGATGCGCTTGTCGCGCCCCATCACCACATACGCGACCACGTCGATCCAGAGCCGTGGCGTCTCGCCCTGGCTGATGCCGCGCTCGAACAGATCGATCTTGTCCGGCACCTGCGCAAACAAGGGATCGAGCGCCTCGTTCAAAATCTCGAGGCGAGCGACTTCGGCGTCGCGCAGATCGACGACGACGCCGGTACGATCGGCCGCCTCGATCCGCGCCTTGTGAAGCGCGTCGCGCAGGCGAATCGGACGCGGTTCGCTCACGGGATTGCTTCCAGTTACTGGCGCCTCGGACACGGCCTACTTCCTCAAACTCCGGCGTGATTAACCTATCAGCAACCGAGCTGCGCGCAATGGCCGTTTAAATACAATAGGTTACATAAGAGACAGACGGCCCCACCCGGAAATCCGGATGGGGCCGTCCGTCCTTGGGCACTTTTTCCCGGGAGCCTGATCTCTTGGGGATCATGGCTCCCGCTACCCGGCAACGAGCTCTTTAAGCTGCGGTGCGATTGGGCTCTTCGACGATCGAGAAGCGAACGCCGGCCTTGTGGCGGCTCTCTTCCGATACTTCACGCCAGCAATCTTCCGCTTCCTTGCGCGTCTTGAAGGGGCCTTTGACCTGGGCCGAGCCTTCCACGAGCTTGTGGAAGTTCATCGAGCCGAACTCACCGCCAATCACCCAGAAATTGCTGCCTGTGGTCATCAGATCCTCCTGTTATTCAGCAGCCTGAATCTTGATATCCGAACCCTGCGACTTGAACTGCGCGGTTTCGGTCGAGTCGTGCAGCGCCGTGGTCGACGACTGGCCGCCGGAGATGGTGGTCGAGACCAGGTCGAAGTAGCCGGTGCCGACTTCGCGCTGGTGGCGCGTCGCCGAGTAGCCGTTCTTCTCCGACGCGAACTCGGCCTGCTGCAGGCGGGAGTACGCCGCCATGCCTTCGGACTTGTAGCCGCGGGCGAGCTCGAACATGCCGTGGTTGAGCGAGTGGAAGCCCGCGAGCGTGACGAACTGGAACTTGTAGCCCATCGCACCGATCTCGCGCTGGAACTTGGCGATCGTCGTCTTGTCGATGTTGGCTTCCCAGTTGAACGAGGGCGAGCAGTTATAGGCCAGCATCTTGTTCGGATAGACCTTGTGCATGGCCTCGGCGAATTCGCGCGCCTCGTCGAGATTCGGCGTCGAAGTCTCCCACCAGATCAGGTCGGCATATTTGGCGAACGCAATGCCGCGCTTGATGCAGTGAGCCAGACCGGTGCCGGGCTTCAGGCGATAGAAACCTTCCGCGGTGCGCTCGCCGGTGATGAACTCGCGATCGCGCTCGTCGACGTCGGAGGTGATGAGCTTGGCGCTCTCCGCATCCGTGCGCGCGAGCACGAAGGTCGAGGTGCCGCAGACGTCGGCGGCCAGACGCGCCGAGATCAGGTTGCGCTCATGCGCCGCGGTCGGGATCAAGACCTTGCCGCCCATGTGGCCGCACTTCTTTTCGGACGCGAGCTGGTCCTCGAAGTGCACGCCGGCCGCGCCCGCCTCGATATAGGCCTTCATGATCTCGAAGGAGTTGAGCGGACCGCCGAAGCCGGCTTCGGCGTCGGCCACGATCGGCAGGAACCAGTCGAGCTTGGCGCCGCCCTCGGAGTGTTCGATCTGGTCGGCCCGCTGCAGCGCGCGGTTGATGCGGCGGCACAGGTCCGGGCCGGCATTGGCCGGATAGAGGCTCTGGTCCGGATACATCGCGCCCGCCGTATTGGCGTCGGCGGCGACCTGCCAGCCCGAGAGATAGATCGCCGGAAGACCCGCGCGGGCCTGTTGCATCGCCTGGTTGCCGGTCACGGCGCCCAGCGAATTCACATAGGGCAGCTTGTGCAGCGATTCCCAGAGACGGGTGGCGCCGCGCTCGGCCAGCGTGTGGGCGATCGGGAAGGAGCCGCGCAGCTTCTCCACTTCTGCCGGGGTGTAGGGACGGCTGATGCCATCGAAACGGCCCTTCGGCGCGTTGGGAACCAGCTGTTCAAAGGTCTTCGCCATCATGATCTCCAATCGACAATTTTGACAGTGCATTGCGAAATGCGTGACGAGAGCTAAACGCGGAATCGCTCAATTAGTACAGTTAGCTTGCATTCGATTGGTGATGTCATGTAACATATAAACTTGTCACATATGTCGATTTGTAATTTTTGTCACAAATAGGTCAGCAAAGCTGTCATGCCCTCCGACTCCGGTAAAAAGCTCTTTGTCGGCCCCCGTTTCCGGCGCATCCGCCAGCAATTGGCGCTGTCGCAGACCCAGATCGCCGAGGGGCTCGGCATTTCCCCGAGCTACGTCAACCTGATCGAGCGCAATCAGCGTCCGGTCACCGCACAAATCCTGCTGCGGCTGGCGGAGGCCTATGACCTTGACCTGCGCGATCTCGCCACTGCCGACGAGGACCGCTTCTTCGCGGAGCTCAACGAGATCTTCTCCGATCCGCTGTTCCGGCAGATCGATCTGCCGAAGCAGGAGCTGCGCGATCTTGCTGAACTCTGCCCCGGCGTCACCCACGCGCTGCAGCGGCTTTATGCGGCCTACACCGAAGCCCGCCAGGGCGAGACGCTGGCGGCGGCGCAGATGGCCGACCGCGAGGAAGGCTCGCGCTTCGAGGCCAACCCGATCGAGCGCGTGCGCGACCTGATCGAGGCCAACCGCAATTATTTCGGCGAGCTCGAACAGGCCGCCGAAACCCTGCGCGACGAATTGAACGTGCCGGCCGAGGGGCTTTATGCCGCGCTCGCCGCGCGCTTGCGCGAGAAGCACTCGATCGTCACCCGAATCATGCCGGTCGACGTGATGCGCGAGACCTTGCGCCGCTTCGACCGCCATCGCCGGCAGCTCCTGATCTCCGAGCTGGTCGATACGTCAAGCCGCACCTTTCAGCTCGCCTTCCAGGTGGGGCTGGCTGAATGCGGCGGCGCACTCGAAACCATCATTGGCCGCGCCGGCAAGCTCGACGACACGCCGCGGCGGCTCTACCGCATCACGCTTGCGAATTATTTCGCGGCCTGCGTGATGATGCCCTACCAGGCCTTCCATGCCGCCGCAGAAAGCCTGAGCTATGACGTGCATGTGCTGGCGCAGCGTTTCAACGCCGGCTTCGAGCAGGTCTGTCACCGCCTCACCACGTTGCAGCGGCCGAACGCGCGCGGCATCCCGTTCTTCCTGCTGCGCGTCGACAACGCAGGCAATGTCTCCAAGCGTTTCTCCTCGGGCACCTTCCCCTTCTCCAAGTTCGGCGGCACGTGTCCCCTGTGGAATGTGCATTCGACCTTCGATACGCCGGATCGCCTGTTGAAGCAGGTGATCGAGCTGCCCGACGGCACGCGCTATTTCTCGATCGCGCAGACGGTGCGCCGTCCCGTTGCGCCGCATCCGCAAGGCGAGCCGCGCTTTGCGATCGGGCTCGGTTGCGAAATCCGCCACGCCTCCAAGCTGATCTATGCGACCGGCCTGGATCTGGAGAAGACCGAGGGCACGCCGATCGGCGTCAACTGCCGGCTCTGCGAGCGCGAGAATTGCAGCCAGCGCGCCGAGCCGCCGATCACGCGGACGCTGATCCTCGACGAGAACACGCGGCGGGTGAGCTCGTTCGCGTTCTCGAATGCGCGGGAGTTGTGACGGCCTTGATGTAGTGTGGGCAAAGGCCCGTCAGCGCCGTGCCCACCGGAGCTATCCGCGAATGCACTGGTGGGCACGCTACGCTTTGCCCACCCTACAACCGAACCTTCAATCCTGCAGCGCGAACGCCTTGCACCAGCCGTCCCTGCTGACCTCGCCCTCGACCACCTTGCAGCCATTCGGTGCCTCGAACAGCGAGCACAGGCCGCAGCTATAGATGCCGTTCGGCGTGTCCTGATACTCCGCTTGCGCGCGCGTCATCTTGTCGGCGGCTTGTGCGTTCGCGATCCGAAACAGCAGCGCGCTTGAGGCAGCTTTCGCGAGCGCGCCGATGGCCGCTCGGCGTGACCAGGAGATTCGTTTTGCGATCATCGCGTTTTCCCGCGTTATGGTCCGGCCTCAATGTCGCCATCATGCCGGCAGATCGCGCACAGCGGAACGGCGAAAGTCACCAAGTGTGATCAGATTCTCGCGGTGGAATCGCTGTGATATGTTGGCTTGCGATTCAGGAGAATTTGCGATGGCCGCCGACAGCAACAGCAAGATCGCCTGGCACCGGGTCCAGTTGAAGAAGAACCGCGCGGCGCTGAAGCAGCTCGAGGTCGCGCGCTTCACGGTCGGCCACGACAAGCTCGGCGGGGCCCAGAAAGCGATCGACGAACTGTCGCGCAAGATCGCCGAATCCGAGAAGTGCATCTCGGCCTATGCAGCAGAAGCGGCGCCCGCTCGGCACGGATTTCCGCAGCCTGACCAATGTCAGCTGGGGCAACTGGAACGCCCACACCAACGGCCAGCGCTAGCGCGCCAGCACAGGCGGCTCTCTCCCCTCATCCTTGTAAGCGCGCTCTTTAGCGCGCCTCTCGAAGGATAAGGCCACCGTCGGATCTCATGGTTCTGCCGGCGATGCAAAGCATCGTTCGGAGACGGCGCATTCGCGCCTCCTCGCCACGAGGGTTTGATGCGGTCGGGTAGCCCCGCCTACATGCCGTGGCTTTCAAAGACCTTCTTGCACGGCGCGCTGAGCCGGGCGCGGTTCTGCTGCAGGCAGGCCTGAACCGCACCGTCATTTCCCAGATCCTTGCGGCAGAAGCGCGAAGCATCGCGTGTGCAGGCATTCTGCTCCCGCGGCGTGCCGGAATGCTGCGCCAGCGCGAACGGGACATTGGCCATCAAAAGCATCAAGGCAAAAGCAAGCTTCTTCATCACACACCTCACCTGGGTTTTTCACATGGGCAGGGAAGCGACGACGACCGGCCGGCTGACGCCGCTCGCCGATCTCTGTTCGATGAAAGCCCGCGCCCTCACCAGCATCGTCACGAGGCAAACGTCATTGCGGCCGTGACCAGCTGGTCGGCTTCGTTCATGGGCGTTCCCGGATTAATTCTTGAGCGTTCCGGGAAAGAGAACCCGCTCTGCATGCAAAGGTTCCGCGGGGAGGAACGTAGTTGCCGGCTCGTTCTCCTGTTCAGGGTGTCAAACAGCCGATTTGGGCCTCATGGTTCGAGACGCACGGCCTCGCCGTGCTCCTCACCATGAAGGTCCGAGTTTCGCGCCGCTTGTGCTCCCTCATCCTGAGGGCGGCCTTTAGCGCCCGTCTCGAAGGATGGGGTTCATTCGCGCGGGGTGATCTGCAATTCCAGGAGCGCCATCCGCTGCAAAATGACCGGATCGCGCTCGCCGGCCTGCGCCGTGCGCAGGATCGATTCCGCGAGCAGGTTGACCTGGGTTGAATTCACCGGATGCGGCAGCGTCGCGACAGACGCATCGAGCGCTTCGGTCATCGCGTTCACCATCTCAGGCACGAAAGTGGCGTTCGAAAAATCTTTCATCACATCACCCATGATCGGCGTCGGGCGGCGGCAGCATATGATGCGAAGCGCGCCCGGCAGGATATTTTAGGTTTCTGGATTGAACAAGAAACTTCGAGAGGCGACTGCTGGTTCCCAAGGAATCGCGCACAGGCCCGTTCACAAGGGCGAGCGAAGTTTTGGTGGAACCGTGCCTCGATACCGTCGTCAAAATTCGCCGCAGCGATGGTGTGACCGGACCGTTTCCGGCCTCTACGCCTAGTGGCCTTGCAGCACGCCGCAACCGGCGCTGTAATCCGCCGCCATGGGCTCGAGGTCACGCCAATCCGCCTTCCACGGCCGGTTGATCGGCGCGAAAATCCGCGCGCAGTCGGCGCGCGAGGCGGCGGCCAAGGCGCTCCGCGAAGCCGACCGCGCCGAGGC
>DATMNV010000249.1:0-49372 GCA_035568535.1 Bradyrhizobium sp.
GACGATGACCAAGGCCGTGCGCGTGCACAAGGTGGGCGGACCGGAGGCGTTGGTCTATGAGGCCGTCGATCTGACCGCGCCGGGGGCTGGCGAAGTGCGCATCCGCCAGCACGCGGTCGGGCTGAATTTCATCGACGTCTATTATCGCACCGGCCTCTACAAGGCGCCGGGCCTGCCGTTCGTCGCCGGCAATGAGGCCTCGGGCGAGGTCATCGCCGTCGGGCCTGGGGTGACGAATTTCCATCCCGGCGACCGCGTCGCCTACTATCACAACCTCGGCGCCTACGCGACCGAGCGCAACATTCCCTGGGAAAAGCTGGTCAAGCTGCCCGACCACATCACCTACGAGCAGGGCGCGGTGCTGATGCTCAAGGGACTGACGGTCTGGTATCTCCTGCACAAGACCTTCAAGATCGAGCCGCATCATCGCGTGCTGATCCATGCCGCGGCCGGCGGCATCGGGCTGCTCGCCTGCCAGTGGGCGAGGGCGCTCGGCGCGCATGTCATCGGCACCGTCGGCTCGAAGGCCAAGGCCGATCTCGCGCTCGCCAATGGCTGCGATCACGTCATCCTCTACAACGACGAGGATTTTGTCGCGCGTGTAAAACAGATCAGCCGCAACGAACTCTGCGACGTCGTCTATGACGGCGTCGGCAAGTCGACTTTTCCGGGCTCGCTGTCCTGCCTGAAGCCGCGCGGGCTGTTCGTCAGTTTCGGCAACGCCTCAGGCCCGGTGCCGCCGTTTTCGATGGCCGAGCTCAACAATCACGGCTCGCTGTTTGCGACCCGGCCCAAGCTCAACGACTATATCGGTACCCGCAAGGAATTGCTCGAAGGCGCCGACACGCTGTTTGCCGCCGTCATCTCCGGCAAGCTGCATGTGCCGATCAATCATGCCTATGCGCTGAAGGACGCCGGCAAGGCGCATATCGATCTGGAGAGCCGCAGCACCACCGGTGCGTCGATCCTGAAGCCGTGACGTTAGTCGTCATCGCGAAGGGCAAAGCGACGAAGCAATCCATGTCTCCACAAGCGGTCAAATGGATTGCTTCGCTTCGCTCGCAATGACGAGCTCCTCCTATGCCACGCGCCGGGCTGCGCCGGCTTTCGTCAGGATCGCGTCCAGGCCGTCGATCATTTCCGAAATCTCCGCGCGCGAGACATTGAGGGCCGGCATGAAGCGCAGCGCGTCCGGTTGCGGCGAGTTCAGTAGCAGGCCCGCCTCGAAGGCCTGCGTCACGATCGAGGCGCCGATCGGCAGCTTCAGATCAAGGGCAAGCAGCAGGCCGCGGCCGCGCACCTCGCCGAGCCCATGCCGCGCCGAGAGTTTCTGCAGCTCGCCTTCGAGATGGAGCCCGGCTTCCGCGGCCGATTTCAGGAACGAAGGGTGGTTGACTTCCTCAAGCACCGCGAGACCTGCCGCGCACATCAACGGATTGCCGTTGAAGGTGCCGCCCTGGTCACCGTGCTCGAAGCACGAGGCCCTTGCGGTCGCGAGCAGCGCCGCCAGCGGCACGCCGCCGCCGATGCCTTTGCCGAGCGTCATGATGTCGGGCGCAATACCGGCGTGTTCGTAGTGGAAGAGCTTGCCGGTCCGGCCGATGCCGGTCTGGATCTCGTCGAAGATCAAGAGCAGGCCGTGCTCGTTCGTCAGCGCGCGCAAGGCCTGCAGGAATTGATCGGTCGCGGGCCACACGCCGGCCTCGCCCTGGATCGGCTCCAGCATGATTGCCACGGTGTTGTCGTTGATGAGCTGCTTCACGGAATCGAGGTCGTTCAGCTTCGCTTTCCGGAAGCCCGCGACCTTCGGCTCGAACAGCGGCTCGAAAGCCTTCTTGCCCGAGGCCGACATGGTCGCAAGCGTGCGCCCATGAAAGCCGCCCTCAAAGGTGATCATCTCGAACGCGCCGCCCTTGTGCTTGGCGCCAAATTTGCGCGCGAGCTTGATCGCGCCTTCGTTGGCCTCCGCGCCGGAATTGGCAAAGAACACCTGGTCGAAGCAGCTGGCGTCGACCAGCGCCTTCGCCAGCTTGAGGCTGGCTGAATTGTAATAGGCCGGGCTCGGCGTGATCAGGAGTCTGGACTGCGCCGCCACGGCTTCCGCCACGCACGCCGGCGCGTGGCCAAGGCAGTTCACCGCCCAGCCCTGGATGAAATCGAGATAGCGTTTTCCCGCATCGTCCCAGAGATACGAGCCTTCGCCCCGGACGAACAAGGTTGGCGGGCGCGCCGTGATGTCCATCAGCGCGTCAAAGGGATGGGTGACCTTGAGCATCGAAAACTCCTTTTTGGGTTGGATGGAGGGGGGCCGAAACGCAAGAAGGCCGCGCTTTTGCGGGCGCGGCCTTCTCGAAAACTAAGCTGATCTAGCTATTCAGCGTGGTCGTCGGACATGGCGCAGCCCATCATCGTCGCTGGTGCGACGACGGAAAGCTGCGCGGCGGTTGGTCCGGTTCGAAATCATGGGGCGGGCTCATACAGCGGAAGGGCGGGCAGTGTCAAGTGATGGTGATTTTACGAAAATTTTAGGCATCATCCGTAGCGTCTCCAGGCTGGCTTAGAACAGCAGCTCAAGCGCTCAGGACGAGCGATGTCACAGCAAACTCTATCGATCGCCGAAGAAGTCGAAACGGCGATTGCCGCAGGCTCAGCGGAAAAATGCGCCGAGACGGCCCAGCGCGTGACGGCGCTGTTTCTGGCTTCTGCCGGAAGCTACAGCAGTGAGCAGATCGAGCTGTTTGGCGACGTCTTCGAACGACTGGTCAACACCATCGAGCTGCGCGCCATCGCCGATGTCAGCGCCCGTATCGCCTTGGCCGAATTGAGCAGCCAGTTGGCGCCGATTTCCCGGGCGCCAGCCTCCGTCATCAGGCATCTCGCCCGGCACGACGATATTTCCGTGGCCGGGCCGGTTCTGATGGAATCACCGACCCTGAAGAGCGACGACCTGATCGAAATCGCGAAGACGAAGGGCGAGAAGCATCTGATCGCGATCGCAGGCCGCTGGTGGCTGCAGGAGGTCGTGACCGACAGTCTGCTGATCCGCCGTTTCCCGAGCGTCAGCCGCCGGCTCGTCACCAATCCCGGCGCCCGGGTTTCCGCCGCGGGATTTGCGATGATCGTCGCGCAGGCGGCAGCCGACCCCGAGCTGGCCGTCGTGACCGGGATCCGCGCCGATTTGCCGGGCGAGCTTCGGGCTCGTCTGCTGCGCAGCGCCACCGATGCCGTGAAGACCCGGATGCTGTCTCGCGCGCCGTCCTATCTCTTCGAGGAAATACGGGCGGCGATTTCGGCGGCATCGGCCGACGTCGACCGCGAGCTGTCAAGCGACCGTGATTTCAAAACCGCCGCAACGCTGATCGCGAAGCTCAAGAAAGAGGGCGGGCTCAACGAAGCGGCCTTGCGCGACCTTGCATCGCAGCGGCGTTACGAAGAGACCCTCGTGGCGCTCGCCGAGCTGGCGCGCACCAGCGTCGACATTGTCCGCCCGCTGATGCAGAGCCTGCGCAGCGACGGCATCCTGGTCCCCTGCAGGGTCGCGGGCCTTGGCTGGGAGACCGTGAAAGCGGTACTCGATTGCCGGTTCTCCAGGGGCGTCACCGCCAAGGATGAATTGTCAAAGCTCAAGCGGCAATTCGCCGAGCTGACGGCCGATGAGGCCGCTCGCCTCCTCAAGCTCTGGAATGTCCGGACGGTTTCGCCGTCGTCAAAAACACACTAAGCGGGATGACTTTTCTTCGAATCGTCATCCCGCTCTATCTTTCTGTTTGAGCATGATCTTTTCGGAAAACCGCTACACACTTTTCCGGATCATGCTCTAGGCTAAAAGCCAGCCACACTCCCGTGCAGGTCATATTCGTCGGCGCGTTCGATTTTCGCGCTGACGATCTCGCCGGTCTTCAGCGGACGGCGGCTCGTGAGGTAGACCGAGCCGTCGATCTCCGGCGCGTCGGCCATTGACCGACCTCTGGCCACCGTCGGGCCGACCTCGTCGATGATCACTTGCCGCCTGCTGCCGACCTTGCGCTTCAGCCGCCGCGCCGAAATCTTCTGCTGCCGCGCCATCAGTGCGTTGTAGCGCTGCTGCTTGACCTCGTCGGGCACGGCGCCGGGAAGCGCATTGGAGGCGGCGCCTGCGACCGGCTCATATTTGAAGCAGCCGACCCGGTCGATCTCGGCTTCGTCCAGCCAGTCGAGCAGATAGGCGAAATCGGCATCGGTCTCGCCGGGGAAGCCGACAATGAAGGTCGAGCGAATGGCGAGGTCAGGACACGCTTCTCGCCACTTCGAAATCCGCGCCAGCGTCTTGTCCTGCGCGGCCGGGCGCTTCATCGCCTTCAACACTTCCGGGCTCGCGTGCTGAAAGGGGATGTCGAGATAGGGCAGGATCTTACCCTCGGTCATCAGCCCGATGACCTCGTCGACATGCGGGTAGGGGTAGACATATTGCAGCCGGACCCAGGCGCCGAGCTCGCCGAGCTCTTTGGCGAGATCGAAAAACTTCGCCCGGACCGAACGATCCCGCCAGGGGCTCTCGGCATATTTCAGGTCGACGCCATAGGCCGAAGTATCCTGCGAGATGACCAGGAGCTCCTTGACGCCGGCCTTGACCAGCCGCTCCGCCTCGCGCAGCACGTCATTGGCCGGGCGCGACACCAGATCGCCGCGCAGTTTCGGGATGATGCAGAAGCTGCAGCGGTTGTTGCAGCCCTCCGAAATCTTCAGGTAAGCGTAGTGCCGCGGCGTCAGCTTGATGCCCTGCGGCGGCACCAGGTCGAGATGCGCATTGTGCGCCGGCGGCAGCGCGCGATGCACGGCATCGAGCACGCTTTCATATTGCTGCGGCCCTGTGATCGAAAGCACGCCGGGATAGGCGGACGCAATCTGCTCGGGTTCGGCGCCCATGCAGCCGGTGACGATGACCTTGCCGTTCTCCGCCATGGCCTCGCCGATCGCCGACAGGGATTCCTGCTTGGCGCTGTCGAGGAACCCGCAGGTGTTGACGATGACAATGTCGGCGCCGTCATGCTTGCGTGCGAGCTCATAGCCTTCCGCGCGCAGGCGCGTGATGATCCTCTCGGAATCCACCAAAGCCTTGGGGCATCCAAGCGAAACAAAGCTGATTTTCGGCGCGGCAGCCTCTGACATGTTCCAAACTGTGTGATTGATGGCCCGTGAGCTAGTCCTAAATGCGCAGAAATACAAGACTTTGAGCTGGCCGCTTGCGTGCTATGGATATGCGTGTCGGACACCGAGTAAGCGATGGGCGCCGAGTCCTCTCCTAAAATCGTCATTGTCGACGAAAGCCCGATCCGCGCCGCGATCCTCGAGGAAGGATTGCGGGAGGCAGGCTATACCGAGGTCGTCCATATCAGCGAGATGCAGAGCCTGCTCGCCCGCATCTATGCGCTCGACCCCGACATCATCGTGATCGACCTGGAAAACCCGAGCCGCGACAGTCTTGAGCAGATGTTCCAGGTCAGCCGCGCCGTGCGGCGGCCGATCGCGATGTTCGTCGACCAGAGCGATGCAGCCTCGATCCAGGCTTCCGTCGATGCCGGCGTCTCCGCCTATATCGTCGACGGCCTGAAGAAGGAGCGCATCAAGCCGATCCTCGATCTCTGCGTCTCGCGCTTCAACGCCTTCGCCAAGCTGCAGGACGAGCTCGATCGCACCAAGAACGCGCTTGAAGAGCGCAAGGTGATCGACCGCGCCAAGGGAATCCTGATGAAGCTCAAGGGCCTGACCGAGGAGGAGGCCTATGTGCTGATGCGCTCCACCGCGATGCGCGAAAAGAAGAAGATCGGCGAGATCGCGCAGTCGATCCTGACCGCGTCGGAGCTGTTGAAATGAGCACACCGCTTCATATCGGCTTTATCCCTCTCGTCGATGCGGCGGCGCTGATCGTCGCCGTCGACAAGGGATTTGCCGCCGAGGAGGGGCTCGACGTCACCCTGGTGCGGGAGGTGTCGTGGTCGAATGTGCGCGACAAGCTCAATATCGGCCTGTTCGATGCCGCCCATCTGCTGGCGCCGGTCGCAATCGCCTCGAGTCTCGGCATCGGCCACGTCAAGGTGCCGATCGCCGCGCCCTACAATCTCGGCATCAATGGCAATGCGATCACGGTGTCGCCGGTGCTGCACGCGGCGATCATGGCCGAGCTCGACGGCGACCGGTTCGATCCGATGGCGACGGCAAAAGCGCTGGCACGGGTTGTTGCTTCCAGGCGGCAGAGCGGCGCAGAGCCGCTGACGTTCGCCATGACCTTCCCGTTCTCGACCCACAACTACCAGCTCCGCTTCTGGATGGCAGCCGGCGGCGTCGATCCCGATGAGGATGTGCGCCTTGTCGTGCTGCCGCCGCCTTTCATGGCGGAGACGATCGCGGGTGGCCAGATCGACGGCTTCTGTGTCGGCGCGCCCTGGAATTCCATCGCGGTGGACCGCGGCGACGGCTACATCCTGCATTACGTGTCCGATATCCTGGTGCGCGCGGCCGAGAAGGTGCTGGCGATCAGACAGAGCTGGGCGGACAGGAATCCGCAAGTCGTGGCCGCGCTGGTCCGCGCCGCCGCGCGCGGCGCCGATTTTGTCGAGCAGAACCGCAGCGAGACCGCGCGCATCCTGGCACAGCCGGAACGGATCGGCGTCGATGCCGAGGTCATTCAGCGTACGCTGGACGGACGCCTGAAGATTTCGCCCGACGGCACCATGCGCGAGAGCAGCCGCTACCTCCTCGTCAGCCGGGAGGGGGCGGGAAGGCCCGATCCGGTGCAGGCCGCCTGGCTCTACGCCCAGATGGTCCGCTGGGGACAGACCGCGGTCAGCCGCGAGGCGCTTGCGACCGCGATGGCGGTGTTCCGGACCGACCTTTACGACACGGCGCTCGGGCAGAGCGCGAGCAAAGAGCAGCCCTCGGCGCCATTCCGCGCTTTCGCCGGGCCGCCCTTCGATCCCGCCGACATCAGCGGGTATTTGGACTCCTTTGCGGTAGCCCGCCGGATGCCATAGACGGCTCTGGAAGCCACTGATCAAAGACTAAGCACGCCGATTCGAGGCTTATTATTTGTGCTCATGCCTTCTGAAAAGGCATGAACATCAATCCACTTAATGCACTGCAAAACTTATAATGCATTGAATGTATTTCACTTTCCCTGGTCCGCTGCACTGGCACATGTTTTGAATAGGCATAGCCAAGCCAGCCGCCGGTGATGCCCGCTGGCCTACATCCACGATGGATTTCCGCAGCAACGAGGCTGATCGGATCGCTCGCACAGACGCGGGCGACCGCACGACTCCCTTCCCTCGTTGTGACCACGCCAGGCGTGGCGGCTGGAGCTTCGACATGGATTACATCAAACCCACCGACGTCGTTGCCGCGATGATTGATGCCAGCCTCAGGAAGCTGGCGCTCGGGCCGCGCGACATCCTGATCCGCGGCGCGCTATCGGGCGCACTTCTGGGCGCTGCCACCGCGCTTGCCTTTAGCGGGGCGATCACGACGGGCCAGCCGCTGGTCGGCGCGCTGATCTTCCCGGTCAGCCTCGTGATGATCGTGCTGCTCGGCCTCGAACTCGTCACCCGCGCGGCGGCGCCTGTCGCCATCCCGGCCGCTGCGGAATAGGGGCGCATGGCGATCATGAAAATCGACAATCTCTCCGTTGACTTCACCGACGAACAGAAGCGGTACTTCGAGGGCTTTGCCGCCGGCGTGCAGATCATCCGTCGCGGACGCGGCATTGGCGACGCGAATGCCGGCAAGGCAAGTGCCGAGCCAACCGGACCCGATGCCGCGCACATCAAGGCGCAAGACAAGGTCACCGCCTCCGGCAGGAAGCTTGCCGACCAGGAAAAGTTCAAGCGCGAGGAGCATCCCTTCGATGCCTATCCGCGGCTGAAGCAGCAGGCGGTCGATAATGCACCGCCGTCGCCGGCGGATAATTTCCGCTGGCGCTATCACGGGCTGTTCTATGTCGCGCCGGCGCAGGACTCCTACATGTGCCGCCTGCGCATCCCGAACGGCATTTTAAAACACTGGCAATTTGCAGGTGTCGCCGATCTTGCCGAGCGGCTGTGCGGACCGTTCAGCCATGTCACCACGCGCGCCAATCTGCAGCTCCGCGAAATCCCGCCGAAGCACGCGGTCGAACTGATCGAAGGCATCCAGGAGCTTGGCCTGTGCTCGCGCGGCTCAGGTGCGGACAACATCCGCAACGTCACGGGCACGCCGACCGCGGGCATCGATCCGCAGGAATTGATCGACACGCGCTCCTACGCGCGCGAATGGCACTATCACATCCTCAACGACCGCTCGCTCTACGGCCTGCCGCGCAAGTTCAACGTTGCCTTCGACGGCGCCGGCAAGATCGCGGTGCTGGAAGACACCAACGACATCGCGTTCTCCGCGGTCGAGGTGAAGGACGGTTTTGGCATCGAGCCCGGCATCTGGTTCCGGCTGGGCGTCGGTGGCATCACCGGGCATCGGGACTTTGCGAAAGAGACCGGCATCATCGTCAAGCCGGAGGATGCGACCAGGGTCGCGGACGCGATCGTGCGCGTGTTTATCGATACCGGCGACCGCACCAACCGCCTCAAGGCGCGCCTGAAATATGTGCTCGACAGCATGGGCGTCGACAAATTCATGGAGACCGTCGAGGAACGGCTCGGCCGCAAGCTGACCCGCGCGCCGGCGGAAGCGATTGCAGCCCGGCCGGCTTTCGACCGCATGGCGCATATCGGCGTGCACAAGCAGAAGCAGGATGGATTGAACTGGATCGGCGTGCTGGTGCCGGTTGGCAAGATCACGTGCGACCAGATGCGCGGGCTGGCCAAAATCGCGGGGGACCTCGGGGACGGCGACATCCGACTGACGGTCTGGCAGAATTTTCTGATTTCCGGCGTGCGCGATGAGAATGTCGCGCTGGCCGGTGCTGCGATCGAAAAGCTGGGCCTCTCGATCAAGGCTTCTGAGATCCGCGCCGGCCTGATCGCCTGCACCGGCAATGCCGGCTGCAAATTTGCGGCATCCAACACCAAGCTGCACGCCGCTGATATCGCCGACTGGTGCGAGCCGCGCGTCAATATCGACACGCCGCTCAACATCCATCTCACCGGCTGCCACCATTCCTGCGCCCAGCATTACATCTCTGACATCGGCCTGATCGCCGCCAAGGTGCCCCTCGGCGACAGCGAGGACACCGTCGAGGGCTATCATCTGTTCGCGGGCGGCGGCTTCGGGCCTCAGGCCGATATCGGGCAGGAGGTCTATCACGACCTCAAGGCCGAGGAAGCGCCGCAGACGGTCGAGCGGCTCCTGAAAGCCTATCTCGCGCATCGCGCCTCGCCCGAAGAAGCATTTCTCACATTCGCCCGCCGTCACGACGGCGAAACGCTCCGCAAGCTCGCAGACGCCCAGCTTTCCGACACCAAGGTGTCCCCATGAACCAGATCACGCCGCTCCCGAAGATCGAGATCATTCCGCCGACCGCGCCGTTTTCCGAGGCGCAGCGTTCATGGCTCAACGGCTTCTTCGCGGCGCTGTTGACTGAGAACGGCGCAACGCCGCTGTCGCCGGAGCAGGGCGCCGCCATGCTGCAAGGCCCGGCCGGCGAGGGCGACGATGGCGAAGCGCCCTGGCACGACCAGACCATGCCGATCGCCGATCGCATGAAGCTCGCCGAGGGCCGACCCTTGCGGCGGCGAATGATGGCGGCGATGGCGCAGCAGGATTGCGGCCAGTGCGGCTACAATTGCAACGACTATTCGGATGCGATCGCGAGCAGGAGCGAAGGGCGGCTCAATCTCTGCGTCCCCGGCGGCAAGGAAACCGCGCGAATGCTGAAGTCGCTCCATGAGGAGCTGGACAAGGCGCCGGCCGCGGCGCCGTCTTCGGCCGTCACGCCGGCGGTCGCGGTCACCACTGTCATCAGCGAGCCCGGCCGTTCCCGCGATAATCCGATCGCGGCGACCTTCGTCTCGCGCCGGCTGCTCAACAAGAAAGGCTCGGAGAAAGAGACCTGGCACATCGATTTCGATCTTTCAGGCGCCGGCCTCGACTATGTCGTCGGCGACTCCTTCGGTATCTTTGCCAAGAATGATATCGGTCTCGCCGACCAGATCATCGCGCTGCTGGGCGCCTCGCACACGACGGAAATACGCGGCAAGACCTTGCGCGAGGTGCTGATCTCGGACGTGTCGCTCTCGCCGGCGCCGGACAGCCTGTTCGAGCTGTTCTCCTATCTTACCGGCGGCACGCAGCGCGAGAAGGCGCGGGCGCTGGCGCAAGGGGAAGACCCCGATGGCGATGCCGCAACCCTCGACGTCATGGCGGTGCTGCAAAAATTCTCCAACGTCCGTCCGCATCCGGAATCCTTTGTCGAGGCGCTGGAGCCGCTGCAGCCGCGGCTCTATTCGATCTCGTCGTCGCACAACGCGACGCCGGGAAAATTGTCGTTGACCGTCGATTGCGTGCGCTATGTGATCGGCAAGCGCAAGCGGCTAGGACTTGCCTCGACCTTCCTCGCAGAGCGCATCAACCCCGGCGACGAACTGAAGGTCTATGTGCAGAAGGCGCATGGCTTTGGGCTGCCGGCCGACCCGAAGACGCCGATCATCATGATCGGGCCCGGCACAGGCGTGGCGCCGTTCCGCGCCTTCCTCCTCGACCGCAGGGCGACCGGCGCGCCCGGCAAGAACTGGCTGTTCTTCGGACACCAGCGCAGCGATTGCGACTTCTTCTACCAGGAAGAGCTCAACTCGATGAAGACCTCGGGCCTGCTGACGCGGCTGTCGCTCGCCTGGTCGCGGGACGGCGCGAAGAAATTCTACGTGCAGGACCGTATGCGCGAAGTCGGCCGCGAATTGTGGACCTGGCTCGCCGAGGGCGCGCATGTCTATATCTGCGGCGACGCCAAGCGCATGGCCAAGGACGTCGAGCGGGCGCTGGTCGATATCGTTGCACAATTCGGCGCACGTCCAACCGATGAAGCCATCAGCTTTGTCGGGGAATTGAAGAAAAAGGGCCTGTTCCAGCAAGACGTGTATTGAGCATGATCCGGAAAAGTGTGCAGCGGTTTTCCGAAAAGATCATGCTCAATCAAAAAGGTTCCGGAACCGCGCAAAAGCACCTCAAAAGCGGCCGAATAAATTTCTTAACTGAGGCCGTGGTGGAGAAGTTCTCACTGCCACGCGAGTTTCGCAAAGCATGCCATCACCATTTGCGGCACGATCTTGCGAAGCACCATGGACGTTTCTTAATTTGTGCGCATGGGGCGATGGAGATCAGCCATGCGCGAGATATCGGCGGAAGCCCGCCTGCACCTTTATGCGCGCTCGCTCAAGCGGGCCGGCAACGGCATTCACCTCGCGGCGCTCTACAGCGCCTTCGCGCTGATTGCGGCCCTTGTGTTCGGCACACTGTCAGTACATCCTTTTTGATTTCGTGGAATTCGCTGGGTGGGCAAAGCGGCCGCGTCCGCCGTAGCTCAACGAGCGAAGGTGGAAGCGTGCCCACCAATCGACATTGCGCTCTGGATAAAGGGTGGGCACGGCGCGAGAGCGCCTTCGCCCACCCTACGACTGACGTGAGCTACGCCGCGCGCTTGAACGGCGCGACGTCGATGCCGTTGTCCTTCAGCGCCTTCCGTACGCCGCGCGCGATCTCGACCGCGCTCGGATTGTCGCCGTGAATGCAGACGGTGTCCGTGCGCATCTTGATCACCTTGCCGGTCACCGAGACTACCGCGCCATCCTGCACCATGCGGATCACACGGTCCGTGATCTCCTTTGGGTCATGCAATACCGCGCCGGGCTTCTTGCGCGCGACCAAATTGCCGTCGTCCTCATAGGCACGGTCGGCGAAGACCTCATGCGCCATCGGCAGATTGGCGCGCTCGCCGGCCTTGACCAGCTTGGAATTGGCCAGCACCACGAAAACCAGGTTGGGATCGACCGCCTTGATGGCGTTGGCAATCGCCTGCGCGGTCATGTCGTCCTCGCAGGCGACGTTGGACAGCGCGCCGTGCGCCTTCACATGGGTGACCTTGTGGCCGGCCGCGGTCGCGATCGCCTGCAACGCGCCGATCTGGTAGGCGACCAGGTTCTCGATCTCCGAGGATTTCAGTCCGGGGACAGGCCTGCGGCCAAATCCATGCAGGTCGCGATAGCCGGGATGCGCGCCGATGGAAACGCCGCGCGCCTTGGCGAGCTCCACCGTCTGGCGCATGATGTCGGCATCGCCAGCGTGATAGCCGCAGGCGATGTTGACGCTGGTGGCGAGCTCGATCATCTCGGCATCATGGCCCATTTCCCAGGGCCCAAAGCTCTCGCCGAGATCGCAGTTGAGATCGATGGTCTTCATGTCCTTCCCGGCCTCTTCGTTTAGGGGTTCGGCAGCTCTGCATGCCAGGTGCCGGCGTCGACCGCGCTGATGGCGCTGCCGGCAACATTGGCATCCTGCAACGCTTCGAGGTTCAGCTCAAAGCCCTCCAAATTGCGGAGGAGGTCGGGCAGGGCGCGGAGCAGCTCTGCAAATTTACGGGCCTCCGCCTGGGCTTCCTTCACGCTCACCGCCTTGAAGCGGAAAGCCGTTCCGGCCGGCGTCTGCGCCAAGCGGCCGAAATCGGCCGAAATCACGGTCGCGATCTTGGGATAGCCGCCCGTGGTGTTGCGGTCCGGCATCAGCACGATCGGCGCGCCATTGCCGGGTACCTGGATGCTGCCATTGACGGTGCCGTCGGAGACGATGTTGTGGCCGTGCAAATGCTTGATGACGGGGCCTTCGAGGCGATAGCCCATGCGGTCGCTGGTCGCGGAAATCTTCCATTCGCTGTCCAGGAACAGCGCCTTGGCTTCATCGGCAAATTCATCGTCCTGTGGACCGAGCACGACGCGGATCGGCCCGGACACAAGTGGAAGCTCGATCCGGCGTTCGGCCGCGCCACTCGCCGTCTTCGCGGGCAGCTCGTCGCCCGCCTGCAATGGCCGCGGATAGGGACTGCCGAGCCCTGCGCGCTGATTGACCGCGACGCTGCCAAACGTCTCTTCGCCATCGATGCCGCCTTCGATGGCGAGATAGCTGAAGGCGCCGCCCTTGGCGAAACCAAGCGTCAGCGTCTCGCCGTCGCCGATGGTCATGGACGTACCCATCGCGACCGGCCGGCCGCCGATGTCAGCGCTGCGCGCGGCACTGGCGAGCGCGACACGCACCGCGCCGTCATGCGCCGTGAACGCAGCGGTGAACGGACCGATCTCGATGCAGGCTGCGAACGGCTGGTTGCCGAGCAGCGTGTTGGCGGCGGCAAGCGCAAGCCGATCCATCGCGCCGCTCGGCACCAGCCCATAGCGCTGCACGCCGGGGCGGCCGCGATCCTGGACGGAGCTCGCAGGGCCGATCGAGGAAACGACGAGCTTGCTCATGCGGCCACAAGTTCCGCGACGATCTCGCCGGCTTCCGCGGCGCGGGTCTGCTCGGCAAAGGTTTTCTCATCGACCCGGTAGAACGTCACGCGATCACCGGGCTGGGTCAGGAATACGGGATCGCGATGCAGCTGAAAGGTCCTGACCGCCGTGCGGCCGAGCAGATGCCAGCCGCTGGGAGCGGCCAGGCACTGGATGCCTGCCTGCACGCCGCCGATCGAGATCGTGCCCGCCGGCGTGAACACCCGCGGATTGAGCCGGCGCGGCATGTGCAGCGACTTGTCGAGCCCCGAGAGATAGGACCAGCCCGGCGTGAAGCCGATCATGGCGACGCGATAGTCGCCGCCGGCATGCCGCGCCACGACCTCGTCAGGCGTGATGTTCAGGCTCTTGGCGACATCCTCCAGATCGATACCGTTTTCGCCGCCATAGGCGACCGGAACGCGCCAGCGCCGTGCCTTGCCGGCACGCGGGACGGGCATCTCGGCCAGTGCAACCAGCCTTCCGCCCAACGTCTCGAAATCGATCCGATCCGGATCGTAATGCACCAGCAGCGAGCGGTAGGTCGGCACGGCCTCTGTCACGCCCTCGATTGCCGCTGCCGCCAGCGCCTTGTCCAGCGCCAGCACGCGCTGGCTGGCGGCGTCGTCGATGTTGCGGGCAAATTCCACCACGATGGCACTGTCGCCACTCGGCAAAAGGCGGGGCGGGGAAAGCGGCGCGGCCATGGCATGCGTTTTCGCTCAAACTCTCGTGCTTGTCACGCCCTTGACGCGCTGCCCGCGCCCCGCAAGATGCGCCCCGCCAATCCATCCCACCGGAGCCTGCTTTTTCGATGTCTTTGACCCCCGAAGCGATCAAAACCCTGTCGCACGTCACCACCGCCACCATCACCACGGTCCTGCTCAAGAAGGGCTTGCGGAACGTCTGGATGCGGGGCGCGCGTCCGCTGAAACCGGGCATGCCGCGGCTGGTCGGGCCGGCTTTCACGCTGCGTTTTGTGCCGGCGCGGGAAGATCTGGCGACGCCGGAATCCTGGTCCTCACCGATCTCGACGCGAACCGCGATCGAGGCCATGCCCGCCGGTTGCATTACCGTGGTCGACGCCATGGGCATCACCGATGCCGGCATTTTCGGCGACATCCTGTGCGCCCGCATGGTCAAGCGCGGCGTCACCGCCCTGATCACCGACGGCGTGGTGCGCGACGTCGAGGGTGTGCTCGGCACCGGCCTGCCGGTCTGGTGCGACGGATTTGCCGCGCCGCCTTCGGTCGCGGGCCTCACCTTTGTCGGCTGGGGCGAGCCGATCGGCTGCGGCGGGGTTGCGGTGTTTCCAAACGACGTGGTGGTCGCCGACCAGGATGGTGCGGTGCTGATTCCGCAGGCATTGCTCGATCACGTGCTTGCCGAAGGGCCCGAGCAGGAACGGATGGAAGCCTGGATCGTCAACGAGGTGAACAACGGCGCGGAATTGCCCGGCCTCTATCCCATGAATGCCGACACCAAGGCGCGCTACGCGGCGTCGAAGAAATGACCCTCATCCTGAGGAGCGCGCTCTTGCGCGCGTCTCGAAGGATGAGGCCCGAATGGTGGCCTCATGGTTCGAGACGCGCTTCGCGCTCCTCACCATGAGGAGAACAGAGGAGGACCCCCCATGGAAATCTATCCCGCCGGTACGCGGCCGACACGCCGCGCGCCCGCCGAAAACTTCACAGGCACGGTCTGGCAGGACCCGGTCATCGCTGCACCCGCGCCGGCGCGGGTAGTCATCAATCGCGTCGCCTTCGAGCCCGGCGCGCGGACCGCGTGGCACACCCATCCGTTTGGACAGACGCTCTATGTGATTTCGGGCGTCGGCCGCTTCCAGACCAAGGGCCAGCCGATCCGCGAGATCAAGGCCGGCGACGTGATCTGGATCCCGCCGGACGAGAAGCACTGGCATGGCGGCGCGCCCACCACGGGCATGGTCCACATCGCAACGCAGGAAGCCCTGGACGGGAAAACGGCGACCTGGATGGAGCATGTCACCGACGCCGAATATGGCGCAGCGGTCGGCTAGCTCAGTTCCGCGACGCGGTCCAGGTGCCCGAGCACATGATGCCGCGCCAGGTGCCTGAACCCGATGTCGCCGAGAGGTGACCAAAGCCGGTCGCGCGCTTGATGCCGTTCACCAGCGTGACGCTGATGTTGCCGGCGTCGGCGACATGGCCGGAGGCCTTTACCATCGAGCTGGAGACGCTACCGTTGTTGATGCCGATCGATACGGTCTGCCCGTTGCCGCATTCGGAACTGGAGGCGGCGATATGAACGCTCCATTCGCCGTCGAACGTCGTGGCCGACGCTGCGGTGGCGAATGAGGTGGCCGTAAGCAACGCAATCGTGGTGGCGAGGAAGGTTTTGCGAATATATCCCATGGCGAGCCCCTTTCGTGTTTTGATGCACGAATAGTCGCTGCGCGCGGGTTCCAAAGATGTGATGGCTGTCACATCTTGCGCTGGGCGTGATTTGCGGCACAAATTGACGCGCAAATGAAAAGGCCCCGCCGGTTGGCGGGGCCTTTTGCCCTGGATTTGTGGTTGCTAGAGCATGATCCGGAAAAGTGTGTAGCGGTTTTCCGTCGCGACAAACGCGTAGCGTTTGCGCGGAGATCATGCTCAATCAAAAAGCTAAAGCGCGATGACGATTCAACCTAATCTCATCGCGCTTTAGTTCACGCGGGACCAGGTCTGGCCGCCGCAGAACATGCCGCCGAAAGCGCAGCCCTGCACGCGCAGCGTATCCGCTCCCTTCATCGCGATCGTCGAATCATAGGTGCTGCCGGTGTTGGGATCGAGGATGCGACCGCTCCACTTCTGATCCTTGCCGGGTTTCATGTTGATCAGCACCTGCTCGCCATTGGCGTTCGACTTGGCGTCGACCGAATAGCCGCAGAGATTGACGCCGCACTGTTCGATGCGGACCTTGCCTTCCTTTTCCTCCGTCAGCCAGACGCCGATCGGCGAGTTGGGATCACGCCGCTGCACCGGCGCGGGCGAAGGAGGCGGCACGGCGGCCACCGCAGGCGGAGGTGGTGCAGGCGAGCGCTGCGGCGCGGCGTCCTGGATCGGTGGCAATGGCGCCGGCGCTGGAGGGGCCGGAGGCGGCGGCAAGGCCGCAGTATCGGCGGGCGCGTTGTTGGCCGTGGTGGTCGGGACGTCCTGCGTGGTCGTTGCGGTGTCCGGCGCGGGAGGAGCTGGCGGCGCTGGCGGAGGTGCCGCAGCCGTATCCGCCGGCGCGGGAGCTGGTGCCGGCGCAGCTTGCTGATCGGCCTTGGCGTCCTGCGAGGCGGGCTTGCTACGCGAGGAGTCCTGATCAGTCTTGGTGTCAGTCTTGGTGTCAGTCTTGGCGCGCTTCGATTTCTTGCCGGTATTGTCGTAGACGCCGGGAATGGAAATGGTACCGCGATCCGGATCGATGCGAATGGTGCGGCCGCCATATTCGAACTGGTATTGCGCCTGCGCGGCGCTGCTCGCCAGCAGGACGATGGCCATCGCCAACAGCCTTTTCATTGTGACCTCCTGAGCAGCGGATCCCCAAAAAAAGACCCTACGCTGCGGTCATTCTTGGCAACGTGATCTACATCACGTTCATGAGGTAAGTCGTGCGCTAGCCGCTTTGGTTCAACCGCAGGCCGCTAAACTAATTCGGCCGCGGGCGTCAGGTCAATTTGGCGCAAAAGGCCGCGTCAATTCTCAAAAATCAGGCACGTGGTCGTGCCATGCGCAAGCAAGCGGCCGCGATCGTCCGTGATCCGCCCTTCGGCAGCTCCGATCCGCCGGCCGCGATTCAACACGGTGCCTTCGGCCTTGATCACCCCCACGTCCGGCGTAATCGGGCGGATCAGCGAAATCTTGAATTCGAGCGTGGTCTGGCCAAGGCCTTTCTCAAGTGTCGACCAGATCGCAAGTCCCATGCAGCTGTCGAGCAGCGTCGCGGCAAAGCCGCCGTGGACGGTGCCGGCCGGATTGAGATGCGCCACGCCGGGCTGTGCGGTGACGATCACCCGTCCGCTCACGGCTTCCGTAACATCATAGCCCAGCGTCTGCGCGATGGTGTTGAGCGGCAGCGTGCCGTCCGCAAGCCCTTGCACGAAGGCAAGGCCACTCATCTCGTTACGCTGTTCGGCGCTGACAGTGCCATAGCTCTTGTTCGACATGGCGCGAACACTATCGACCATGCTCGACCGATGCGAGCGTCCGTTGATGATGAGGTCCGAAAACGGCTAGTGGTCCAATTCCAACATTCGCATCCCGTTGCAGCGGTTACCTTTGCGAATGTTGGAATTAGAGGACCACTAGCAAAATATTGATTCTAGTGGAGCTTTGGATTTGACGTTCGCTTACGCACTCGCCGCAAGCGGGGTAGCGAACGTCAAATCCGCTCCACTAGTGCACGCGTCAACGTGCCCTATTCGAACTAGGCGGCGTAGATCTTGGCAAAACTGCCGTCCTCCATCGCGATGTGCAGCCATTGATCGACGAAGGCTTTCAACGCTTCGTCGCGCTGCAGCCAATATGCCTTTTCGGCAAAGTCAAAGGGCTTGTCGGGGTGCACCGCGCAGAGCATGCCGGGATGCAGCTTCTGCTGGTACCGCGTCTCCGAGGCGTCCGTCATCATCAGGTCGGCGTCGCCCTTGGCGATCTCGTCGAAGATCGTAACGTTATCGCCATACACCTTGATCTCGGCCGATTTGATGTTGGCCCGCGCGAAGCGTTCGTTGGTGCCGCCGGGATTGACGATGACCCGCGTGCCCGGCTTGTCGATGTCGGCAAGCGTCGCAAACTTGTCGTTGTCCGCACAGCGCGCGATCGGCGTCTTGCCCTCCCGCATGATCGGCGTCGAAAACAGGCCCTTCTTCTGTCGGTCGAGCGTGATCGAGACGCCGCCCATCGCCACATCGAACCTGTCGGCTTCAAAATCTTTCATCAGTTGCGGCCAGGCGGTCTGCACGAACTCGACCTTGACGCCGAGCGCCTTGCCAAGTGCCTCCGCCATGTCGACGTCGAATCCGGAGAATTTCTGCGTCGTCTTGTCGAGAAACGTGAAGGGCCGGTAGTCGCCGGTCATGCCGACCCGCAGCGTGCCGCGACTGATGATCTCATCGAGACGGGAAGACTGCTGGGCTTGCGCCGAGACGGTGATGGCCAGCGCTGCGAAAAGGCCGATAAGCGTACGAAACATCTTGCTTCAAAGTCCGGATTCGGTGACACGATGCCTCAGCGTTTAGACCAAGCGGGGGAAATCGCAACCGTGACCATTTCGATGTATGAGGCTTCGATCGGCGTGTTCGTGCCGTTTCTCGGCAATTTGTCCGAGCTGCTGGACCGAGGGGCGGCTCATGCCGAGGCGCGCAAGATCGATCCTTCGGTCCTGCCGAACCTGCGGCTCTACCCCAACATGTACAGTCTCAGGCAACAGGTCGGCGAGGCCAGTCGCCACGCCATCCTGGCAGGCGCGCTGTTGGCGCGCCGCGATCCGCTGACACTGGCGGACGGTGACACCGACATCGCCGGATTGAAATCGCGCATCAAGAAAGTGATCGACTTCGCGGAGAGCCTGCCGCGTGCCGAAATCGACGGCGCCGCGGATCGGGAAGTCGTCTTTACCTTCAAGAACGGCAACCAGCGGACATTCACGGGGCGTTCGCTGCTGCTCACGTTCAGCGTGCCGCAGTTCTTTTTTCACCTGACGACGGCCTACGACATCCTGCGGCATGCCGGCGTCGATCTCACGAAGAAGGACTTTCTGGGCCCACCGCGCGGGTAACGTCTCAGGCCTCACCGGCGCCCTTGCGAACGAGATCGGCGGCTGCCGCGCGGCCGGTCATCTCGTGCCGCAGCTGCTCGAAGCGGTGCCGCGCTTCGCCCTCGCGCTCGTCGACCATCCTGATCGCCGCATCCCTGGTCATCGGTCCTGATGTGATCGGGGCCGAGCTCTCGCCGATGGTCTCGTCGACAAAATATTCGCCATTGTCGGCGCGGCGCGCCGTCCATTTGAAGCGGATCGCGGCGATCGGGCCGGGGCCGAGCTTGGAATAGTCACCGCCGTCGGTAGAAGCCATTGCGGGTGCAAGCGGAGGCGGGAAAGCCGGTAGCGGAGGCGGCGTAGCCGGCTTCGCCTCGGCCGCGGGTTTTTCCACCTCGCGAGCAGCTTCCGCGGGTTGATCGAGAATGCTCGCGATTGCCGCAAGGGCATGATCCGTCGGGTCGCTTTGACTCAAGGTCCCAGTCTCCGCATTTGAAAAATGAGGCACAGCCTGACCACCCCTGCGCCCGGTACAAAGCTTGATCGCGATTAAGGCTGAGTTTTGTCAAGCCGTGTCCCGAAAAGGGACATGACAGCAACGACCTAGGCGCAGACCGGCGGTAATTTGGTGCGCCACGGCCGCTCCTGCTCGAGCTGGGCCGCGAGGCGAAACAAGGTTGCCTCGTCGCCGAAGCGCGCCGCGAACATCATGCCGAGCGGCAAGCCGGCCTTGCTCCAGGCGAGCGGCACCGACATCGCGGGCTGGCCGGACATGTTGAACATCGAGGTTCCCGGCATGTAGCGCCGCAGCGCCGGGCCGATATGCGAGATATCCTCCGACATCGCGTTAAGTTCGCCAAGCCGCAGCGGCGGCGTGCACAGCGTCGGCGCCAGGAACACATCGCAGCTTGCCATGAACTCGTAGAGCGCGCGCGAGATCTGGTAGGCGGCGAACTGCGCCGCGACATAATCGGTCGCGGTGGTGCCTTGCGCATTGTGCGCTATCGCCAGCGTCAGGTTTTCGAAATCGTTGCCGGTCATCGCGTGGCCGAAGCGTTGTTCGGTCTGGCGCACCGTGAGGGCGGTGTGGGCGCTGACGACGTTCATCATCACCATGGCCGGATCGGCCGGAAGCTTGGGCGCGCGTTCCTCGACGCGATGGCCGAGCTTCTCCAGCATGGCCGCAACATCGCGCACCGCGGCCGCGACCTCGCCGTCAATGGCCTCGTCGTAGGGAGATTTGTCGGTGAAGGCGACGCGCAGGCGCCCGGGCTCACGCCTGACCTCTTCGGCAAACGGCCGCTCTGGCGGCGGCGCATAATAGATGCTGGCGAGTTCGGGCCCCGCGGTCGCATCCAGCATCGCCGCGCTGTCGCGCACGCTGATGCTGACGACATGTCCGCAGGAAAGGCCGCCCCAGCCTTCGCCGCGATCCGGACCCAACGGATTGCGCGCGCGGGTGGGCTTCAGGCCGAACACGCCGCAGGCGGACGCCGGAATGCGAATGGAGCCGCCGCCGTCGCTGGCGTGTGCAACGGGAAGGATGCGGGCGGCGACCGCCGCGCCCGCGCCACCGGACGAGCCGCCGGAGGAGTGCGCCAGATTCCAGGGATTCCTGGTCGGCCCATGCAGGCGCGGCTCGGTGGTCGGTATCAAGCCGAATTCGGGGCTCGCACTCTTGCCGAAGATGGCCACGCCCGCATCGAGGAAACGCTGGGCGAGGGTGCTGTTGTGGTCGGCGACATCATTCCTCAGGATGCTGGCACCAAACGTCGTGCGCGTGCCTTTCAGGAGATCGAGATCCTTCAGGAGGAACGGCACGCCGGTGAAGGGGCCGTCGGGAAGTCCTCTCGCAATCTGCTGCGCGGCGTAGTCGTAATGCCTGACGACGACCGCATTGATTTCCGGATCGACCTTGGCCGTGCGCTCGATCGCTTCGTCCAGCAGCTCCTTCGGCGTGACCTGTTTCTTGCGGACGAGTTCGGCGAGGCCGACGGCATCGCAATTGCCATATTCCTTGAAAGCCATGGCCTAACCTGCTGGTTTGTTTGCTGAAACGGGCCGCGCGCGGCCCATCGAGAGGCTGCCGCGCGGGCTCTTCAGAGCACGTCCTGATTGATGACGTTCTGCCGGATCGGCTCGCCATCGAGCGCGCTCAGGATGTTGCGCGCGGTCTGCTCGCTCATGCGGTCGACGGCTTCGACCGTTACTCCCGCAACATGCGGGGCCATGATCACGTTCGGCAGGCCGTGCAGCGCCTGGCCTACCGGCGGCGGCTCCTGCTCGAACACGTCGAGGCCGGCGCCGGCGAGCCTGCGCGACACCAGCGCCTCATGCAGCGCCTTCTCGTCGACGATGCCGCCGCGCGCGGTGTTGATGAGATAGGCGGTGGGCTTCATCAGCTTCAATCGCGCCGCATTGAACAGGCCGACCGTCTCAGGCGTTTTCGGACAATGGATGCTGACGAAGTCGGCGCGCGGCAGCGCGGCGTCGAGATCGCCCACCGCCTCGCAGCCGGCGGCGGTGATTTCGGAAGCCGGCTTATAGGGATCGTAGACCAGCACCTTCATTTCCATCGCAAGGCAGCGCCTGGCCGTGCGCGTGCCGATGCGGCCGAAGCCGATGATCAGCAGCGTCTTGCCATAGAGATCGAACGGCAACTGGCCGAGCCGGCTCGCCCAGCTACCTTCTTTGACCATGGCATGCATTTCCTGCGCGCGCTTGGCGAGCGTCAGCATCATGAAGATCGCTTGCTCGGCGACCGACGGTGAGTTCGCACTGCCCGCCACCATCAGCGGCACCTTGCGCTTGCTGAGTGCCGGCACATCGACAGCGTCGTAGCCGACGCCGATCCGCGTCACCACCTTCATGGCTCCGGACGCCGCAAGCTCCGGCTCACCAAAGCGGGTGGCGCCTAGCGCCACGCCGTGCACTGGCGCATGCTGCTTCAGCATCGCTTCGAAATCGGGAGCCGAGATCAGGTTGGGAAACTCGATGAGTTCGATGTCGTCCCGTTGGGTCAGCAGAGCCCGTGCGTTGGGCGACATCGTTTGCGTGACAAAAATCTTCTTCTTGTTGGTGGCCATTTCCTGCCCTTGGGGTTTTTTTTCGCCGTCAAAGGACGGCGCCGGTCCCCTCGTTTAGCAGGTGCATATTATTGAGGTCCACAGCCAATCGGAGCGGGGCACCGTCACGCGCGCCGGCCGACGGATTGACCCGTCCGCAGACATATGTGCCCTCGAGCGTGAAATACACCAGCGTCTCCATCCCCATCGGCTCGGTGACGTCGAGCACGGTATCGAAGGTCTCGATACCGGGCACGGCATGTCCGTCGGCCTCGGTGAGATGCTCGGGCCGAAGGCCAAGGAGAAGCCTCTCGTTGCGCGGCACGTTCTGGTACCGCGCGGCCTTTGCCGATGGCACCGGGAAGACGAGACGGTCGGTCAGGCGGAGATTGAGCTTGCCCGCGGCCTCTTCGAGCCGGCAGGGAAGGAAATTCATCGCCGGCGAGCCGATGAAGCCGGCGACAAAGCGCGTCGCCGGATTGTGGTAGAGCTCGTTCGGCGTGCCGATCTGCTCGATCCTGCCCTTGTTCATGACCACCACGCGGTCGGCCAGGGTCATCGCCTCGACCTGGTCGTGGGTGACATAGACCGTGGTGGTGCGGACCTTCTGGTGCACCTTCTTGATCTCGATCCGCATCTGCACCCGCAGCTTGGCGTCGAGGTTCGAGAGCGGCTCGTCGAACAGGAATACTTTCGGGTTGCGCACGATGGCGCGGCCCATCGCCACGCGCTGGCGCTGGCCGCCGGACAACTGTTTCGGCTTGCGGTCGATCAGGTCGGTGATATCAAGCATGCGTGCGGCTTCGGTGACCCGGGTCTTGATTTCGGCTTTCGGATAGTGCTTCAGCCGCAACCCGAACGACATGTTCTCCGCCACCGTCATGTGCGGATAGAGCGCGTAATTCTGGAACACCATCGCGATGTCGCGGTCCTTCGGCGGCACATCGTTGACGACGTCGCCGCCGATCGTGATGTCGCCGTCGGTGATGTCCTCGAGCCCCGCGATCATCCGCAGCGTGGTCGACTTGCCGCAGCCCGACGGTCCCACCAGCACGACGAACTCATGATCGGCGATGTCGAGATCGATGCCGCGCACCGCTTCGACCTCGTCATAGCGCTTCACCACCTTACGCAGACTTACCTCGGCCATGAGTATCAACCCTTTGTCGCGCCGGCGGTCAGGCCGGCAATGTAATAGTCCATCAGGAAGGCGTAGATCATGAGCGGGGGTGCTGCGCCGAGCAGCGCGCCGGTCATGATCTGTCCCCAGTTGAACACGTCGCCCTTGATCAGCGTGGTGATGATGCCGACCGGCATCACCAGCTGGTCGGTCGAGGTCGTGAATACCAGCGGATAGAGGAACTGCGCCCAGGAGACGGTGAAGGCGAAGATGGTCGCGGCAATTAGTCCAGGTAACGCGACAGGTATGAAGATCCGGGTCAGCGTCTGCAGCCAGGAGGCGCCGTCGATGATGGCGGCTTCATCCAGCTCCTTCGGGATCGAGGCGAAATAGCCGATCATGATCCAGGTGCAGAACGGGACGGTCAGCGTCGGGTAGAGGAAGATCAGCACGTACCATCTGTTGATCAGCTGGATACCCGTCCAGTCGCCGAACACCGCGAACATTTTGAACAGCGGCAGGAACAGCAGCGTGTCCGGGATCAGGTAGGTCAGGAATACGCCGGCCGCGAGCGTGGCCGAGCCCCAGAATTTCATCCGCGACAGCGCAAACGCCGCCGGCACGCTGATCAGCATGGTGATGGTCACCACGATGATCGCCACCAGGGCGGAGTTCCAGAAGAACCGCAGGAACTGGTTGGAGGTGAGGAGCTCGATGTAGTTCGACAGCGTCGGGTGGAAGACCCACCAGGGATTGGTCGCTGCCGAAATCTCGGCACTGCTCTTCAGCGAGGTGATGACCATGTAGATCGGCGGTACAAGCGAGAAGATCGCAAAAATCGTCAGGAAGAAATAAGACCAGCGCATCGCCCAGAGGCGGTCGCGGCTCATGCTGCCATATTTGACGTTGCGGGTGGGTCCGGCCTTGTCGATCGCGATCGAGCTCATGCTTCATTCCCGCGTTTGGAGATGTCGCGCAGGATGAAGACCGCGGCGACCGCCAGGATCGGCGCCATGAACAGCGAGACGCTGGCGCCAAGCGGAATGTCGCCGCCTTCGATGCCGAGTCGGAAGGACCAGGTCGCGAAGATGTGGGTGCTGTCGAGTGGGCCGCCGGCGGTCAGGATTCGCGTGATGTCGAAGTTGGCGAAGGTGACGATCAGCGAGAACAGGGTGGTGATTGCGATGATGTTGCGCATCATCGGCAATGTCACGAACCAGATCCGCTGCCACCAATTGGCGCCGTCTATTGCGGCGGCTTCATAAAGCTGCTCCGGCACCGATTTCAGCGCCGCCAGATACATGATCATGAAGAACGGCGCGCCAAACCAGACATTGACCAGGATGATCGAGAACCGCGCCCAGCCGGTCTGACCGAGCCAGGAGATCGGCCCGACGCCGAAAAAGCCGAGCGTGTAGTTGAAGGCGCTGTAAGAGGGATCGAACAACCACAGCCACGCCAGCGTGCTCATCGCCGGCGGGATCACCCAGGGCACGAGCAGCATGCCGCGCCATTTGCGCTGCTTCCTGGAGGGAATGTTGTGCGCGAAATGCGCGACGATGAAGCCGATAAGCGCCTTGAAGACGACCGCGGTGATGGCGAAGATGCACGACTGTTCCACGACCATCCAGAAGGTCTGGCGTTTGAACAGGAACTGGAAGTTACCGAGGCCTATGAACTTGGTCATCGCCTTGTTCAGCGTGGCCAGATGGATGGCATAGAACGCGGGATAGACGACCATGACCGCGATCAGAATGATCAGCGGCAGCGTCATCAGGAACGCCATGGTCGATTTCCGCTTCAGCGTGTGGCGCAGGCTGGAAGCTTTTCGCGTCGTCCTTGGCCCTGCGATGGCCGGCTGAAATGTGACGTCAACCATGGTGCCTCTTCCCTGCAGGATCGCGCGCTTTCAACCACGGTCGGCGCGCTGATCGGATGAACGTGAGAACCGCGGCGGCCCGCGTGTCACCCTCCGGTGGACCGCGAGCCGCAAGCGTTTGTCTCAGCTCCGCATGAAGCCTTCGCACTCGCCTTCGGCCCAGGCGAGCGTGTCCTCCATCTTGTCGCCCCTGAAATAGCGCAGGCACATCTTGGTCAGGGTTGCCTGCACATAGATCTGCTGCGCCACCTTCGGCGGGGCGGGCGAGGCCGCGATCGACAGGGTCTGATGATTATAGGGATTGGGGTAGTGATAGAGCGTGCCCTTCGGAGGTCCTTCCTCGGCCCAGGTCTTCAGTGTCGTCAGCTTCTCATAGGCCGGCAGGTCGTAGCCACCGCTGGCCGCGACGAGTTTCGCCACCGCGTCGGGCTGCGACAGATGCAGGATCAGGCTCTTCGCGGCTTCCTTGTTCTTGGAGAAATTCCACGTCGCAAGGAAGTAGGGCACATACGGCGCGAACCGGCCCTTCGGTCCCGCCGGGAAGCCATGGGTCCAGCATTGCTCGGCGATCTGCGGCGCGTCGCGCCTTGCGACGGCCCAGGCACTCGGCGGGTTCATGATCATGGCACCCTTGCCGGACACCAGCCATCGGTTGTTGCTGGCGTCGTCCCAGGAGGCGACTTCGGGCGGCAGGAAGGCGATCAGCTTCTTGTAGTATTCGAGCGCCTGGCGCACCGCGTCGGTCTTGACGGTCAGGTCGCCCTTGGCGTTGACGAGCTCGGCGCCGAAGGACTGGAAGATCACGCCCGCGGTGTCGACGGAGTCGGAGGTCTCGCCCAAGCCGATGCCGAAGGGATAGCCGCCCTTGGAGCAGGCTTCCGCAGCCTTGAGGAACGTATCGATGGTCCAGTTATCGGCCTTGGGCGGCGCGCCCGCGGGATACATTTCCTGCACGTCGATGTTGGCGTACTTCTTCATCAGGTCGATGCGCGAGCAGGGCCCCTTGATCTGGCTGCCGATGCAGAAGGGAACCCCATGCCACTTGCCGTCAAGCTTGCCGAGATATTCCGCCGCGCTGTTGACCTTGCCGTTTTGCGCGATCACCTGCGTCATGACGTCGTTCATGGGCTCAAGCAGTTCGGTCTCGGCGTGCGGCCACCAGCTCGGCATCGCCAGGATGTCGTGGCCCGATTTGGCCTGCGCTTCCGAGGCGATCGTGACCAGATTCTTGTTGCCGTTGCTGGTGATGTAGTCGATCGAAACCTCGACCTTCTCCTTTGCCGCCCATTCATTGACGAGGGCGGTGGAGGCCTTGTTGGCGTCGGGAACCCAGTGATCCCACAGGCCGATCGAGAGGCTGCCGGCTGCATGCGCGGTCCGGACAAAGGGCGCGGCGACGAACGCCGCCGAGGACAAGGCTGTGGCTGCGACGAATTGACGACGGGTGAGCTTTCTCCGTGACATGGCGTTCCCTCCCTGGTGGGCCAAATCGGATTTGTCGGGAAATCTCGCTCTTGTTCTTCTTCTCGTTCTTGTTCTTCTGCGTAAGGCCTTCAAGGCGACGCGGAGATTTCGTCGAATGCGATCAGAGCAGAATTGATCCCGTCTGTCGAGAAATCAGCTAAGGCATGCTTATAGTACTAACGTTGTGCGTCGGAACTGAGCAGCCGATCTTCCGTGCAAGCAGCGACGCAAGCCTGCGCAGCCGATATTGCATCGCACACGATGCGGCAAAGGGACTCATTTACACGCTGGCGCAAATCTGCCGCAGTCAAGCGTAACAGCTTCGCATGGCAAGCTTTTCTTGGTTGCCAGTAAAGCGTGTCGCAGTAGACGAGTTTGCCGGGGAAACGGTACAATCGCGGCCACGCAGCGCGCCTGCCGTCCCCCTAAATTAGCCGAGTTGAAATCCCGATCGATCATGGAGACCGAACAATGACCAGCCCGAAATCCGGCATGCGCACACGGTTGACACTGTGTGTCGCGCTTGGGGTGGCCGCAATTCTTGTCATCAGCGCGCCGCGGATCGTGGACGCGCAAGGCCTGGTGAAAGGCGTGGAGCAGGGCGCACGCGAAGGTAACAAAGCCGCAGGCCCCGTCGGCGGGGTGCTGGGAGGCGCGATCGGCGGCGTGGTCGGCGTCGTCGGCGGCGTGGTCGGGGCGGTCACCGGCGGCAACAACGCCAAGCCTGCGAACGACAGGTCCGGCCAGGCGCCGGCCAACGACAAGGCCGGGCCCGCAACGGCCACCGACAAGCAAGGCGCGAAGAACGCCAAGTCGGCGAAGGGCGCGAAGGAGACCAAGGAGGCGAAGGCGGTCCAGGTGCTGACCCAGGACGGAGCCCCGCAACTTACGGCCGATCAGATCGTCACCAGCAGCGACGCCAATATCGAGCGCATCAAGAACGAGCTCAATCTCACGCCCGAGCAGGAGAAGAGCTGGTCGGGCTTCTCCAGCGCCATGCACTATCTCGGGCATAACGGCGCCGACCGCCTCAATCTGCGCGTCGCGCGCGCCAAGCGCGACCCCCCCGACGACATCATCGAGCAGATGCGCAACGAGGCGCAATTCCTGGTCGATCGCGCGCAGGACCAGCGCAGTGTCGCCGATGCCGCCGAGCCGCTTTATACGAGCCTCGACGACAAGCAGAAACAGATTTTCATTGATGAAATGGTGCGCCTCAGCCACGAACGCGGGCTCGACTGAGCTCGCCTTTGAGGCGACCACACTTCGCGAATAGCCGGGCACGCGTGCCCTGGGGTAGGTTAAAGGCCCGGCACCCGGCTATCCTGCCGCAGCGGCGCGGCGCCTTCACGTCGCCATCCAATGTTGAAGAAAAACAGACCTAATCGCGCCACAGAGATGGCTCGGCGGTGACCTTGTCGGGTTAGAACCTGATCCGGAAAAAAAGCGGTCGATGAGCCACTCAAGATGGCTCCGGCCCCGGCCGAGGCGCGCCGGACCGGGCTGTGCCGCGACGTGGCAACGCAGCTCATAAGCAACGTGTTTACAGTGATCGAAAGCGCCATCGGCCGGCCCGAGGGCGCGCCCCGGGCCGGCCGATGTTGGATCCGCCGATTGGCAGTCTTTATGCCCTGGATTTATGCCTTCGGAAAATTCAATTCGACGCCGACGCCGTCGGGATCGTAGAGGAAAATCTGGGTGTCGCCCGTGCGCGGCACGATGCTCTCGCGGAATTTGACGTTCCTTGATTGCAGGCGCCTGCGCACGCCATCGACATCGGTACCGGCGAAGGCGATGTGGTCGAGACGGCCGGTGTCTTCGTATTTCTTCTCGGTGCCGCGCACGATGATGCCCTCGCGCGGCTTGCGCGTGCCCATCAGGTGCACGGTGGCCTGGCCGCCCGAATAGAGCCAGTAACCGGGGAAATCGAGCGGCGGCCGGTCGCCGATCTCGAGTCCGAGCACGTCGACATAGAAGTGCTTGGTCTTCTCCAGATCCTGGGGCTCGATGGTGAAGTGCTGCAGTCCGCCAAGCGGCATGGTTTTTCTCCTTTTTGATTAGACCCAAGTTGATTAGACCCAAGTGAGATCGGCATCGGCGCCCAGCATCCACGCTCCGACGGTTTCGAAATGACTCGAGCGACCCTGCAATTGCTGGGTCACGGTGTGGATGTCGCGGAAGCGGCGCTCCAGTGGATGGTTGTCGAAGATCGCGGTGGCGCCGGCGGCGTTGTAGGCGAAGTCGACGGCTTCGCGGCCCCGATGGATGGCGTGGGTCGAGGCCATGCGAACGGTCATCCGTTGCTCAACCGTGATCATGGAGCCGGCGCAGAGATGCTTCCAGATTTCGGCCATGGTCTGCAGCAGATAGGCGCGGGCGGCGCGCAGGTTGACTTCGGCCTGCGCAAAACCCGATTGCACCACGGCATTGTCCCTGATCGCGCTCTTGTTGCCGCGCGGAATCTTGTTCCTGGCGACGTCGAGGAAGCAGTCCAGCGCGCCGCGGGCGATGCCGCAGGCGACGCCGGCAAAGCCCACCTGGTAGCAGGTGCCGTTGCCCATGCGGTAGAGCGGTCCCTGCTCGCGGCATTCGCGCTCGAACTCGCGGGTGATGGAGTGATCGGAGCGGACGAAAAAATCCTTGAGCGCGAACTGATCGCTGGCGGTGCCGCGCAAGCCCACGGTGTTCCAGATGTCGGTCCACTCGACGTCTTCACTGCGCACCAGCATGGTGCGCTCCGCCTGCAAACCGTCATCATCGAGCCGCGGCGAACCATCGGCCTTGAAGATCGGGCAGTGCGCGCCGAGCCAGGTGGCATGCCGGCCGCCGGAGGCAAAGGCCCAGACGCCCGTGACCTTGTAGCCGCCTTCGCATTCCACCGCCCTGACCCGTGGTCCCGGCCCCCAGGCCAGCACCGCGCGCGGGTCCTTGCCGAAGATCGACTGCGCCACCGGCAAGTCGAGATAGGCCGCCGACATCGCGCAGCCGCCGGCTTGGCTCAGGCACCAGGCGGTCGATCCATCGGCCTGCGCGATGGTCTCGATCACATGGAAGAAGGTGACGGGATCGGTTTCGATCCCGTTCGATGAGCGCGGCAGCAGCAGGCGAAACAGCTCCGCCTCATGCAGCCGGTCGAGCAGGGCAGGCGGCAGCCGCCGGCCCTCTTCGATGTCGTCCGAGGCGGCCGCGACCGCTGAGCGGACGGCTTCGGCACGCGCGATCACACTTCGATCGCCGGCCAGTTCAGCAGAAGTCGCAACCAACATGTTTAGTACTACGCCTGACGAACCTGAGCCGTGGCCGCCACCGGCGTAATGCCGGTGTTCAGCTCGCGGTCGATCTCCTCGATCGATTTACCCCGGGTCTCGATGCCGAAGAAATAATAGACGATCCCTGCCATCAGGAACCAGCAGCCGAGATAGACAAAAGCCAGCGGGATTTCCGGCAGCGGCACATCCGGTTTGAGGTAATTGCTGGAACCGACGATCAGCGCGAGCCCGACCGGGCCGATGATCTTGCCGATGCCGCCAAAGCCATAGGCCGATCCCATGCCCGAGGTGCGCAAATGCGACGGCCAGATCTCGGCGGCATAGGGTCCGACGATGGCAAAGCCGCCGTCGGCGAAGAAGAAGGCGACCGCAAGGATCAGCCAGAAGGCCGAATAATCGCCCCACATCACATTATAGTTGTACCCCGCCACGATCACGAGAACGCCGGCACCGAAGCCGAGCAGACCACCCGACTTGCGCCGTCCTATCAGCTCCGAGAAGTAGGAGAAGGAGATGCGTCCGATGAAGCCGAAGATGGTGAGCAGGATCATCATCTTGGCCGCCTGTTGCGGGCTGACTTTCAAGAGCAACACGAACAGCGACGGCGCCCACAGCGTGACGCCGTAGACCCCGGTCTGCGCGCCGGCATTGCCGAGCCAGGAAACCAGCAGGCTGCGCGGATATTTGAAGAGGTCGAGCCAGTTGGATTTGACGATCGGGCCGGCATCGGCGGCGGTCGGCATCGGCAGCGACGAAGGGTCGACCTGCAGTGCCCAGGCGAGCGACTTGCGCGCTTCCTCGTAGCGGCCCTGACGGCAGAGCCAGCGCGGGCTCTCCGGAACCCAGATACGGACCAGCAGAACGACCAGGGCCGGCAGCACGCCGATGGCAAACAAGAGCCGCCACTGGTCACTGCCCATGAACGCGCCGAGCACTGCGCCGAGGCCGACACCAAGCGGAATGACGCAGGTCACGAGACCGCCGACCCAGCCGCGCTTGGAGGAGGGCATGAACTCCTGCACCAAAGGCAGGTCGACGCAATAGAGCCCGCCGACGCCGGTGCCGACGAAGAAGCGCATCAGCGTGAGATAGATCCAGCCATTGTCGGGGGTGAAATAGAGCAGGCCGGTCGCGATCGAGAAGTTCAGGACGGTGCCGATGAAGACGACACGGCGGCCGATGCGGTCGGCGAGCCAACCCCACACGTAGGCGCCGAGGATGGCGCCGATACCGGAGCTCATCAGCACGGTCGCGGATTGACCGAAGGTTAATTTCCACGGTCCAATCAGGAAGGCGAGCACGAAGCCGATCAGGAAATAATCGAAAAATTCCAACGCGTCGCCGATGATCGCGGCAGCCAGGATCTTGATCTGGTTGCCGGTCAGACTCGTGCGACGGTCGAGTTCATTGAACATGGCGTTCTCCCCATTGGCGCCTGTTCATTTTTTATTCGAGCGGGCGTCGCGCCTGCGCACCGTCTGTTGACAGGCTAACCTGCCATCGCCGCGAACGGCAAGGGCCGTCACCCCGCTTGCACCCGCTTGCACGGCAGGCATCCTTTTTGTTTAGGGTTTGCCTCTATTCTCGGCATGCGAGAGTTTTCGGGGCAGAAGGCCATGGAAGAGAGACGCAAGCATCCGCGCATCGAGATCGAGGAACCGGCGCTGGTTTCCGTGGGCGGTTCGGTCATGGCGTGTGTGGTGCGCAACGTCTCGCCCGACGGCGCCGCCATCGACGTGGAAAATCCGGCCTTCGTCCCGGCGCGCTTCCGCCTTGTCAGGCACAATGGCGCAACAGTGCACGAATGCAGCGTCGCCTGGATCCAGAACAACCGGATCGGCCTGGTCTTCGTTGCGGCGCCGCAAACGCGGAAATAGCCGCGCCGATCAATCGGCCACGAGCAAGACCTTTACGACACCGGCGTCCATCATGCCGAGCGCCCGCGCCGCCGCGACCGACACGTCGATCACGCGACCCTTGATGAAGGGACCGCGGTCGTTGACGCGGCATCGAATGGAGCGGTCGCGATAGGAGACCGTCACCATGCTTCCCATCGGTTGAGTTCTGTGCGCGCAAGTCATTTCGCCGGAATGTCCGCGGCCACCATAGTAGGAGGCCAGTCCACTTTCAGCATGTGCGCAGGAGACGGCTGAGATCACAGCCAGAAGGGTCAGAGGAGTGCGATACAAGAGAGGGCCTCGTGGTGCCCTGCCGCCGCTCCAACAAGTTCCGGGAACTGTTCAGGTTCCGAAATTTTTCGCCGCGCGGACGCGCGAAAGTCAGGAACTTTTTTGAAGATGAGTCTGCGGCACGAAAGCGCCACAATCGCCGGCACGCAGGTGACGGCAACGACGAGCAAATCGAATTGTCGGATGCTTGCGTTGGAGAAAGTGCACGAGGCCCGGAGTGCCTAGGAGCCCGGGCCTCGTGACTTAACCCTCCCCCAAAGGGCTAAACGCAGCTCAAGCTCATAATCAAAATCGGAAAGCAGGCCTATACCGTAAGATTACGGTATGAGGATTCCATCGCTTCGCGTGCGATGAACGATCACCGCTTCAAGAGCGGCGCAAGCTTCGCTTCGAGCTCCTCGAACGACATCGCGCCTTTGACCATCTCGCCGTTGATGAAGAAGGTCGGCGTCGCCTCGACCTTGAGATCCTTGTAGGCGAAATTTTGGTCGGCCTGCAGCTTGTCGAGCGAGGCGTCGCTCTTCACGCAGCTTTCGACCGCGCCCTGGTCCATGCCGAACCTGGCGCCGATCGAGGTCAGCGTCTCCGTGGTGTGCTCCACCAGCGCCTCCTGCTGCTTGAACAGCATCATGGTGGCCTCGAAGTATTTCGGCGCATCGCCATTGGCGGCGCAGCGCGCCAGCATCGAGGCGGCCGCGGCCTTGATGTCGAGCGGAAACTCGCGTGACACGAAACGCACCTTGCCGGTGTCGATATATTTCGACTGCAGCATCGGGAACACGTTTTCCGCGAACGCCGCGCAATGCGGACAGGTGAGGGAGGAGTATTCGACAATGGTGACCGGAGCCGTGGCTGAGCCCAGGGCCATGTCGGGAAAAGACACGGGCTTTGCCACCAGCGCGGCGCTGTCGTTTTCCGCAGCCAGGACCGGCGATGCAACGAACGCATCAAGCGCAGATAAAACAAGCGCGGCCAACACCGCGCGACGCAAGATCAACAATGGAACATCCCTTCGGCTTCAGGCGCTCGCGCGCGCTTGTGGCGCGAGCGAAGGCCGTGAGACGAAGAGATTAAAGCCAGACGGAGTTCAGGTCCATGCCGAACGCCATCAGGCAGAACGACACAGCAAGACCGAAACAGGAAAGTATCGTCATCGCCCTGAACGAGTGGTCCGCCGCGATCGAGGAAATCGTTTTCATGGTAGCCCCCTTGTTTGGCCCAAACGGGCCTTATGGGGACACCTGTTAGAACAAAAAACTTTATGCCCAATTGCCAGGCATCGTTAAGCGAATCGCAACGCATTGCTACACGGTCGCGTCCGGCCGCCCTTGAGCCTCGCCGAAAGAAGCCCCATCAGGCCCGCGACGAACTCAGCACCTTGGCAATGGTGTTGGCCGTCATGGCCGCGCGATCGGAGGCGATTTGTGCCGCCAGCCGGTCCCTGGCCCGCTCCTCGATCAAAATATTGATCAGCTCCAGCCGCTTGTCGTCGTCGACCGCATCGGCCAGCAATTTCCGATAGCGATAATAGTCGAATCCCATGTCCTGCTTACGCATGCCACGCCCCCCACGCCTCATACGTCACGACGCAAAACTCTTCCGCAGCTTGCCTCTCTCGGCAAGGGAAGGTTAACGGTTATCAACTGTTTCGCGCGAGGCGGTTAACGCGACGCGTTAACCGCCGGACCTGATAGGGCGGGCCGCTACTTGGACGCGCTGTCGGCGTCCAGGCATTGAAGCAGGTAGGCCGTGCGCTCGCGCGCCACGACCTTCTCGACATCTGCCTTTTTCGCACAGTCGCGCTGCTTGATCTGTTCGGCCCGCCGCTTCTCCGCGGCATCGCGATACTCAGGAGCGACGGTAGTGGGGTCGACGAGTTTTTCGGCTAAGGCCGGCACGGTTAAAATCAGTGAGAAAAGCGTTGCGCGGATAAAGGGTTTCAAAAATACCTCCTTGAATAAACGGGCAGGGGATTTAGTCCTCCTTCCAACGGCTTCCAGCTACCAACAGGGGTGGCTAACGGCCGCCCCAAAGCAATTCGTAGCCAAATATCATAAGCAAAAATTATGCCCGCACAACGGGAGGGCTCCCTCCACATCATGGCCGCGCTGACGCCAGCGCGCAGTGAAGCCGTTCACACGGTGGGTAAGCGATTCTTTCGTGCGTGCTGCGCCGCCGCTATTTCGTGGCCGTAGACATCACCGAGAACGCCGAGCGGTTCGGGTGGAATGAAGCCGCTGAGCCGCGACAGCCGGCTGGTCGCCAGCGACGTGAACGGCATGAGCTCGACTTCGCTCTCGTCGACGGCGCGGACCGCTTCGACGCGGTCATTCGCCACCCCGATACGCCGCGCGATGAAGCGGGCCGCATCGGCATAGCTGACGTCGGCCGCGCCGGAGGCGTGATAGATGCCGCCTTCGCCGTTTTCGATCAGGGCCATGATGGCGTCGACCGCGTGCACGACGGTCAGCGGACTAAGACGACGATCGCTCAGGGCACGCACCGTCTTGCTGTCACCCAGCTGCACGATCCATTCCGAGAGTATCCCCGCATTCGGTTTCACGACCTTGGTCAAGCGAAGCACGGAGGCGAGCGCACCGAGATCGAGCAGGCGGGCTTCGGCCTCGGCCTTGAGCAGACCATAGGCGCTTCGCGGCATCGGCTTTTCGCTCTCCCCGAGATGCGCGTTGTTGCCTTCGAACACGGCGGCGGTCGACAGCAGGATCACGCGCGCGCCGGCGCGCCTCAGCGATCGCCCTAGCTCCAGCGGCGCGGTGACATTGACCCGCCGCGCGAGCTCGGGTTCGCGCCGGCATTCTTCCAGCCGCGCCACGGCCGCGCAGATGACCGCAACGTCCACCTCCGGCAAATCGGGAAGCTGGCCGGCGAGGTCGAGGAAGAACGAGCCATCTCCCGCGCCCTGGGTGCGGCGCGTGGTGGTGATGACGCCGTGCCCGCGGCGGCCAAGCGAACGCGCCAGCTCGGCGCCGATAGACCCATCCCCTCCGATGATCAGGCAACGCATGCGAATCTCTGGCGCCTATTCGAAAAAGATGAACTCGTGATCGCCGGTGTAGCCGGCCTGCCTGAAGTCAAAGTCCCATTCCGCCGGCGTGTGGAAGATGCGGCAGGTGAGCTGCCAATACATCAGGTTCATCTTCTCGCGCTCGTTGCGATAGGCCTCGACGCAGATGTATTTCGCGCCGCGGCCGACGCGCTCGATCTCCTTGAACGCCGCATGGAGCTCGTAGTTGTAGAGATTGTGCAGCGTGTTGATGGAGATCACGAGGTCGAAATGCTTGTCGGGGTAGGGTAGTTTCGCTGCCGATCCGACCTGGCAGAACGGCCTGACGCTCTCCATCGTGTTCGCCACGCCATAGGCCGAAATGTCGATGCCGGCGACCTCGATCCCCGGCACGCTTTCGCTGAAGTCGTGCAGCAGAAACCCCTTGCCGGAGCCGACATCGAGCACGCGCATGCCGGCCTTGAGGCCGTAGGCGGCCACCATCGCGTCGGCGACCTTGCGCCAGCGGCCGTCATATCGGTAACCGCCATAGCCGGTCTCGCGGCTACCGTCCCAATAGTCACGGTCGAATTTTAGCGCGAGCTCCGCCACCTCGGCCTTGTCGCGCTGGGTGACGCGCGCGAGGTAGTCGCGCTTGGTCGAGGTGTGGAGCAGGCTGATGAACTCGCGATAGGCCATTCCTTCTGCCTCTTAGATACGAATCTCGGCGAGCTTCGCTTTTGCCTTTTCAAGCTGCGCCGCGCAACGAACATCACGTTCACCCGGATCGGCAAAGGCGCGGCGCGCGGCGCCATCGGGCAAGAAGTCGTTGAGCAGGATACAGGCCCATTTGACCCGGCAGACGTCGAGCAGGAATTTGCAGCGCGCGAGCGCGGCCCGGTCCAGCGCCAATCCGCTTGCGAGTTTTTCGATGAAACGATCGCGATGCTCGGGCGGGACAGGCACCTCCGGCTGGCAGAAGAAATCCGTGACCAGCTTCGCCGGGTCGTCGCGCCCGGCATATTCGAAATCGAGGAAGACCGGACCGTCATCCGCAACCAGCGCATTGTGGAAGCCGAAGTCGGACGGCGACAGGCAGCATTCGGCCTCGCTCAAGCCGCGATGCAGATCGAGGCCGAGTGAAACGGCCTCGTGCACCGCGCGGTCGCGCACGGCATCCCATGTCGGGCGCAAGTTCGTGAAGACAAGAAGCCGGGCGTCGGCCGCGTGCGGCGCCTGTGGATCGAGCGTCGCCAATCGCAACAGCCGCCGCTCCACCAGTTGCAGATGGTCGGAAATGGAGAAACAGGCGTCCGATGCGGGATCAAGACCGCCGCGCCGCCTTGCATTGACGGCGAGGATGAATTCGGCGGCGGCATCGATATGTCGCGCCTCAAGCTCGCCCGCGACAAGCTTCCGGCCGGGTACAAAGCCGTAAAGGGCGGCGTCCTCGTCCGTGTCCCTTGCCAACGCTTGCGGAACGGCACGGACGCCGTCCTGCCAGGCGCGCTCGAGAAAATTCCATTCCGCCGACAGCCGATCGCGGCCGTCGCGCGGATCGCTGAAGTAGCGCTTCAGGACCAGCGGCGCGCCGGCGTCGGTTTCCATGCGGTAGACCCGGTTGTTCTTGCCGCCTGCCAGTCGCGACAACGAACGCACGCGCCCCCGGGCCGCGCGCTCGCAAAGGCGGTTCGCCAGCCTCATCGTGTCGTCGGCCCGCGCCTCAGACATGCTCACGGCAAAACTCCGCGGATATCTCCGCCCACGACGCTCGGCGATCGAACTTCACATCGCTGAATTGATCGGCAGGATCGAACAGGATGGGACGTGTCGCCCTGGGAAAAGCCGCCAGCGCGAAAATCTCGGGAAGATCGTCGATGAAGGCGTCGCAGCGCAGTGAACCGATGCGATCTACTTTTGCTTCCTTCGTCAATTCGAAGAACACATGCGACGGATCGATCCGGCCTTCGCCAACCAAACCGCGCGCAGTCAGGAACCCGCAAGCGGCACTGTGCAGATCATGTTCGGCCCCAAGGATCGGCACGCGCGTCTTGTGGCTGACGATGAAGAGATCGTGGCCGGCCTTGCGCGCCGATGTGACAAAATCGGCGACGCCGGGGAAAGGCGAAGCCAGATCCATGCGCGCGCCATAAACATGGCCCTGCAGCGCGGTGAACACGTCGGCGCGTCCGGCGCTGTTTAGATAGTCGCGGACGCTGTGTTTGTCGCGCGCGAGATTTGACGGGATCAGCCCGCGCTCCAGGGCCGCCGCGTGAAAGACGCCATCGTAGCAGGCGATGGTGTTGTCGAAATCGATGCCGATGCGCATGCGCTAACTCCGAAGCGACATGTCGATCAGCGGACGGCCGATCTTGCCGGATGCGAGATCCGATAGCGCCTGATCGGCCTGCTCCAGCGCGTAAGGCTTTGACAGGAGATCGCGAACGGGAAAGCGGCCTGCGCCGAGCAGGCGCGCGAAGCGGCCATAGTCGCGATCGGGGATGCTGTCGCCGCCCCAGGTGCCCATCAGGCTCTTGCCCTGGTTGAAGACGGCCGGATTGAGCGACAGCGTCGCGCCATGGCGCGCATTGCCGATCACGACCGCACGGCCGCCCTGCTGCCGGGTGGCGTTGACGGCCTGTTCCATGGCCGCGGGAACACCGGAGGATTCTACCGCGATGTCCACGCCTTGCGGCGCGATCTTCCTGATTTCGGCGAGCACGTCGATGCCGGCCGGATCGATCACATGCGTGGCGCCATAGAGCGGCGCGAGCGCGCGCCGGGTCGGATTGGGATCGATCGCGATCACAGGCATGGCGCCGACCAGTGCGGCCGCCATGACAGCATGAAGCCCGACACCGCCGGTGCCGAACACTGCCACGCTGTCGCCGGGCTGCGCTTTCAGCACATTATAGACCGCGCCCATGCCGGTCGGCGCCGCGCAGCCGAGCAGCACGGCGACATCCATCGGCAATCCCGCGGGCAACGGCGTCAGCCGGTTTTCGCTGACGACCGCATGGCGTTGAAACGTGGTGACGCCGCCGGCATTGACCTTCTTCTCACCCCACCCGTAGACGGCGCCGCCGGCCTCGATGCCGCTGCCCTTGATCCAGGACAGCACGACCTTGTCACCGGCCTTCACCTTGGTGACGGCACTGCCTGCCTCCAGCACCGTGCCGGTGCCTTCATGGCCGAGGCAGTGCGGCAGCCATTTGTCCTCGCCCTTGTCGCCGCGCCATTCCATCACCTGGGTGCCGCAGGCGCCGGAATAGGCGATCTCGACCAGCACCTGGCCGGGCCTCAGCGTGGGGATATCGATCTCCGCCAGCACGAGCGGGGCGCCGGTCTGGACGAGGAGGGCGGCGGTGGTTTTCATTTTCTAGCCCTGACGCAACGCTTCGATGATTTTCGCCGCGATTTGATGCGCGCTCAGCCCCAGCACCTCGCGGGCATATTCCTGCTCGCCGGATTGCTTGAAGAAGGCATCCGGCGTGCCGAACCGGATGAACTGCCGCGGCGCAGTTCTGGTATCGATCAGCCATTCCGCCACCGCTGCGCCAAAGCCGCCGATCCGCGAATGCTCCTCGATGGTCGCGACAAGCGCAAAGCGCGCAAAGACATCGGCGAGGCAGGCCTCATCCAGCGGCTTCACGGTGTGGAAGCTGACGACCTCTGCCGCGATTCCTCGCTTCTCCAGTTCATGTGCTGCTTCAATTGTTTCCGGCAACATGTTGCCGGTCGAGAGCAGGCAGATGTCGCTGCCGCGCACCGTGGTGATCGCCTTGCCGATGGCGAAATCCGCGACCGGCCCGGAATGCACCACCGGCTCGCCCTTCTTGCCGATGCGGATGTAGACCGGCCGATCCTGCTTTAGCGACGCCCGCAGCGCCGCGCGCACCTCGAAGGCGTCACCCGGGCAGATCACCACCATGTTCGGCAGCGCGCGCAGCAACGCGATGTCCTCGCAGGCATGATGCGTCGGCCCGAGGCCGGCATAGGCAAGCCCGGCGCCGACAGCGACAATGGTGACGGGCACCTCGTGATAGCAGACATCGGTGCGGATCTGCTCCAGGCAGCGCGTCGTGACGAAGGGCGTGATGGTGTAGGCGACCGGGCGCAGGCCGTTCATGGCCATGCCGGCGGCGACCCCCATCATATTGGCTTCCGCCACGCCGCAGTTGAAGAAGCGCTGCTCGTGTTTAGCCTTGAACTTGTCAAACAGGCGGTTGCCGATATCGCCCGACAGCATCACGACGCGCGGGTCTTCATCGCCGAGCTTCGTCAGTTCGTCCGCAAAGGCGTTTCTCATGCGAGCCCGAGCTCCTTGCGCGCCTTGACGACTTCAGCCGCGGTCGGCGCGCGGTAATGCCAGTTGTTGTCGTCCTCCATGAACGACACGCCCTTGCCCTTGACCGTGTGCGCAATCAGCGCCACCGGCTTGCCGGAGCCATTGGGCACGCGCTGCATCGCTTCAGCCACGGCGCCGACATCATGGCCATCGATCTCGCGCGCGTCCCAGCCGAACGCGGTCCATTTGTCGGCCAGCGGCGCCAGCATAAGCGTTTCGTTGGAGCGGGCGGTCGCCTGCCACTTGTTGTAGTCGATGACGACGCAGACGTTTTCGAGCCTCTGTGCGGCCGCGAACATGGCGGCTTCCCAGACCGAGCCTTCGTTGTTCTCGCCATCGGAGAGCAGGGCGAACACGCGAAAGCTCTCGCCCTTGATGCGTCCCGACAGCGCCATGCCGCAACCGAGCGGCAGGCCGTGACCGAGCGAACCGGTGGCGGCTTCGACGCCAGGCAGGAGATTGGCCGGCGGATGTTCGGCGAGGCGGCCGCCGTCTTTGCAATAGGTGTCGAGCTCCTCGATCGGGAAAAAGCCCTTCATTGCAAGCGCGGCATAGAGCGCCGCGGCGGCGTGTCCTTTCGAGAGGATGAAGCGGTCCCTGAACGGGTCCTTTGATTGTTTGGGATCGACGCTGAGCACATGCCAATAGGCTGCCGTCACGATGTCGGCGCAGGAGAGCGAGGAGGCGAGGTGCGCCGCCTGCGCCGCGTGCGACATTTCGATGATCTTGCCGCGCAGCTCGGCGGCCTGACGCTTCAAGGCACCGGCGTCGATGCCGGTGGCCTGCTTGCGGACCAGAACATTCATCGTCCTCTCCCCATCGCGGCTCTCCTCAGGGCTTGTGGACGTATTTTGCCGGCAGCTTGGCCAGCTCGCTTTTGAACCGCTCGGCCCAGCGGATGACGTCGTCGATGCCGCGTTCCAGCGAGATGGTGTCGCGCCAGCCCAGCTCGTTGCGCAGCTTTGACGTGTCGAGCATGTAGGCGGTGTCCTTGCCCGGCCGCTCCGGAGCAATCTCCACGCATTCCTCGAAGGATTTGCCGAGCTGCTTCAGGATCGTCTCCACTAGCGTGCGGATCGACACCAGCTCGTAGCCGGAGATGTGATAGGCCTCGCCGAGTCGGCCGCCCCGCGCGATCTTCACGGTGGCATCCGCGACGTCGGTCATGTGGATGAAGACGCGCACCGACTTGCCGCCGCCATCGAGCCGCAGCTTCCCACCGCCCATGGCCGCGACAATGGTTCGCGGCACGATGCGATAGAGCTGCTGGCCCGGACCGTAGACATTGGCCGCGCGGGTGAACACGACCGGGAATTTGTAGTTCGCGAAATACGTCCGAAGGCTCATGTCCGCCGCAGCGCGCGATACCGCGTAAGGCGTCGAGGGATTGAAAGCGGCTGTTTCCGTCACCCAGCCGTCGGTCGAGCCATAGACTTCCGGCGTCGTGACATGGATGTAGCGTTGCAGTCCGTCGTATTGCCGCAACAGCTCATGCAGCCGCACGGTCGAGACGACATTGGTCATCATCCAGTGATCCGGATGCTGCCAGCTCTCGCCGACCATGCTTTGCGCGGCAAAATTCACGACATGGGTCGGCCGTTCGCTCGCAAGGAGCGTCTTCAGCTCGCAGAGATCATGATTGTGGTCGATCCGCTTGAAACGCACCTTTCCCGGCCGCGGCTGCCATTTGTAGGGCAGGAATGCCGGATGCGCTTCCTCGGAGCGGCTCGCCGCGAGCACGTCATGGCCCCCGGCCGCGAGATGATCGGCCAGGGTCGCGCCCGAAAACGAGTTCGAGCCGAGGATCAGATATTTTTCATGCGTCGCCATGTCTGTCGCAAGTCTGCCGCACAGTTCTTCAGCGCATTGACCTCGTCGCGCTGGCCATGGAGCCACTGCAGCACCATGTGGCCGACGATCATCTGCGCGTCCTCGGCGATCTGCATGTCGTCGACGCGGAAATGGATGGGCACGTCCGCGAGCGATTTCGCCGCGCCGCCGGAGTAGCCGAGCAGCGCGTAGCTGGTCATGCCGATCGTCCTGGCTTCTTCCAGCGCCTTGACGATGTTCGGTGAGTTGCCCGAACCGGACAGCACGATCAGCACGTCGCCCTCGCGCGCGAGCACGCCGAGCTGCATCGAGAAGACGCGGTCATAGCCTTCGTCGTTGGCGAGGCAGGTAAGCACGGCGGGATTGGCGGAGAGCGACTGCACCCGCAAGCCCGAGCCCGGCGTCTTTGACAGCGGATAGAGGAAATCGTTGGCAAGGTGGTTGGCGTTGCCGCCGCTGCCGCCATTGCCGGCCAGGAACACCTGCCGCCCGGTGTGCCAGCAATCGAGCAGGTCATGGGCAAGTTGCTCGACCGGCGCCCAGTCGAAACCCCGCAAAGCCGCGGTGAGGCGCTCGGAATAATCGCTGAACAGCGAGGACGGCGAGGGAAGGGGCTTTGCGTTCATTTCACCACTTCCCGTTCCATCCATTTCAGATTGTACCAGCGGTCCTCGTTCTTCAGCCGCCCCTGCGAATACATGCCGATCATCTCGGTGATGGCGTCCTCGACCGTCTTCTTCGGCCGGAAGCCGGTCGCAAGCAGGCGGTCCGAATTGACGCGGTAGCTGCGCGGATCGTTCGAGGGCGTGACCACAATGTCGGCGTTGACATGCTTTGCGACCATGTTGGCGATATCGAGGATCGAGATGTTCTCGAAGCCGGCATTGTAGATGCCGTCATGCTGGGGGTGATCGAGCAGGAATAGATAGAGGTCAGTGATATCGTCGATATGGATGTTGGGGCGGGTCTGGTTGCCGCCGAACACGGTGATGCGGCCGTTGGTCAACGCCTGCATCGTCAACATGTTGACGGAGACGTCGAGCCGCTGCCGCGGCGAGAACCCGCAGACGGTGGCGGGGCGAACGATCTGCACCACCATGTCGTCCTTGTAGGACAGCATGATGCGCTCGCCGCACATCTTGGTCTTGTTGTATTCGGAGATCGGCAGCAGCTCGAGGTCCTCGGTGACCTCATCCTCGTCCTTGATGCCGTAGACGCTGCCCGAGGACGCATAGATGAAGCGCTTGACGCCCTGGCGTTTCGCGCGGTCGGCGAGCTGCATGGTCGCAAGGCAGGAGATTTCCCAGGTCAGTTTGGGATCGAGATCGCCGCAGGGATCGTTGGCCACGCTGGAAAGGTGAATGATGGCATCGATGCCGGCGAGGTCGTAGGCGTCGGGGTCGCGGATGTCGCCGCGGACCACGGTCAGGTCCGGGTGCGGCTCGAGGAAATTGCCGAACCACATGATGTCGAACGCCACCACCTCATGTCCCGCCTTCAACAGTTTCGGGACGAGAACGCTGCCCTTGTAGCCGCAGGCGCCGGTCAGAAATATCTTCATGCTTGGCCCAGAATCTTGCTGGCGCGAACGGAGTGCCGGGGAGTCATCTCGGCGATGGCCCGCCGCAGGCTCTCGGGCGTTCCGATGTCGCGGTGGTAGCCGCTTGTCTTTACGCAAAGGATGCGGCCGACAAAATCCGGAATGATCTCGGTTGACAGATCAACCAGCGGCCGTCCGATCGCGGCGATCGATTCCACGATTTCCGGCTCGAAAATGTAGACCGCGCCATTGGCCAGATTCCCCGGGGGATCGTCGACCTTCTCGTGAAAGGCGACCACCGTGCCGCGCTTGTTGAGTTCCAGGATGCCGCACGAGCGGGGAGAGTCCGTGCGGAAGCCGAGCATGGTGATGGCATGGCCGCCGGGACGCCTCCGGTGCGCTTCGATAAATCCGCGCACGTCGAAATCGGTGAGATTGTCGGCATGCGCCACGATGAACGGCTCGCCGGCAAACCATTCCCGGTTGGCGAGCACCGTGCCGCCGGTCCCCAGCAGCTCTTCCTCGTGCACGAGATCGATTCGCGATGCCCAGCGCGACGCCTTCACAAAGCTTTCCACCTGGTCGGAAAGCCAATGGGTGTTGATCAGCACCCGTTCGATCCCGCCATCAAACAACAGCTCGAGCCAATAATCGAGCAGCGGCCGGCCATCGATCTCGACCATGCATTTCGCGGTCGTCGCTGTGATCGGCAACAGCCGCATTCCGAGCCCGCCCGCAAGAAGAAGCGCGCGCATCTTTTGCTTCTCCTTCAGTCGTGGTCGTAAGCCGGGCCGTCGATCTCGGAAAGAAGTTCGGCGACGGTCATCGGATGATTGCCGACACGGGAAACCTGCAGCGCGGCGGCGAGCGATCCGAGATAGGCGCTCTGCCAGATGTCGGCGCCGACCCGCAGCGCCATCGCCGAGCCCATGAAGAAGCTGTCGCCGGCGCCGGCCACGTCCTTGGGCGAGGGATTGAACGCGGGCAGGCGGTCGGTGAGGAAGGTGCCGCTGTCGATGGTCTTGATCAGTATGCCTTCGGCGCCGAGCGTGACCACCAGGTTCTCCGCGCGCGCCTTGCGGATCAACCTCTCGCCGATCGCATCCAGCCCCGTCTCGAAATCGTTCAGGGCAAGACGCGCCTCGCGCTCGGTCGGAGTGATCAGTGACATGCCGTTGAAACGCGAGATGTCGCCGAGCTGGGACGAGGCCTGGCTGTCGGCCGCCAGCATCACGTCGCAGGCCCGCGCCTTCTCGGTGATGGCATCGACGAGATCCTGCGGCAGGCAGCCATAATTGAAGCAGGAGAACAGCAGGAGATCGCAATCGGGCAGCGCCTGCTCGACCGTGCCCAGCATCCTGGCCTGGATATCCGGGCTTGGCGGGTGATGGCGCAAATGGTTGACGCGGAGCAGCGTCTTGTTCAGGGCACGGTAGCGCTGCTTTCGCGTGGTGGGCCGGGTAGGGTCCGCGAAGTAATCGCAGCGCACGCCTTGCTCTTCGAGCATTTCCAGCGCGAAGCCGGCAGATTCGTCCTCGCCGACCACGGCGCAATAGCGGACTTCGGCGCCAAGACCGCGCGCATGCGCCGCAACGCCGCCGGCGCCGCCGACAAAGGTCCTGGTCATGATCGGGGTCACGACGATGGTCGGGTCCTCCTGCGACATCCCGACGGCGTCGCAGGTGACATATTCGTCGATGATGAGATCGCCGATGACCACGACCCGCATGCCCGCCATCCTGGCGAGCGTCGATTTGAGCTGCGCGATCTGGAAGCCGTGCCGGGCCGGAAAATCGAGCGGCTTGATGACCGCGGCAATATCCGCATCGGTATAATCCCGCTCTACCAGCGACAGCGAGGCAAAGCGCAGTTCGCCGGAACTGAACACCAGCCGGCCGCCATAGTCATCGACCACCGCCTGCTCGGGGTTGTGGCGGTCCTCGAACTCCTTGCCCTTGACCACCACGTTCGGCTTCAGCGACGCGATGAAGGCGTCGGCGGGAACGTTCAGGGCGACTGCGTAGTCGACCATGCTGATCGAGCACACATTCTCCAGCCGCACCTGCTGCGGCACCGTGACGCCGGCGGCAGCGTCGGCATTGACGCCGACGACGAGCAGATCGGCCTGCTCGGCCGCGAACTTAAGGAGCCGGAGGTGTCCGGGATGGACAATGTTGAAGTTGCCGGAGACGAAGGCGATGCTGTTGGCCGTGCCGCAGGCAAGCCGCAGCGCGCGACTATCCGCGGAGCCAAGCTTGGTCCGGTCATCCAATTTCTTTGCTTGCGAACGAGCAGTGCGCGCCACGGGTTGACCTGAAAGCCCTCGGTGAGAATCGAAGCTAAGGAGATACGCAGATACTTAACAACACGTAACTGCGTGCCAAATCACCGAGAACGCATTCGCCAACCGGTCGCGAATCACCGAGAATCCTGGCAGCCATCGTGAGGATGGAGTTTCTGTGGGGAATTGCAATTGCAAAGCAGCGTCGGCTCGCGTGCGTTCCAGAACGCACGATTGCAAAAACAGGCGAGGAAGCAGGCGGAGATCCTGCTGCCGGCCGCGGTCAGGGCATATCGGGAGGGCCGGCATGGCGAGGCCCAAACGCTATGCCGGCAGATCCTGCAGGACCTGCCCAATCATTTTGACGCGGCGCATCTGCTTGGCACCTCGGAGGTCGATTGCAGCCTGTTCGAGGAGGCGGTGGCGACGCTGACGCACGCGGTTACCCTTGATCCACGTTCGGCCGAGGCGCAATCCAATCTGGGAACGGCGCTGTCCAGGCTCGGCCGTTACGGAGAAGCTCGCATCTGCCAGGAAAAGGCGGTCACGCTCAAGCCGAACTTTGCGACCGCGCTCACCAATCTCGGCAATACGCTGATGCATCTGCGGCAGTTCGAGACGGCGATCGCCGCGCACGATCGTGCCATTGCGCTGAAGCCGGATTATGCCGACGCCCATGCCAATCGCGGCATGGTGCTGCTGCTGGCCAGGCGCAACGAGGAGGCCGATCAGAGCTTCGACCGCGCGCTGTCGCTCAATCCGCGGCTCCTGCCGGCCGTGCTCGGCAAGGGCCTCGTCAATGTGAACCTGTACAACTACGAGCTCGCGCTGACCCACATGAATGCGGCGCTCAAGGCCAATCCGACCGCCGCCGCCGTGCTGGCGCAGCGCGGCCGGCTCTTCATGCAAATGGTCGAGCTCGACAAGGCGGAAGCCGACTTCGACGCGGCGCTCAAGGTCGATCCACAAAACGAAAGCGCCCAGTGCGGCAAGGCCAACATCTGCCTGCTCCGCGGCAGCGTCACCCAGGCCATGCCGCTCTGCAACCGCGTCCTCGAGCGCAATCCAAATTCGGAAGTGGCGGTGACCTTGCTTGGCGGCTGCTTCGCCCACCTGGGTGACCCCGTGACCGCGGTTGCGCTTTTCGACCGGGCGCTGGCGATCACCCCTGACCACGAGAATGCGATCACCCGGAAGATCTTCGCGTTGGACTTCGTGCCGGACATGGATTTCGCCATCCTGCAGGCCGCCCGAAAATACTGGTGGGATGCGATCGGCGCCAAATTGCCGCGGCGGCAGTTGAAGGCGCGGTCGCTCGATCCGGAGAGGCGCATCGTGGTCGGCTATGTCTCCGCCGATCTCCGCGACCATTCTGTGATGCTCACCTTCCTGCCGGTGCTGCGCCACCGTGACCGCGAGCGGTTCAAGATCATCTGCTATTCCTGCTCGCCGGTCCAGGACGCGACCACTGCGCTGTGCCGGTCGCTGGTGGACGGATGGGTCGACGCCTGGCAGTTGAACGATGACAAGCTCGCTGACCGGATCGAGGCCGACCAGGTCGACATCCTTGTCGACCTGTCGGGCCATTCGGCCGGCAATCGGCTTACGATGTTTGCGCTGAAACCCGCACCCATTCAGGTGACGGCGTTCGGACATGTGAGCGGCACGGGCTTGCAGGTGATGGACTACCTGCTTGCCGACCCGATCATCATTCCGCAGGAGGTGCGGCACCTGTTTGCGGAAAAGATCCACGACCTGCCGGCGCTGATCACGATCGAGCCGCCGCCGGATGTTCCGCCGTCGCCGCTCCCCATGCTTGGCAACGGCCACGTCACGTTTGGCGTGTTCAACCGGGCCGACAAGATTTCGGACCAGGCGCTGGCGGTATGGTCGCGCCTTTTGCAGGCGGTGCCCGGCTCCATCATTGTCGTGAAGCACGGCTCACTGAATGAGGCACTGGTGCGCGACACCCTGATTGCGCGCTTCGTGGCGAGCGGCATTGCCGAGGATCGCCTGCGCTGCATGGGATCGAGCCCGCGGTCCGAGCATCTCAAGCTGTTCTCCACCATCGACATGATGCTCGATCCATTTCCGCAAAATGGCGGCATCTCGACCTGGGAGCCGCTACAGTTGGGCGTGCCCGTCGTCACCAAGCTCGGCAACGGCCATGCATCGCGCTGCGGCGGCGCGATCGTGACGGCCGCCGGCCTTGCCGACTGGGTCGCCGAGGACGAGGAGGGCTACATCGCGATCGCGCAGCGCTGGGCCTCAAACCCGGCCGAGCTCGCGGCATTGCGGGCGCGCCTGCCGGCGCAAGTCGCAAATTCCGCGGCCGGCAATTGCGCGACCTACACGAAGTACATGGACGAGGGCTATCGAAAGTTCTGGCGCGACTATTGCGCCGGCGCGGGCGGCTAGCGCGTGACTGCTATCCCCTCATCCTGAGGAGCTTGCGTAGCAAGCGTCTCGAAGGATGAGGCCACGCTCGGGCCTCATGGTTCGAGACGCGCCTTCGGCGCTCCTCACCATGAGGGTTTTGACATGGCAGCGCCAGGTCTCACACCACCGGCACGCGCCTGGCCGCCACTGCGGCGGGCGAGATCACCTCGATGTCGAGCGGCACGCGCCAGCGTTCGGTCAAGCGTACCGCTGGCTGCTTGTTGGTTGCGGCCGCACCCTCCAGCACAAAGCCGCCAAAGCCGCTGCTCATGACCTCGTTGCATTTCTGCACATAGATCGGGAAGCCGCCGATATAGGGCATGAACACGCGCGGCCGGCCGGGGATATTGGTGCCGACATACCAGGAGCTGCAGGTCGAGCGCAGCGAGACTTTTGAAACCTCGTTGACGTGCTCGACCCAGGCGTCCTCGTCTTCCAGCCGCGCCTCGATGGTCGCAGCACCGACGTCGCGCATATGGCCGATGCAGTCGATCAGCCAGTCGACATGCTGCTCGATCGCCTGGATCATGCTGGCAAGCACCGAAGGACTGCCGGGGCCGGTGATCATGAAGAAATTGGGGAAGCCGGCCGACGCCAGTCCGAGATAGGTGCGGGGACCCGCGCGCCATTTCTCGGATAGTGTCAGGCCGTTGCGGCCGCTGATCGCGATCCTGTCGAACGATCCCGTCATCGCGGCAAAGCCGGTCGCCGACACGATGGCGTCGACGGGATATTCGACGCCGTCCACCACGATGCCGCCGGCCGTGAACCGCTCGATCGGCTTTTTGGAGACATCGACCAGCTTCACATGCGGGAGATTGTAGGTCTCGAAATAGCCGGTATCGACGCAAAGCCGCTTGCAGCCGAACACGTTCTCCGGACACAACAGATCGGCGGTCGCTTGGTCCTTCACGATGCCGCGGATCTTCTTGCGCGCGAAATCGGCGATGGTGTCATTGGCCTCCTTCTCGAACAGGAGATCGCCGAAGGCGCCGAGGAAGGGCAGGCCGCCGCGCTGCCAGGCTTCCTCGTAAAGCTTCTCGCGCTCCTCGCGGCTGGCCTCCAGCGCCGGCTTGATGTTGAACGGAAAGTAGAAGCCGGTCGGCCGCGCGCGCGCCTTCGCCCGCAGCGCCGGATAGTCGGCCTTCACCGTCGTCAGATATTCCGGCGTCAGCTGCTCGTTCCACGCCGGCACCGACCAGGTCGCGGTACGCTGGAACACCGTGAGCCGTTTGGCCTGCTGTGCGATGACCGGGATCGACTGGATCGCCGACGAGCCGGTGCCGATCACGCCGACCCGAAGGCCGGTGAAGTCGACGCCTTCATGCGGCCATTCGCCGGTGTGGTAGATCGGCCCCTTGAAGTCGTCGATGCCTTCGAAGCGCGGCCGGTTCGGCGCCGACAGGCAGCCGACCGCCATGATGCAGAATTGGGCCGTGACCCTGTCGCCGCGGTCGGTCTCGATGTGCCAGCATTTGGCTTTCTCATCGAACGCCGCCTTGGTCACGCGGGTATCGAACACGATGTCGCGGAAGAGATCGAAGCGATCGGCAATGTGATTGGCGTAGGCGAGGATTTCCGGCTGCGGCGAATATTTTTCGGACCAGTTCCATTCCTAGTCCAGTTCCTCCGAGAAAGAGAAGGAATATTGCATGCTCTCGACGTCGCAGCGCGCGCCAGGATAGCGGTTCCAGTACCAGGTGCCGCCGACGCCGCCGCCGGCCTCGAACACCCGCGCCTTCAGG
>DATMNV010000250.1:0-16799 GCA_035568535.1 Bradyrhizobium sp.
TGAGCGCGATCTGGGTATCGCCGAGATAGACATCGACCTTGGAGACGCAGCTGCCGCCGCCGGTCTTCTTGACCGTGACTTCGAGCGGCGTGGTGTCGGCGGTGTTGGCGGTGCCGCCCGCCGCCTGCGGCAGGTCGACCTGGATGTTCACCGTAAGCAGGGGAGCCGCGACCATGAAGATGATGAGCAGCACCAGCATCACGTCGACCATCGGCGTGACGTTGATCTCCGCCATCACGGGCTTGCGCCGGCCACGGCGGCGGCCACCGCCGGACGAACTTGCAGCGTTCATCGCCATGTTCTGGTGCTCACCGCTCCGCTCACATTATACCGTCCCTCATCCCCGTTCGTCGATCTGACGGGACAGGATGGCCGAAAATTCATCCGCAAAACCCTCGAGCCGCTGGGCCTGCCGGTTCACCTCGGAAGTGAACTTATTGTAGAAAATCGTCGCCGGAATGGCGGCAATCAGGCCGATCGCGGTGGCAAACAGCGCTTCCGCGATGCCGGGGGCGACCACGGCCAGCGACGTGTTCTTCGAGGCGGCGATCGACTGGAAGCTCGACATGATGCCCCAGACCGTGCCGAACAGGCCGACGAAAGGGCCGGCGGAGCCTACGGTCGCGAGCACCAGCAGCCGCCGCTCCAGCCGCTCGACCTCGCGGGCGATGGAGACGTTCATCACCTTCTCGATCCGCATCTGCAGGCCCGCCACCGAACGCGCGTGGCTTTCGAAAGAGCGCTTCCACTCACGCATCGCGGCGACGAAGCAGGCCGCCATCGACTGGGTCGGTTTGGTGGACAGCGCGCGGTAAAGCTCCTCGATCGACTCGCCCGACCAGAACGCCTGCTCGAAGCGGTCCATCGCACGGCGCGTGCGCGAATAGAGAAAAATCTTGTCGATCGCGATCGCCCAGACCCAGACCGAGCACGACAACAGGCCGAGCATCACGCATTTCACGATCCAGTGGGCCTGCCAGAACAGCGCGATCAGCGACACGTCTGCAGCTGGCAATGGCATGGCTGCCTGGGCCACGTCGGCCGGATTCATCAGCGATATCCCTTCAACGCAAAGTGTCCCAAATTTACGGAGCGCAATCGGCTTTCCGGTTTCACACCCGCGCGGCTCGGCGCGGCGGTAAGCGCCTGCGCAAAAAGCCCTGTCTGGTCGCATGGGAGGCCCGCCGAAGCCTTAAGGCCTGCAATCCCCTGCCAACATGTCAAAACGAGGGCTTTCTGCACGGCTTTGCCGCTCTAACCAAACGCTAATCAGGGTTAACGTCCAGTTACCAAAGGAGAATTTTAACTGCGGCAAATGCAACGGTTTTCACCTCGGGAACCGCAAAATCGGGGCTCCAGACATGAAAAACCGCCCGTCTGCGGCTGGCGCAAACGGGCGGTTCTTTCGGCCTCGGGCCTTCTGGGGGCATTACGCCCGAAGCTATTCCTTCAAAAGCATCAACCCTGCGGCGGCTGGTCGTTCGGCGGCGTCGGGCGGTTCTTGTGCTGTGCCATGAACGCGTCGAACTCTTCCTTGTCCTTGGCGTGGCGCAGACGGCCGAGGAAATCACGGAATTCCTGCTGCTCCTCCTCAAGACGCCGCAGCGTCTCCTGGCGGTATTCATCGAAGGCGCGGTTGCCGCTGGAAGGAGGACCAAAGCCGAAGCCGTGCCGCTCCATGCGGTTCTTCATCCGCTCCATCTTCCACTGCATCCGTTCCATCTTGTTCGACCAGCGATCCTGATGACTCCAGCAACCCATTTTTCTGCTCCCGAGTGTGAAAAAGAGAAGGGCAAGTCCGATCGGCCACCAGAACAGGAAGCCGAGAATGGTCACGGCGATCCAGCCAGGATGCCACGGGCTCTGAAGCATGTGCGGGCGATAGGGCTCTTCATCGGGGCCGCGCCATCGATTGAGATCTGCGGTGTAGGCCATTTCCCTCTCCATGACGGCATCACGCCGTTGTGAATGTAAATAACATTTACATACGTATCCCATCCCCGGATTTTGTCAAGCCGGCCCCAAGCCGCACCCGCCGAATTATTTTTGAAATTTTATTTCGGCTTGCCCCAGGGACCGGGCTTCTCGTCGGCCGGTTTAGGCTCGCTCGCGCGTCGATCGGTCGGGAAACCGAGCCCGCGCAAGTAAATCAGCACTTCGGCTTCCAGCAATTCATCCGGCGTCATCGGCAGCTTGCGGCGCGCCGCATCGCCGCGCGCAAACAGCGATGCCACGCCATGCGACATCGACCAGATGTGCAGCGCCATCATCATCGCCGGCGGGCGCGGCACGCCGGGCGGCGCGAGCGCGGCAAGGCGCTCGGCGGCAGCGCGGATGATGGCGAAGGCGCGCTCGCTCGCTGCCATCAAGGTCGGATTCATGTCGACGGGAATTCCCGATTCGAACATCGCCGAATAAAATGCGGGCTGCTCGCGGGCGAAGTTGAGATAGGCGCGGCCGACGCGCTCGAACGCGGTGACCGTGTCCGGGCGACCGTCATCCCATGCCTCCGTCAAGGCTGCTTCGAACTGCTCGAAGCCGCGTTGCGCGATGCTGGAGAGCAATTCGTCGCGGTCGCGAAAATGGCGATAGGGCGCGGCGGGGCTGACGCCGGCCATGCGCGCGGCATCGGCAAAAGTGAAGCCGGCCGCGCCCTTCTGCCCGATCAGATCGAGCGCGGCCTGCAGCAGCGCTTCCCTCAGGTTGCCGTGATGATAGCCGCGCTCGCGGCCCTGATCCTTGTCCCTGTCTTTGCGCCAGTTCATGTAAAGGGCTTTTACATGAGCTGCGCGCAAAGGTCACTAGCCGCCTATTACATTGGCACGTTCACAAAGGTTAACGTTTGCCGGCGCTCTTCTGCAATTCGGCAAAGCCGGCGGCTGCTTCCTGAACGTCCGCCGGAAAGTCGGCCATTTCCTGCACCTGGCGGATTTCGATGGTCTCGTTATTGGAAGCCGGGCACTTCTTGGCCCATTCGATCGCTTCCTCCTTCGACTTGACGTCGATCATCCAGTAGCCGCCGAGCACCTCCTTGGCCTCGGTGAAGGGGCCGTCGGTCACGACAGGTTTACCGCCGGAAAACGACACGCGGGCGCCCATCGACGGCGGATGCAACCCGTCGAGGGTGATCAGCACGCCGGCCTCTTTCAGCGCCTCGTTGTATTTCATCATCGCCGCGACGGCTTCCGCCGGGGGCATGGTGCCGGGGGCTGCTGCCTCATAGCCTTGCGGGATCATCAGCATCATGAATCGCATTGCGTCTTTCTCCGTTCAATCTCTCGCCGCACTGGCGCATATCAACAAGACGATTGGCGTTTTGCGGCACCGACATGGCCTTGTGAATTAATTCGGAAGTAATTGCGCCGCACCACCGATCAGGCGGCTTCCTTCGGGAATAAGTGGAAATAAGGTTCTGCCTCATCAAGCACGCGCGCGAAAGAGGGCCGCGCTTGCAGCCGCTCCAAATAGGCACTGACATTCCTGAGCCCGCCGAACGGCTCGACTTTATTGCCATAGAACAGGCAGGGCGCCGCGGCGCAATCGGCGAGGCTGAAATCGCTTCCCATCGCCCAGAGGCCTGCCGCCATCTGCGCTTCGATCATCGCATAGGACGTTCGCAACTGCGCCCTCGCCTCCGCGACGCCGTGCGAATCCCTGGCGCCAGTGGGGCGCAGCCGGTCGCCGACGATCTTCTGCATGGGCAGATGGACGTAGAGGTCGAGGAACCGATCGCGCAGCCGCGTTTGCAACGCGAGATCCGGATCGGCCGACAGGAGACGCGTCCGCCCGGGATAGTGGCGGTCCAGATATTCGATGATGATGCTGGATTCCGGCACTGCCTCCTTGCGCGTATCGTCGGATAACACCGGAAACCTGCCGATCGGCCACAGCCTCAAGAGCGCCTCGCGCTCGCTGGGATCGCCGAGATTGACATGATTAGGCTTGAACGGCGTATCGTTCTCGTAGAGCGCGATCAGCGCCTTCCAGCAGAACGATGACAGCGGGTGGAAGTGCAGGGTCAGTGCCATGAAAACTCCGTGAACACAACGCGACGAAGGATATTTCGCAAGAAGCTGCGTGAGGCGCCGAGGATCAATCGTCGATCGCCTGATAGGCCGAAGTCCAGAAGTCGGCCATCACGGGCGGCGCTTGCGGCGACTCCATCAGCCGCTGGGTCAGCAGGATTCCGGTCAGCCCCTCCTTCGGGTCGGAATACCAGGAAGTGCCGTAGCCGCCCTCCCAGCCAAAACGGCCGGGGACGTTGTGGAGATGATCGCGCCGGGTGAAGACCGAGACGCCAAAACCCCAGCCGCGATTTTCGTTGAAGAACAGTTCGGAGCCGAGCTTCTGTTCAAGGGTGAGTTGATCCGATGTCATCAGTTCGACCGAGGGCCGCGACAAAACGCGTTCATTGCCGAGCCGGCCGCCGTTCAGCAGCATCTGAGCAAACGCATTGAAATCCTCTGCCGTCGAGACCAGGCCGGCGCTCGCGTTCTCGAACACGGGCGGATTTGAGAATTTGCCGGCGACGGGATCGTCGAACACTTTCAGCTCGTTGGTTTGGCGATCTCGGACATAGGTGGTGGCCAGCCGATCATGCTTCTCCGGCGGCACGTGGAATGCGGTGTCGTTCATGCCAAGCGGCTCAAAGATGCGCTCGCGCATGAATTCGCCGAGAGATTTGCCTGAGGCGCGTGCGATCAGCACACCGAGTATTTCCGAGCCGGCGTTGTAGAGCCAGCGCGCGCCGGGCTGATACACCAGCGGCAGCGTGCCATAGCGCCGCATCATGTCATCCGGCGGATACTCGGGAAACACCGGCCCCGGCGCGAGGCCGATGGCCGTCACCGCCTTCTGGATCGGATACTGATCAGGCCAGATCGGGATCATGCCGTAGCCGAGGCGAAAGGTGAGGATATCGCGCAGCGTGATCGCGCGCTTCGCCGGCACGGTGTCGTCGATCTCGGACTCGATTGAGCGCAACACCCTGCGGTTGGCGAGTTCGGGCAAGAATTCGTCGACGGGATCATCCAGCCGCAATCTGCATTCCTCGACCAGGATCATGGCCGCGACCGCGGCGACGGGCTTGGTCATCGAGGCGATGCGGAAGATCGTGTCGCCCTCCATCGCCGCGCCGCCGAATGCGCTTTTGCCGATCGCTTCGACATGAACGTCGCCATGACGGCTCACCAGCGCGACCAGGCCCGGCATGCCGCCATTATCGACATGAGCGGCCATGACGTCGCGCATGCGCTTCAACCGCGCCCGCGACAGCCCGCCGATCGCAACTGATCCCTGCATCTGCTTGCTCCCAAAATCTGTCTGCTCGGGGAAGACGAATGAGGCGCCCGCTAACCGACACGCTGCCGGAAATATTTATCGTGGCTGTGGCGTGAATGCGCCGCTTTGATAGGCAGCGCCGAAATAAACATCGATGCTCTGCACCTTGTCGCCGGCGAAGACAAAAAATTCGGTGTTGCGAAAGCTCTTTCCGTCCTTCGCCAGGCAGTGATAGGTGACGAATGCCTGATCGCCGTCGGCGACAATCCGTTCGAGCTCCTGGCGCGCGATCCAGTCGGTGTTCTTCCAGCACTTCGCGAAATAGGTCGCCTTGTCGATGCCGTCGTCGAAGGGGCTGGTGAAACGGAAATCGTCCGACAGCGACGCCTCGACCTGCTTGCGGTCGCCCACGTGGTAGGCCGCGAAAATGGCGCGGATCAGATCTGCCTTGCTTGCGAGTGTCATTCGGTCTTCCCTGGATTGCTGCTCCTCCCAGGCAAGACGATCCGGCCGGCAGGGAACCGACATCTCGGGCAAAGTTAGTTTGACCCTGCCATCCATCTGCGCACCGGCTCGGCCGCGCCTTCCGGCAGGGATTCAAAACTTGGTGAGGCCAGCACCGCGTGGATATGCAGTGTGCCGGTTCCGCTATTGCGGAAGCCGTGCTGCCGCCCTGCCGGGATCAGGAGCGACTGCCCGGCCGACACCGTGACGTGCTCCTCGCCGATCCACATGTCGGCCTCGCCGTCGCGCACGGTGAGCACCTCTTCCACCGGATGCGAATGCGTCGGCGCGCCGGTTCCCGGCGCAACCTGTTGTTCGAAGATGCATAATTGCGCCGCGCCGTTCACGGCGGAAACCAGCATGCGGGTCTGCACGCCAGGGCGCCAAGTTTCCCACAGCGGCGGCTTGATGATCTGCATCGAAATTTTTCCTTTCATTTTCGCAAAGGCTTCCGCGCGTTTCACGGCAATCTGACGCGAAATCCTTCGCGTGCGCAGCGTGACCTCTTCAACTTCAGCGAATAAAGCTGATCGTGGCGCGGCGATGGTCCGGCGCCTCGCGCAACGCCGCAGCTCAACACCGGATCGGGGGAGTGTCGCGTCATGTCCGGAATGCTCATCAATCTCATCATTCAAATCATCAGTGGTGCCGTCGGCGGCAATGTCGCCGCCGGCGCCGCCAAGAATATCGATCTTGGTACGCTTGGAAACACCATCGCCGGCGCGATCGGCGGCGGCGCCGGAGGACAACTGCTCGGCATGCTGATTCCGCTGCTGGCCAATAGTTCCTCGGCACCGGATATCGGCAGCATTGTCGGCCAGGTGGCGGGTGGTGGCGTGGCCGGCGCCGTGCTCACGGCGATTGTCGGCGCCATCAAGAACCGGTCGGCCGCCACCTGATCCACGGTCGCGTGCAGGACGCCGGCATCGGCGGGGCCGGCGTCCCCTTGCGAACCGCTTCGTGCTAGGGAGGACGAAATCGTAGCTCAGCCCTGGACCGCCCATGCCTTCTTTTCCGCCAAAAGTTGCACTCGTGACCGGCGCCGCGCGCGGCATCGGGCTGGCGACCGCCAAACGCTTTCTCGCCGACGGCTGGCGCGTGGCGCTGCTCGACATCGAAGGCGAGCAGCTCGCGCATGCGGTCGCGGGGCTGGCGAAAGGGGACGAAACGCTCGCGCTTCATTGCGACGTGTCTGACGCGACGGCCGTCGCTCTCGCAATTGAACAGATCGCAAAACGCTTCGGCCGGCTGGATGCGCTGGTCAACAACGCCGGCGTTGCGGTGTTCACGCCGCTGCTCGAAACGTCGGACGCCGACTGGAATCGCATCCTCGCGGTCAATCTCACCGGACCCTTCCTTTGCACGAAGGCGGCCGCGCCGCTGCTGCGCGAGCATGGCGGCGGCGCCGTGGTCAACATCACCTCGATCTCGGCGGTGCGAGCCTCGACGCTGCGCTCGGCCTACGGCACCAGCAAGGCGGGACTGGCGCATCTGACCAAGCAGCTCGCGGTGGAACTTGCGTCGCTCGGCATCCGCGTCAATGGTGTGGCACCCGGCCCGGTCGACACTGCCATGGCGAAGGCGGTGCATACGCCGGAAATCCGCGCCGATTATCACGACGCGATCCCGCTCAACCGCTACGGCCTCGAAGAGGAACTGGCCGAGGCCATCTTTTTTCTGAGCAGCGACCGCGCGAGCTACATCACCGGACAAATTTTAGCCGTCGATGGCGGTTTCGATGCGGCCGGCATCGGCCTGCCGACATTGCGCGGCCAGCGCCGAAACGGGTGAGGCAGAATTGACCATCACGCGCATCATTTTCACGCTTCTGCTGGCGGTCGCGCTGTGGTTCTTCGCCACCATGTTGGCGCGCGCGGAAGTGCGTATCCTCGGCAGCCCGGGCGGACAGGTCGGCCCATTCCTGGACCTGTTCGACCAGGTGCGCGCCTCCGGCGAGCGCGTGGTGATCGACGGCCCCTGCATGTCGGCCTGCACATTGGTGTTGAGCGTGGTGCCGAGCGAGCGCATCTGCGTGACGCGGCGGGCGGTGCTCGGATTCCACGCCGCGCGCTCGATCGATCGGCGCGGCAGGGTCTATGCCGAGCCGGAAGCCTCAGAACTCGTGCTGGAGGCCTATCCCGGCCCGGTCCGCGACTGGATCATCCGCCGCGGCGGACTGACGTCGCGGCTGTTGCTGTTGCGCGGCAAGGAACTGACCGCGATCTACCGGCGGTGCCGGTAATTCACCTCTCCCTTTGGGAGAGGTCGGATCGCATGCAATGCGATCCGGGTGAGGGGCTTCGGTCTCTCGTGAGAGCAGCACCCCCTCACCCGCTCGCTTTCGCTCGCGACCTCTCCCCGCTGGGGAGAGGTGACGATTGCGTGCGCGGACGGCCTGAAAGCAAATCAGCTCACATGCCTTCGAGCGGACAGTTGACCATCCAGGGCGTGCCGAACTGATCGACACACATGCCGAACCCCTTCGAGAAGAAGGTCTTGCCGAACGGCATGTTCTCAGCTCCGCCTTCGGCGAGCGCCTTGAACTTGCGCTCGGCCTCGCCGAGATCGGGGACCGTGAGCGACACCGAAAAGCCCTGCGGCTTGTGGAAGTGTCCGGGAGGCGCGTCGGACGCCATCAATGTCTGGCCGTTGATCGACATCCGCGCGTGCATGATCTTCTTTTCAAATCCGGGCTCCGGCTTCATGTCGGCGGGCCCCTCATCGGCACGCATCAGGAACTCGATTTTTCCGCCGAGCACTTTCTCATAATATTTGAAAGCGGCTTCGCAATTGCCATTGTAGAACAGATAGGGATTCAGCATCGCATGCTCCTTGGTGAGTGTTGGAGGGTGGTCGGCTTACTTCTCGGTCATCGTCTTGAGGTTGGCGAGGCCGGCCTCGAAATCCTTGCCGATCATGCGGTCCATGTTCATGAACACCTGCATCACCTTCGACATGAAGGGAGCGGGACCATGCATCACCCAGATGACGTTGGTTGCACCGCCCTGCGGCAGCATTGTGAACTCCGCGGTGTTGTGCGCCTCGAACGGTTTCAGGAAGTCGAGCTTGATCACGACCTTTGATGGCAGGTTCGAAGGCGGGCTGGCCTCGAGGATTTCCATCCGGCCGGAACCGACATTCTTGTTGCCGTCCCAGGCATAGACCGCGCCCTTGCCGCGCTCGGCGCCCGAATAGCTGCGCTTGAGCGCGGGATCGCGTCCCTCCCAGGGCGACCAGTTCAGCCACTGACGGAAATCGGAGATCAGCGGAAAGACCCGATCGGCCGGCGCGTTCACCATGGCCGCGCGCTGGACACGGAATGTGTCGGGCTTGGTCGCGGCCAGGATCAGGATGACCGCGATGATGATCGCGAGCACGACGGCGATGATAATCAAAGTCTCGAACATGAATGACTCCCTGATATCTAGATCATATTGAGATGCGTAACGACGACGTTGCCGAGATAGCCGGTCCACAGGATCGCGCCCACGATCGAGGTCGGCGGGATGGTGGTGAAGGCGATGCCGGCGACGCTGATCACGCCCAGCGCTCGCGCCAGCAACAGCGCTCGTATCGGTACCGTCTGGTTCAGGACGTATGTCGACATGGTTGGCTCCCGAGAAATCCGACGTTCTGGCCAATAGACGAACGGGGGAGAGCCGATCCGACAGGGCGCGACTATTTTTTTGAGATTTTGGCGATCTCACTGTCGCGCATCAGGCGGTCGAGATGCATGCGGATGTGGGCCGCTTCTGCCGAAGTATTGGCGAGCGCAATGGCGCGGTCGAAGGCGACGCGGGCTTCCTCGTTGCGGCCGAGCTGCATCAGGAAGGCGCCGCGCACGCCGAAGAAGTGGAAATAATTGGCAAGCCGCGGCGCTAAGGGCTCGATCATTTCCAGTGCCGCCTCTGGCCCGCGCACCTTGGAGACCGCGACCGCGCGGTTGAGCGTCACCACCGGCGAGGGCTGCACGAGCTCGAGCGCGCCATAGAGCAGATCGATCTGCTTCCAATCGGTATCCTCGGGCTTTTCCGCGCGCGAGTGCAACGCCGCGATCGCGGCCTGGATCTGGTAGGGCCCGCTCTGGCGGTGGCGCACCGCCTTGTCGATCAGCGCCGATCCTTCCGCGATCAGCTTCTGATTCCACTTCGAGCGGTCCTGGTCGTCGAGCAGGATGAGCGAACCGTCGGCCGCAAACCGCGCATCCGTGCGGGCATGCTGCAGCAAGAGCAGCGACGTCAGTCCCATGATCTCGGGCTCGCTCTGGAACAGCCGCAAGAGCAGCCGCGCCTGCCGGATCGCCTCCTCGCACAGCGGTTTCCGAATTTCGACGGTGTCGCCGCTTGCCGAATAGCCTTCGTTGAAGATCAGATAGATCATGGCGGCGACCGCCGCGAGACGCTCGGAGCGCTCCACCGCGCCCGGCGTCTCGAACGGCACATTGGCCTCCGCGACGCGGGCCTTGGCGCGGGTGATGCGCTGCTCCATCGCCGCCTCGCTCACCAGGAACGCGCGCGCGATCTGCTTCACCGTGAGTCCGGAGACGATGCGCAGCGCCAGCGCGATCTGCTGCGTCGCCGGCAATTCCGGATGGCAGCAGATGAACAGGAGCCGCAGGATGTCGTCGCGATAGTGCGAACCGTCGAGCCGCTCGGCAATCTCCTCCTCGGCATCGTCGAGGTCGGAGATCGCCTGGTCGTCCTCGGGCAGCGGCCGCTGCCTGCGGTTGCGCCGGACCTCGTCGATCGCGACGTTGCGCCCGACCATGATCAGCCAGGCCGCGGCATCGCGCGGTGGCCCGTTCTGCGGCCAGGTTTTGAGCGCGCGCAGGCAGGCGTTCTGGAATGCTTCCTCCGCGGTGTCGAGATCGCGGAAATAGCGAAGCAGCGCGCCGACCGCCTGGGGCCGCGCCGACGTCAGCGCGGCATCGATCCAGGCGGTGTCCGTCGTGGTCATGCAGGCCGGCTCCCGGGTACGAACAGGCCGACGGGGCGGATCTCATAGGCACCGCCGGGATTGGCGGCGCCGAGATCGCGGGCGACCTCGAGCGCCTCGTCGAGATTGTTGCAGTCGACGAGATAGAAACCGAGCAACTGCTCCTTGGTCTCGGCATAGGGACCGTCGAGCACCAGCGGCGGATCGTCCTTGCGCAGCGTGGTGGCGGCCGTGGTCGGCAACAACCGCGCCACCGGTCCGAGCCGGCCCTGGCTGGTGAGCTTGTCCTGCACCACGGCCAGCTTCTGCATGACGGCGGCGTCCTGCTCCTTGGTCCAGGAGCCGACCAAGTCTTCATCGTGGTAGCAAAGTATGGCGTAGAGCATGAAAGCGTGTCCCGTTTGTCTCAAGGACGAACGAGTATGCCCGGTGCCGACAGCGGAAGATAATAATTTTTGGGACGGGTTCCGATGGTCCGGAACGCGCCGAACCGTTATTGCACCGTCGTCTCAGCAGCCGGCGGATTGAGATGTCGGTAGGTGTGACCGACGATCTTTGCACAAAGGCTGAACGTGCAGAGCACGAGAAGAACGTATTTGACACTGGTCATGATCTGATCTCCTGCAGGAGGCGATCGCGGCGAGCGGATGTCGCCGCGACCCTGAAATCGGGGCCTTACCAGGAGATGCCGTATCTCGCGGCGATCCGGCGTGCCTTCGCCTCGTCGCTTTGGTAGCTCCGGGCCTGGATACGTGCCCTGGACGGACGCGGCTTGGCCGTATCGGCAGCCTGCGGCTTCGGCGCTTCATTGTTCTGCGTGACGGGAGGCAGCGGCGCGGGCGTATCGCTCGTCGTCGCGGCCGGCGTGTCGGCGGCGGCCAGCACCAGACCGCGGCTCTGGCCGGCCTGGGCGGAGGCGGACGCGAGCAGCAGGGCGGCGGCGGAAATCAGGATCAAATTGCGCATGGGAGGTCTCCGTGTTCGGTGCATGCAGACTGGACCCATGCGCTGAAGTGTACTGTGGTGGAGGTCACGCAGGCTTTGGGAGAAGTGAATGAACAAGGGCGGGCTGGCGCTATTGATCCACGGCGGGACCGAGAACTGGTCGCCGGAACGCTGGAAGGCCCGTTTCGACCAGGTCTGCCGGGACCGGCGCGTGTTTCTGCTGCCCGCGGCGGAGTTTGATCCCGCGGAGGTTCATTATGCCGCGGTCTGGAAGCCGGTTCCCGGCGAACTCGCCGCATTTCCGAATCTAAAGGTGATTTTCAACCTGGGCGCCGGTGTCGACGCGCTGATGGCCGACAAAACCCTGCCCGGCGTGCCGCTGGTGCGAGTATCGGTCGCCGATCTCACCGATCGAATGGCGGAATATGTCGTGCTGCACGTGCTGATGCATCATCGGCAGGAGCTTTATTTGCGCGAATCGCAGCGCGTACGACGCTGGGCGCCGAAATATCAGTGGCCGGCGAGCGCGATCTCCATCGGCATCATGGGCTTGGGCACGCTGGGCGCGAATGCGGCGGAGGTGCTGACGCGAATTGGCTTTCGCGTCGCCGGCTGGAGCCGCGGCGCAAAGCAGATCGAAGGCGTCGAATGCTTTCACGGCGAGGACGGGTTGGAGACTTTCCTGCGTCGCACCGACATTCTGGTCTGCCTGCTGCCACTGACACCGGACACGCGCCACCTCCTCAATCGCAACATCTTTGCGAGGCTGAACCGCACCGGCCCGATGGGCGCCCCGGTCCTGATCAATGCCGGCCGCGGCGGCCTGCAGAACGAGGCCGATCTCCTCGCCTGTCTCGATGACGGCACGCTCGGTGCCGCCTCGCTCGATGTGTTTTCGCAGGAGCCGCTGCCTGCGGAAAGCCGGTTCTGGACGCATCCAAAGGTCGTGTTGACGCCGCACAATGCCGCCGACACCGATCCCGACGAGATCTCGAAATATGTCGCGCGGCAGATCGAGCGCTTTGAAGCCGGTGCGGCGCTGGAGAACGTGGTCGACCGCAATCGGGGATATTGATGGCCGTCGCCCCCGCGACCCGTCTACGCCGAGGCTTGACGCGGTCCACTCCAAGCGGCGCCGAAGCTTCAGCGAAGGCGGCAAGCCGGTGCCCACAGGCATTGGTAATCTGCGCAGGACGACCCCCAGCCTACCCAAAGATAGATTTCGCGGTATGGGTCCCGGCTTTCGCCGGGACGACAAGTGGATGGTTTGGTGCGCGTAACGCTTACGCCATCGTCGCCACGATCTCGGCGATGCGATCGTAGGCCGGTTCGACGCCCCTCTCGATGCCCGAATTGAGATGGCCGTCGCGGTTTCCCTTGCTGTTGTGCCGGATCGCCGTCGTCAGCGTTGTCTTGCCGCCGGCCTCCGCGAAAGTCGATGTGACCTGATACTCATCGCTGGTGAAGCCAGGCATTAGGATGCGCTCCATGAACACCACGCGTTCCGGCCGGACCACCTCGCGATAGGTGCCTTGCAGCGTGGTCTCGCCGCCATTTGGCGCGCGGAACACGAAGCGATAGGCGCCGCCGACGCGCAGATCGATCTCGCACGCGATCATCGGGTTCTCGACGCAGCCAAGCCAGCGCCGGACATGTTCCGGCTTTGTCATGGCATCGAACACGAGGTGCCGCGGCGCGTCGAACTCGCGCGTCATGGCGATTTCCAGATCGGATGGGGTCGTGATCTTAAGTGACTTGGTTACTCGCGCGTCCATGGTTACTTCTCCTTCTTCGCTCGAACCCTGCGCTTTGCCCGCGCGGCTGCCTTCAGCCTTTCCTCGGCCTTCATGTCCTCGAGCACGCCGTCGAGGCGCCCAAAACTTTCGTCCCAGAAGCGGCGGAAGCCGCCGAGCCATTGATCGGCCTGTTTGAACGAGACCGGCGCGATGCGGCACGGCCGCCATTGCGCCTCGCGGGTGCGCGAGATCAGGCCGGCGCGCTCCAGGACCTTCAGATGTTTCGAGATCGCCGGAAGGCTCATGTCGAAAGGCTTTGCCAGCTCCAGCACCGACGTTTCGCCCAGCGCCAGCCGCGACAGGATCGCCCGCCGGGTCGGGTCGGCGAGCGCCGCAAAGGTCGTGCTGAGAGCATCGGCGGGCATTTGTATTTTGCCTATCGGTTAAATAACCTTTGGGTTAAATATAACGCCGCGCGTTTGGCGTCAAGCCCGAAATATCCCGACTATTTCGGATGGAACACGTGTGTGCGAAGGCTCACGCCGCGCGGCACATCAGGTCGATCGCGCCCTTGACGATCGCTTCCAGCTCCCCGCGCGGCACCCGCGCCCGCGCCCGGATCGCGATGGTGTGGATGGTGGCGGACGCCATTTTCGCCAGCACTTCGGGTTCTGCAGTCGCGGGCAACTCGCCCTTTTCCCTGGCGTGGCGGAAGCAGGCCGCGAACGCCTTGTCGAGCTCGACAAAGCCTTCCAGCACCATGGCGCGGATCCCTGGATCAGACACCGCTTCGGACGCCGCCGTCATCACCGTGAAGCAGCCGCGCGGGCCGGATTCACCGGAGAGATAGATGTCGAGCGCAATCGCGTAGATGCGCGCAAGCCGCTCGCGGATCGGCTGCTCGTTGCGGAAGATGTCGATCATCGCCGCGCGCGCATCGTCGCGATAGCGCTGATAGCTCTTGATGTAGAGCTCGCGCTTGTCGCCGAACGCCCCATAAAGGCTCGGCCGGTTCATGCCGGTCGCGGCGCTGAGATCATCGAGCGAGGTCGCGGCAAAGCCGTCCTTGCGGAACAGGTCGAGCGCCTTGGCGAGCGCGACATCCGGCTCATAGGCGCGCGGCCGGCCGCGGCGTTTCGGCGCCGCCGGAGCATCGACTTTGGGTGCGGGTGCCTTGAAGGATGACAGCTTTTTACTTTTTTGTACCATTTCGCAATAAATTCCTTGACCCAATTTATATTATGCGAGACAGTATGAAAATCAACCCGGCCCGGCATCCACGGGCCAGACCGCCAAGGAGGCACCCCATGGACCTTTATTTCTCGCCGCTGGCCTGCTCGATGGCGACCCGCATCGCGCTTTATGAAGCAGGGGAAACCGCCACCTATCTCGAAGTCGATCCCAGGACCAAGCTGGTGCAGAACGACGGCTCGGATTTCCGAAAGGTAAACCCGCTCGGCCTGGTGCCGACGCTGCGCACTGACGACGGCACGGTGCTGACCGAGAACGCGGCGATCCTGCAATATGTCGCCGACCGTTTTCCGAAGGCGGGTCTTGGCACGAGTTCGGCCATCGAGCGCAGCCGGCTGCACCAATGGCTCTGCTTCATCGGCACCGAACTGCACAAGAGCCTGTTCGTGCCGCTGCTCGACAAGAAGGCGGGACCGGAAGTGAAGAGCTATGTGCTGGAGAGGAACCTGTCGCGGCTCGACTATCTCGAGACCCACCTCAAGGGCCGCGACTACCTGCTCGACCATTTCAGCGTCGCGGATGCCTATCTCGTCACGGTCATCAACTGGACCATGGCGACGCCGCCGGTCGAGCTTGCGAAATGGCCTGTCTTGAAAGCCTATTACGAGCGGCTGCGCGCGCGGCCAAGCATCGCAAAAGCGATTGCCGAGGAGTTCGAGCTCTACAAGGCCGAGCTCGCGCGCCAGAAGGCCGCAGCTTAGTAGTTGTCGTCCCGGCGAATGCCGGGACCCATACCGCGGAATCTATCCGTTGAAGCGTGAACGGCAGATGCCGGCGCAACAATCGGCGGCCTGTGTTTATGGGTCCCTGCTTTCGCAGGGACGACCGCGGAGTTCAGAGCGGGCTCTCGCTCAATCCCGGCACGTCAGCCGGTCGCGGGCCCGGCGCCGGCCAGTGGAAACGGCGGTCCTTCTCGGCAATCCTGAGATCGTTGATGCTGGCCTCGCGCCGGCGCATCAGGCCATGCTCGTCGAACTCCCACTGCTCGTTGCCGTAGGAGCGATGCCACTGGCCGTCCGCATCGTGCCACTCGTATTGAAAGCGTACCGCGATGTGATTGCCGTCGAACGCCCAGAGGTCCTTGATCAGGCGATAGTCGAGCTCCGCCTTCCATTTGCGGGTGAGGAAGGCGACGATGGCCGCGCGGCCTTCGAAAAATTCCGAACGGTTGCGCCAGCGGCTGTCCTCGGTATAGGCCAGCGACACGCGCTCGGGATCGCGCGAATTCCAGGCATCCTCCGCCATGCGGGCTTTCTGGGCGGCGGTCTCCTTGGTGAACGGCGGCAGCGGTGGACGCGACATGATGGCCCCGGGCTTGGGTGAGACAGTAAGTCTAGCGTCGCGGCGCGACAAGTCGATGGCGAAACGCCTATCGGCCGATCACGAAACCAGATCGGCCTTCATCAGCGCGCGTAACGATCTCGGGATCGGCTGCGCCCTGCCCTCGCTGATAAAGGCGACGCGCACTTCGGCTTTGACCAGCACATGCTCGCCGCGCCGCACTTCCTGCGCCAGTGCGATCGAAGCGCCCTTCACTGCGACCGGCCAGGTCACGACGTCGAGCACGTCGTCCATCCGCGCGGGCTTGAGGAAATCGAGCGTCATCGAGCGCACCACGAAGGCAAAGCCCGGCGTCTCGGTTTCGGCTTCCGCAAACAGCGCCTGCTGTTGGGCGCCCATCAGCCGCAGATGATTGGTGCGCCCGCGCTCCATGAAGCGCAGGTAATTGGCGTGATAGACGATGCCGGAGAACACTGGTTTGACGATGTCGCAACAGAAGCCTAACGGGTTGCTTTCATTGGGTCGCTGGACGGCTAAGGCGTGAATGAGCAGCAGATTATTTATCTATGCCCTTCCATCGCAAGCCGCAGCGCCTTCGGGATGCGCTGCGCTCTTCCACCTGAGATAAACGCCACGCGTACACGCGCCGTGACTAAGAGATCGTCTGCGCGCCTGCATTCTTGCAGCAAGGTAACTGACGCGCCTCGCACCTCTTGCGGGAGCGTAACGACGTCAAGCACGTCGTCCAAGACCGCCGGCTTTAGAAAATCGATTGTCATCGAACGTACAACGAAGGTGAAGCCGGGCGCATCGTTCCGCGCTTCTTGGAGCAGCGCGTGCTGATTGGTCCCGAGAAGGCGTAAGTAA
>DATMNV010000251.1:0-31191 GCA_035568535.1 Bradyrhizobium sp.
TCGCTTTCCACCTCGTTCATGCAGATTCACCGGGAGCTCGAGGAGGCGGCCTGGGTCTGCGGCAAGGGCACGCTCGCCACCATCGCCACCGTCGTGCTGCCGCTCGCGCGCCCCGGCGTGATCGCGTCGATGACGCTGTTGTTCGTGCTCGCGATCCGCGAGCTCGGCTCGTCGCTGTTTCTCTACACCAGCAACACCATGGTGATGTCGGTGCTGCTGCTCGACTTTTACGAGGGCGGCAATATCGGCAAGACCGCGGCCTTCAGCCTGGTGCAGACGGTGCTACTCGGCGTTCTCATCGGCGGGGCGAATTGGCTGGCGCGCAGCGCCTCTCAGGGCGGCATCGCGCAACGTATCAAATAAATCAAAACAAAGAGACAAAAAGGGAGGTTCATTCATGGACAGAAAATGGTTGGCCGCGATCGCCGGCGTTGGTTTCGGCCTCGTGCTCGGCGGCGCGCCGGCGCAGGCGGAGGAGAATTTCGGCTCGCCGGAGCTGATCGCCGCCGCGAAAGCCGAAGGCAAGATGGTGCTCTACACCGCGAATTATGCTGAGGTGGAGCAGGACATCATCAAGGAGTTCAACAAGCGCTTCCCCGAGATCAAGGTCGAGATGGTGCGGGCGCCGGGCGGGCAGCTTATCACCCGGGTGCGGACCGAGGCCGCTGCCGGCAAGCTGATCGCCGACGTGGTCGACCATTCCGACCGCGCCTTGATGCTGCCGCTCGCCGACCTGTTCCAGGATTACGCGCCGCCGAATGCGGCCGATTACGATCCGGCTTCGCTGGTGTCGCCAAAATTCTGGCCGCGCGCCACCGTGGTGTGGTCGATCGCCTACAATACCGAGCTTGTGAAGAATCCGCCGAAAACCTGGATGGACCTGACCAAGCCCGAATACGACAAGCTGACCGGCCAGGTGTTCGCGCAATCCGGCGGCACCACCTGGACCCGCATCATGTTCGAGCGCCAGGTGCTGGGCGAGGATTACTGGAAGAACCAGGCCGTGACCCATCCGATCCTTTATCCGTCGGGCGCGCCGATGTCGGACTCGCTGGTGCGCGGCGAAATCGGCCTCGGGCCGCTGCTCTACAACGCGATCTATCCGAAACAGAAGGAAGGCGCGCCGGTGAAGATGGTCTTCCCGCCGGAGGGCGTGCCGGCCAACCCCTATGCGACCGGTATCCCGAAGACGGCGGCGCATCCCAATGCGGCAAAGCTCTACCTCAACTGGTGCATGTCGAAAGAAGGCCAGACCTTCATGATCAGGGAGCAGGGCAACCTCACCTCGCTCAAGGTGGCGCCGGTCTATCCCGAAGGCTTCGATCCCAAGGTGGTGAAGGTCTGGTATCCGAACTTCGAGCAATATGTGAAGCTGCATGCGGACTGGGTCGCCGATTGGGACAAGATTTTCGGCTATCGGCAGTAGGCGCGGATCATGACGGCGACGCTCGAGGTCACCAACCTCCGTAAGCAATTCGCGATCGGCCGGCCGGCCATTGACGGCGTCAGCTTCAATGTGCCGGCCGGTGAGATCGTGGTGCTGCTCGGGCCCTCCGGCTGCGGCAAGACCACGACACTGCGCTGCGTCGCAGGTCTCGAACATCCGACCGGCGGGGAGATTTCGATTGGCGGGAGGATAGTGTCGTCGCCCGAGCGCGGCATCCTGGTGCCGCCGCGCTCGCGCGACCTCGGCATGGTCTTCCAGTCCTACGCGGTATGGCCGCATATGACGGTGCGGCAGAACGTGATCTATCCGCTCAAGCACCGGAGGATGTCGCGCAGCGAGGCCGGCCGCAAGGTCGAGGAAGCGCTGGCGCTGGTCGGTCTGTCCGAATATGCCGACCGGTCGGTGGTAGCGCTGTCAGGCGGACAGATGCAGCGCGTGGCGCTGGCGCGCAGCATCGTCTATCGGCCGCAGCTCCTGCTGCTCGACGAACCGCTGTCGAATCTCGATGCGAAACTGCGCCTGCGGCTACGCGACGATCTTCGCGTCATTCTGAAGCAGACCGGCATGACCGCGCTTTACGTCACCCACGACCAGGCCGAGGCGGTCGTGCTCGGCGACCGCATCGGCGTGATGCGCGACGGCAAGCTGTTGCAGATCGGCTCACCGGACGAGATCTATAACCGGCCCGCGGACCTGTTTGTCGCAAACTTCACCGGCGCCACCAACGAGCTCGCCGGCACATTGATTGAGCGCAACGGGAAGTTCGGTGTGGTCGATTTCGGCGATGGCCGGCGCGGCGAGGCGGCGCTGGTGCATGCGCTCGAGATCGGCGAAAAGGTGCGGATTGCGCTTAGGCCGGAAAACATCGCGCTTGGCAGGACCGGCGCCGGCAATTCCTTCACCGCTGTTGTCACCGATCGCCGCTACCAGGGCACGCAGACGGTCTATGACATCGACCTGTTCGGCCACCGGCTCGAGGCGCTGGAGCTCGGCACCGCCGCGCGCCATGCGGTCGGCGTCGAGACGCCGATTTGCCTGCCGAAAGAGGCCTGCTGGGCCTATCGCGACGCCGGCGCAGCGTCGTACGATTAGCGCAAACAGGAGCGTAGCGTTGAGAGTTCTAGGAATTGCCGCGCTGGCGTTTGGCGTCGTGCTGTCGGCCGGCACGGCGCAGGCCGGCCAAAGCGTCAGCCTGGTGCTGAACTGGACTCCGGCCGCGGATCATTCGCCGATCTATTTTGCGAAATCGCAGGGCTGGTACGAAAAGGCCGGCATCGATCTCTCGATCGAAGTCGGCAAGGGCTCGGCGGTCTCCGCGCTCAAGGTCGGCTCGGGCGCGGCCCCCTTCGGGATCGCCGATCTCGCCACCATGCTGGTCGCCCGCAGCAAGGGCGCCGACGCGGTGGCGCTGATGAGCATCTACGCCAATACCGGCCAGACCTTCTACTGGCTGAAAAGCAGCCGCGTGAACGGACCGAAGGATTTCGCCGGCCGCAAGATCGGCAATCCGCCCGGCGACGCCTCACGGGTGATGTGGCCGGCCTTTGCCAAGGCCGTTGGCTTGGCCGAGGACTCGGTGTCCTTCGTCAATATCGGGCCGACCGCGAAGTCGGCGGCGCTCAAGAGCCTTGCGGTCGAGATCATCAGCGACTTCTACAATTCGCATGACATCAAGCTCAGGGAATTCGGCAGCGATCTGGGCTCGCTGAACTGGAAGGAGATCGGGCTCAACTCCTATGGCAATTCGATCATCGTCAATGGCGCTTTTCTGGAGAGAAATCCGAAGCTTGCAGAGGATTTCGTGCGCATCACGCAAAAGGCCTATGCGGCCTGCGTCGCCGATTTCGAGCCGTGCCTGAAGGTGTTGCTGGAACAGGTCTCTGGCCTCGACCGCGAGGAGCAGCTTTTGCAGTGGCGGCGCATCAAGGAACTGATGACGGACGAGTTCACGACCACCAGGGGGCTCGGCTGGATCGACCAGGGCCGGATGCAGAAGGATTACGAGCTGGTGAAAACCTATCTCGGCATCGAAAAGCCGTTCGCGCTGGAGACGGCGTTCACCACCAGGCTGCTCGATCCCGCCATCAAGATGGACGCAAGCAAGGTCGGGCCGTGAAGGACTCTTCACCTCGCCCCGCTTGCGGGGAGAGGAAAAGCGCGCCGGGTGAAGGGGACTCTCCGCGAGTTCAACTCTCACCGTATCCGCGGAGGCAGCCCCTCACCCTAACGCTCTCCCCGCAAGAGCGGGGAGAGGGAACTCACTTACTGCACCAGCGCCGCCCAATCCGGGCAGGCGCGCTGCTCCACCGGCACCAGCCAGGCCTTGTAGTTGCTCTTGTCGATGACTTCCGCCGGCAGCATGACCTTGTCCGGCAGCGCCTCGTGGTGGAGATAGCGCACGGCGGCGAGCGTCGCGGCGCAGCCAATCTTGAACATGTTGAAGTCGACGGTGGCGAGGATATTGCCGCTTTCGATCTCTTTCACCGCCGGCAGGGTGCCGTTGATGCCGATCACGGTCATGGAGCGGCCGGCCTCCTTCATCGCCTGCAGCGCGCCGAGCGCCATGCTGTCATTGGCCGACAGCAGCGCATCGATCTGCGGATAATCCTTCAGGAAGCCCGCCATCACCCGCTTGCCGTCCGCCTGCTGGTAATTGCCGGCGGCGGAGGCGAGCACCTCGATGCCCGGTGTCTCCGAAAGCGCCTGCTTGTAGCCGCGCAGGCGTTCGCGGTTGGTCGGTGCGCCTGCGGTGCCCTCGAGGATGACGATCTTGCCCTTGCCGCCGAGCTTGTCGAAGAGGTAGCGCGCCTCCTCGTGGCCGATCCTGAAATCGTCGGCGCCGACATAGGTGACGAACCGGCCGGGCAGGGGATTCGAGGCGAGCACGATGGGAATGCCGGCGTCGTTGAGCTTCTTGACGGGGTCGACCATGGCGACATCGTCGACGGGGATGAACACCACCGCGTCGGGACGCTGCTTCAGCACCTGCTCCACCATCGCCGTCTGCTCGTCGATATTGTCGGGCTGCCTCGGCACGAAGTGCTGGATTTTTGCACCGGTCAATTGCCCGATCTGGTCGGCCGCGAGGCGGAAGGCGGAATAGGCCGGGTTGGTCGTGTTCTTGGTGAAGACCGCGATGGTAATGCTGCTCTCGGCAGCTCTCGCGTGACCGGCCCACAAGACCGTCGCCAGCGCCACTCCTATCATCCGTCGCATCGAAACCTCCCGCATCAAAGCCACAGGATTTTCTTGCGATAGTCGAGATCGGTCAACAGCGGTTGAGCCGGTCCCTCGTGGAACACCGCGCCCCGTTGCAGCGCGAACACGCGGTCGGCCGGCGCCAGACCGTCTATCTCGACGGCGGCGCGCTGGTTACGTAGGGAAGCGAACATGGCTTCAGAGAACAGGGGCGCCTTCATCCGTAATATCGCCGTCGCGAACTCCGTACCTTCTCCCCTTGTGGGAGAAGGTGGCGCGAAGCGCCGGATGAGGGGTATGCATCCGCGGGTACGATCAGGAGTTGGCCGGGCGGAGACAAACCCCTCACCCGGATCGCATCTTTCGATGCGACATAGCCGAAGCTTCGCTTCGGCGTTCTTCAAAACGGCCGCCGAAGGCGGCCTACGCCTCTCCCACAAGGGGAGAGCTGCACCATCACCTCAGCGTCAGGCCAACCTAATCTCGTCCCGTTTTACGCGCTCGCGCCGAGCCCCAGGCTCGCATAGATACGGCGGGCATAGGCGCCGAACTCATCCGTCGTCTTGATCGGCAGCGCGCGCGGAAGCGGCAATTCGATCGGGAAATATTCGGCCATGCGCGCAGGTCCCGCGGTCAGCACCGCGCAATGCGAGGCGAGAAACACTGCTTCCTGGATCGAGTGGGTGACGAACAGGATGGTCTTGCCGCTCTCGCGCCAGATTTTCAGCATCTCCAGGTTCATCTGTTCGCGCGTCAGCGCGTCCAGCGCGCCGAACGGCTCGTCCATCAGGATCAATTTGGGATCGTGGATGAAGGCGCGCGCGATCGCGGTGCGCTGCTGCATGCCGCCGGAAAGCTGCTGCGGATATTTGTCCTCGTAGCCGGAGAGCCCGACGAGGTTGAGCAGGTCGCGCGCCCGCGCGCGTGCCGCCTTCATCGGCAGCCCGACGATTTCGGCGGGCAGCAGCACATTGTCGAGGACGGTGCGCCATTTCAGGAGCAGCGCCTGCTGGAACACCATGCCGATGTCGCGCCCGGGATCGAACGGCGTTGTCGCATTGCCGATTTCTACAGTGCCACCATCGGCGCCATGCAGGCCTGCGAGAATCTTCAGGACCGTGGTCTTGCCGCAGCCGGACGGGCCGACCAGCGACACCAGCTCGCCCTCCTGCACATCCATGGTGACGTCGGAGACCGCGAGGAATTCCTGGCCGCCGGTCCGGTAGACCTTGCGAACGTTGCGCAGGCGGATGAAGGGCTGGCCCGCCGTCATGCCAGCCATTTCTGCAGGTTCGTGGCGACAAAGTCGTCGTCGTTGAGGTCGGCGTGCTCGTTATAGACGCGGTCGATCTCCTCGATCTGCCCGGGACTCAGCCCCTCGTTCGGATCGAGGCACCAGATGCCTTCCATGAGACCCTGGCGCCGCAGCACCTCGTGGCAGCCGGCGATGCAGCCGTGGAAGTCGTTGGCGACATCGAAGAAAGCGCTGTTGCAATCCGTGACGCGGGCATCGAGCGCGAGCAGGTCGGCCGGCACGCTCGGCTTGTTGCGCGCAGCCTTGCAGGTCTCGAACTGTCTTATGGCGCCCTGCGTCCATACCGACCAGTGTCCGAGCAGGCCGCCGCGGATATGGGTTCGCGTGGTCACGCCCTTGTCGCGCAAATCGAACGGCAGCGTGAGGTCGAGCAGGATGTGGTCGTCATTGCCGGTATAGAGCGCGATGCGGTCGAGCGCGCCGGCTGCGTGGACGCCACGCAGCACGTCGAGGGTGCGGTAGCGGTTGAACGGTGCGATCTTGATCGCCACGACGTTGTCGATCTCGGCAAAGCGTCGCCAGAAATTCGCGCTCAGGATCACGCCGCCGACCGCCGGCTGCAGATAGAAGCCGACCAGTGGAATTTTCTTCGCGATCGCGTGGCAATGCGCGATGATCTCGTCTTCGCTGGCCGATTTCATTGCGGCGAGGCTGAGCAGGCCGGCGTGATAGCCGATGCCAAGTGCGATCTTGGCTTCGCTCACCGCCTGCTGTGTGGGGCCGGCAAGGCCGGCGACCAGCGCCAGCGGCCGCTTGGTCCAGTTCGCGGCGGTCTCTGCCGCCAGTTCCAGCACCGGCCGGTACAGGCCGACGTCGCGGATCGCGAATTGCGTGGTGTGGACGCCGACCGCAAGGCCGCCGGCGCCAGCGTCGATGTAATAGCGCGTCAGCGCGCGCTGATGGACCTTGTCGAGCTTGCGATCAGCGTCGAGCGCGAGCGGATGTGCAGGGAGCACCGTGCCGTCGGCGATCAGGCGCCGCACCTCGGATTTGATCTCGCTGTGGTGCATGGTCAGGACTCTCTATCCAAATTCCGGGCCGGCGACGGCAAACGGAAGCTCCGCCGCCTCACTTGTCGCGCGGCCAAAGCGCATGCGCTGGAACGGCCGCTCGTGGGTCCAGCCGTCGTCGGTGAGCCCCTTCAGGAATACGTCCTGCGTGGCAACGGCATCGATCAGCAGCGGACCGTTCTCGCTGGCTGCGATGTCGCGCACCATCGCAAGCGCATGCGCTGGATTGACGGCAAACAGCGGCCCGACATGCCGCGCGGTGCGGCCGTCGCGGACCAGCGCCATGGCGTTGCCAATCGAGAGCAGGCGCGAAGCGGGACGCCCGCTCAACTCCTGCAGCAGGGCGCGGCGACCAAAACCCATGGCGCTGATGTCGCAGGTGAGGAACTCGTTGATCTTGCCGGCCGGCGGTGATGCGGCCGTGCCCGAAGCCGTTGGGTTGGCAAGACGCAGCCGCCGCAACTGGATGGTCGGCGTGAAACCAAGCGGGCCGTAGACCTGCGCGCCCGCCGGTGTCGCGTCGAGCCAAGCGGTGAGCCCGAGTTTTGTTGCGGTGGTGAGGCAGGTGTCGACCAGTCGCGTCGCCAGCCCGCGCCGCCGGAAGCTTTCGGTGACCAGCACCATGCTGATCCAGCCGTCGCGCTCGGTGTAGGGCAACAGCGCCGCGGTCGCGACCAGAGCGCCCCTGCAGTCTCGCGTGCCGAATACGATGCCCCTGGTGAGGAAGAAGCGCCAGTCGTCTTCGGTCTGGTTCCAGTGCGCTTCGGCCGACAGCTTCAGCCCGCCGGCGGCATCGCTGGCGTCAAGCTGGTCGATGGCGAGATGTTCAGTATCTTCCATCGCGCACCTCGTACTTCGTCGGCTTGCCCAGGCTCGGCATCGACCGCGACACCCAGTCCGCGGTCCATTTGATCAGTTGCGTGGTATCGACAATCGGCCGGCCGAACAGTTTCACCGCCTGCGACGTGTCCGTCAGCCATGCCGTTGGCTCTTCCTTGCCGACGATCACCGGCTCTTTGCCGCACAGATTGCCGATTTGCGCGGCGAGATCGCGCACGGCGAGGATCTCGTGACCGCTGACATTGATCGGTGAGGTCGGCGTCGTGCAATGCGCGAGACAGCGCAGCGCCTGCGCCGACGCGTCGCCCTGCCAGATGAAATTGACATGGCCGAGGTTGACGTCGATCGGCTTGCCCGTCAGCACTTTTGTAGCGATGTCATGTAGCACGCCGTAGCGCATGTCGATCGCATAGTTGAGGCGGAACAGCCGGCCCGGCGCTTTGAATTGTTCCGAAAAATATTCGAACATGCGCTCGCGACCGACGCAGGATTGCGCATATTCGCCGGGTGGATTGGGCGCCATGCCCTCGTCGGAGCCCTTGCCGTCGACGGGCACGAAGGGATAAACGCAGCCGGTCGAGAACGCGACGATGCGCGAGCTTGGAAACGCCTGCGCAACCAGCGCCGGCACATGCGAATTCATCGCCCAGGTCAGCGCCAGATTGCCTTCGGCGCCGAATTTTCTGCCGGCCATGAAGATGATGTTCGGCGATTTCGGCAACGCCTTGATGGCGGCCTCGTTCAAAAGGTCGCAATTGATGGTCTCGATGCCGCGCGCCTCGAGCCATTCCTTCACACCGGGCTCGGAGAAGCGTGCGACGCCGATCACTTTCCGGTCCGGTGCAGCGGCCTTGGCAAGCCCCGCCAGCGTGGGCCCCATCTTGCCGCCGACGCCAAGAATCATGATGTCGCCGTCGGCCTTCTTGAGATCGTCGATCAGCGCCTGGCTCGGCCGGCACAAGAGTTCGTCGAGCGCAGCGATATCCTCGATGGTCTCCGGCAGATTGTCGCGCGAAAGCAGCATGTTTCTTCCCTGGCTTCTTATTGCAGCCGGATGTCGCGGACCACGAACAGCCGTTCGAGACCGAGCACCAGGCCGTAAAGGGCGACGCCAAGCAAGGTCAGCAGCACCACCGCCATCACCATGGCAGGCGTATCGAGCGCGGACTGCACCTGGATCATGAGATAGCCGAGGCCGCGGTCAGAGGCGATGAACTCGCCGACGATGGCGCCGGCGACCGCGAGGACCGCGCCGACCTTCATCCCGGAAAACACGTAAGGAAGCGAGCCCGGCAGCTGGATCTTGCGAAACAACGTCCAGCGCGAGCCGCGCAGCGATTTGACGAGATCGAGCAGGTCGGGCTCGACCTCGGAGAGCCCGCGCGCGGTGGTGAGCAGGATCGGGAAAAAGCAGATCGAGAAGGCGATCAGGATATTGGCGAAGATGCCGTAGGAGAACCAGACGATGACCAGCGGGCCCATCGCCACTTTCGGGATCATGTTCAGCGTCACGAACAGCGGCAGCAAAATGAGGGCGATCGCCCGCGACCAGGTGAAGATCAGCGCCAGCGTGACGCCGACGAGCGCACCGAGCGCGAAGCCGCCGAGGATTTCGAGCGCGGTCACAAGCAGGTTCGAGACCCAGGCATATTTGGCATAGCCAAGCGTGCTCAAGGCCGCGAGCGGCGAGGGCAGGATGAACTTCGGCACGTGAAAGGTGTCGACCGCGAGCTGCCAGAGCACGATCACGGCGAGATGGACGACCAGGATGATCGCGATCGACCTTGCCGATCCTCCTCCGTCACCCGCCACCGTCTGCTCCTTCTCTTGTCCCCATCCGAACCTACCGCGTCGCGCCGTGCGTTTCAACCACCTGGTTGATTAATGAGAGAAGGTCCCAACCCCCGTCATTGCGAGCGAAGCGAAGCAATCCATCACACCGCGCGATGAACCATGGAGTGCTTCGTCGCTTCGCTCCTCGCAATGACGGCCTGAATCAAGGCCGCAGCGCCTGCAGCACCAGGTCGACCACATGCTTGCGGCGGGCGCGCTTGGCGGCCGGGCGGCTCAGATCCGTGCCGAAGATCGCCGACAGGGTCGGCGTGTTGGAGAAGAAGAAATAGCTCAAGCCCGCGATCGAGATGTAGAGATGCACCGGGTTGACGCCGCGTCGGAAGGCGCCCTCGCGCACGCCCTGTTTCAGGATCTTGTCGACCATGCTGACGAGAGGGGAGTGCATGGCTTCCAGCCGGCGTGAGCCCTTCACGTGGCGCGCGCCACCGCGGTTCTCGTCATTCAGCAGCACGATGAAATCCGGATGGGCGTCGAGGTGATCGAACGAGCTCTCGATCAGCTTGCAGATCGCCCGCTCGGGCGGCAATCCCTCCAGGTTGAGCTTGCGCTCCTGCGCCCGGATTTCCTCGTAGACCCATTCCAGCACGGCGAGATAAAGCGAATCCTTGTCGCCGAAATAATGATAGACCAGCTGCTTGTTGACGCCGGCCCGCGCCGCGATCTCGTCGACCCGCGCGCCGGCAAGCCCGCTGTCGGCGAATTCGCGCCGGGCGGCGGCGAGCAGCTTCTGCCGCGTCACCTCGGGATTGCGACGCTGCGGCTTGATGCCGTTTGCTCGTCTTTCGGGCATTTCCAACCAAACAGTTGACAAGTAGAGCGGGTCGCTGTTGCATTGGTAGCGTCGCGGGAAGCGATCGACAAGTCCGCCTTGCAAAAGGGAGCGTTGCCATGAAATGCGCCGGGTCCTTCGGACTGACCTTGGGATTGGCGTTTGCGCTTGTTGTGCCGGCCGCTCCTGCTGCTGCGGCCGAGTCCGTCAGTCTGATGCTGAACTGGACGCCGACCGCCGACCATTCGCCGTTCTATTACGCCAAGGCACAGGGCTGGTACGAGAAGGCCGGCATCGACCTCACCATCGAGACCGGCAAGGGCTCCGGCGTGTCCTCGCTCAAGGTGGGCTCCGGCGGCTCGCCCTTCGGCATCGCCGATCTCGCCACCATGCTGGTCGCCAAAAGCAAGGGCGCCGACGTCGTAGCTTTGATGAGCATCTATGCCAATACCGGGCAGACCTTCTACTGGCTGAAGAGCTATGGCGTGAACGGGCCGAAGGATTTCCCCGGTCACAAGATCGGCAATCCGCCCGGCGACGCCTCGCGGGTGATGTGACCGGCCTTTGCGAAAGCGGCAGGCATCGCGCCGGACTCCGTGAACTTCGTCAATGTCGGTCCGACCGCGAAGATCGCGGCGCTGAAGAGCCACACCACCGATATCATCAGCGACTTCTACAACGAGCACGATCTGAAGGTGATCGAGTTCGGGAGCGACCTCGGCTATGTCAACTGGAAGGACATCGGGCTCAACCCCTACGGCAATTCGCTCATCGTCAACGGCGCCTATCTGGAGAAGAACCCGAAGCTGGTCGAGGAGTTCGTGAAAATCGCGCAGAAGGCCTATGCCGCCTGCGTTGCCGACGTGGCGCCGTGCCTGAAGGCGCTGCTCGACAATGTCTCGGGTCTCGACAAGGAGAACCAGGAGCGGCAGTGGGAGCGCATCAAATATCTGATGACGGACGAGTTCACCACGACCAAGGCGCTGGGCTGGATCGACGGCGAGCGCATGAAGAAGGATTACGAGCTGGTGCAGACCTATCTCGGCATGGAGAAGCCGTTCGACGTGCAGACGGCGTTTTCGACAAAGATGCTGGATATTTCGATCAAGATGGATGCGAGCAAGGTGAAGAAGTGACCGCCGAAGGCCGTGATTCCGGAGCGCGCGTCGGCGCGGCCGCCTATAGCATTTGACCTGGCAACCACACTCTCATAATCCCTCTATAGCAACCGACCGCAGTGATCGACCGTCGGGCAGGGAGGATCGAGAAGTGACCGATATTGCCAGCAACGAAATTCCCAAGGAAGCATCGCCCTCCGTGATCGCACAGCAGCAAGCCATGCTAAAGGCTCTGCCGTTTTCCGACATCGCGGATTTCGACGATGCCGCGCGCGGCTTCCTCGGCACCATCGAACACGCCAGGATCATGTCGGCGTCGGGCCGCGTGGTCTGGAGTCTCGAGCCCTATGGCTTCCTCTCCGAAGCCGAGGCGCCGCCGACCGTGAATCCGAGCCTGTGGCGTCAATCGCGGCTCAACATGCAGCACGGGCTGTTCGAGGTCGTGCCCGGCGTCTACCAGGTGCGCGGGCTCGACATCGCCAACATGACGCTGATCGAAGGCGACAGCGGCGTCATCGTGCTGGACACGCTGACCTCGATCGAGGGTGCGCGTGCGGCAATGGAGCTTTACTTCAAGCACCGCGGTGAGAGGCCTGTCGTCGCCGTGATCTTCAGCCACACGCACACCGACCATTGGGGCGGCGCGCGTGGCGTGCTCGACGACGAGATGCTGGCGAGCGGCAAGGTACCGATCATCGCGCCGAACCTCTTCATGGAGCATGCGGTCTCGGAGAACATCATCGCAGGGCCAGCGATGCTGCGCCGCGCGCAATACCAGTTCGGGCCGTTCCTCGCCAAGGGCGTGCGCGGGCAGGTCGATTGCGGGCTCGGCAAGTCGATGGCGGCGGGATCGGTAGCGCTGCTGCGGCCGACCGATCTCATCATGGCGACCGGCGACAAGCGCACCATCGATGGTGTCGAGTTCGAATTCCAGATGGCGCCGAACAGCGAAGCGCCGGCGGAAATGCATTTCTATGTGCCGCGCTACAAGCTGCTCAACCTCGCGGAAAACTGCACGCATAATTTCCACAACCTGCTGCCGTTCCGCGGTGCCGATGTACGCGATGCGCTGGCCTGGTCGAAATACCTCAACGAGGCGCTGAAGATGTGGGCCGGCAAGGCGGAAGCCATGTGCGGCCAGCATCATTGGCCGGTGTGGGGCAGGGAGCGGATCGACACCATGATCCGCCAGCAGCGCGATCTCTACAAGTTCGCGCATGACCAGACCATCCGCTTGATGAATCACGGCCTGACCGCGACCGAGATCGCAGAAACCATCCGCCTGCCGGAGAGCCTGGAGGGCGCCTGGCACGGCCGCGGCTATTACGGCCACATCCGGCATAACGTGAAGGCGATCTATCAGAAATATCTCGGCTGGTATGACGCCAACCCGGTCAATCTCGATCCGCTGCCGCCGGTGGCCTCAGGCAAGAAATATGTCGAGTATATGGGCGGCGCCGAGGCGATCCTGTCGCGCGCGAGGGCGGATTTCGACAAGGGCGAATTCCGCTTTGTCGCGCAGGCGCTGAGCCACCTCGTCTTCGCCGAGCCGGGCAATGACAAGGCGCGTGCGATGCTGGCCGACACTTTCGAGCAACTCGGCTATGCCGCCGAAAGCTCGACCTGGCGCAACGCCTATCTGTTCGGCGCGCAGGAGCTGCGGCAGGGCATGCCCAAAGCGCCGCCGCGCCCGCCGATGCCGCGCGAGACGCTGGCCGCGCTCCGCACCGAGCAACTCTGGGACGTGCTCGGCGTCCGCCTCAACGGGCCGAAGGCGGAAGGCAAGCACATCGTGCTGAACTGGAATTTTACCGACACCGGTGAGACGTTCGTGCTCAATCTCGAAAATTCCGCGCTGACCTATACCGAAGGCGTGCAGGCCGCGAACGCGGACGCGAGTTTCACGCTCGCTCGCTCCACACTGGATGAGGTGATCGCCAAGCAGACCAGCTTTCCGGAAGCCGTCGCGGCCGGGAAGGTCAAGCTTTCCGGCGACGCGATGCCGCTCGCCGAGCTGATGAGCCTGATGGACGAGTTTCCGCGGATGTTCGAGATCGTCGAGCCGAAGCGGACGATGGCAATCTAGGCTGTCTTCGTCCGCGGCCGGCTACTTTTGAGCGTCAGCGGCATCGACAAACCTTCGACTGCTCGGGCCTGTCCCGCTCACCTGGAGGACGACGTCTTCTTTGATCTCGATATAGTGAGGCACGTTGGCCGGTTCGGTGTAAAAGCTGCCGGCCGGCAGCACTTTCAGCTTGGCCTCATCGAACTTGTCACCATAGCCGGTTGCAAAGGTACCCGAGAGGATCGTCACCTCGCGGGCATCCGGATGCGTGTGCGGCGCAATCTTGTATCCCTTCGGGAATTTGAGGCGCAATGTGTAGGGTCCCGGCTTAGCCGGGTCGCCGATCAGATTGAGTTGCTCCATTCCGCGCTGGGCGTAGGTGCCCTGGGCTGACCATTTTATCTCGGCCGGCGTGATCACCACGGCGCCGCCGGTGTCGGTTTGCGCCAGCGCCAGCGCTCCGCCGGAAATGATGAGGACCAATGCAAGGGCGTCGTCTCGATTAAAACGCATGTTCAAATTCTCCAAGCTGCGCCGGGTGAAGCAGCATTTCGCGCGTCAGCCCCGTGCCGCCGGTGCTAGCATCGCGGCGTCCCCTGGGCGTCTCCTGATGCCGTCATTGCGGATCGCATCACGATGGCTCTGCTCAGCGTGCGGACGCATTGATTTCACGAAGAGTTGACAGCGACGCCAACAGGGCATTCCGCGTGCAATTCGACATGACGCCCGGCGAACGGCGGCATGGATCGAAAGGGTCGTGAACGCGGCTTCGTAGGGCAGGCAAAGCCAACGGGTCGGCGCGAAGCGCCGCCCGATGACGGGCTCCGCGTGCCCATTATTCTCGCGCAAGAAACACGGTGGCTACGGCGCAGTGCGACTAAATTCCCAGATACGCCGCCTGCACCTGCTTGTTGTTGGCGAGCTCGCTGCTCGAGCCGTGCATGATGACGTTGCCGCTTTCCAGCACATAAGCGCGCTGCACCAGCGACAGCGCGCGGCTGACATTCTGCTCGACCAGCAGGATCGCCGTACCCATCTTGTGGATCTCGCCGATCTTGTCGAAGGTGACGTCGGTCATGACCGGTGCCAGGCCCAGCGACGGCTCGTCCAGCATCAACAGCCGTGGCTTGAGCATCAATCCGCGGCCGACCGCGAGCATCTGCTGCTCGCCGCCGCTCATGGTGCCCGCGAGTTGCTTGCGACGGTCGGCGAGGCGAGGGAAAATGCCGTAGACGAGCTCCATGGTCTGCGCCCGTTCGGCCTTCGCCTTCGGCACGAAGGCGCCGATCTCCAGATTCTCCTGCACGGTCATTTCGGGAAACACCTGCCGCCCTTCGGGGACGTGGGCGATGCCAAGCTCGGGAATGCGATAGGGCGGCAGCGTTTTAAGATCGGTGCCGGCAAAGGTGACGCTGCCGGTCGATAGCTTCACCAGCCCCGAGATCGCACGCAGCGTCGTGCTCTTGCCGGCGCCATTGGCACCCAATAATCCAACGGCTTCGCCTTCGCCGATCTCGATCGAGACGTTGGTGATGGCGGGGACGGAGCCGTAGGCGGCGCTGACGCCGGAAAGCTTAAGCATGGGCGCCTCCAGGCGGAGGCGTGTGGACGTAGGAGCCGAGATAGGCGCGGATCACTTCCGGATTTTCCACGATCTCCTTTGGCGCGCCCTCGGCGATCTTCTGGCCGTGGTCGAGTACCACGATGTGGCGTGCCACCGCCATGATCGCGCGCATCACGTGCTCGACGATGACGATGGTGAGCCCGCGCGCCGAGAGTTTTCCAACCAGCGCCACCGCCTGGTCGATCTCCGCCGGGTTGAGGCCTGCCATCACTTCATCGAGCAACAGGATTTTTGGTTGCGTCGCCAATGCGCGCGCCATCTCCAGCCGGCGCTGGTCGATGGTGGTGAGGTCCTTTGCCGCCGTCTGCGCACGCGCGGAGAGACCGACGAACTCGATCACCTCGAGCGCCTGCTCGCGCGCAGCCGCGACATGACGGTCGCGCAGGAAGGCGCCGGTCATGACATTGGCGAGCACCGTCATCGCGCCAAAGGGCTTTGCCACCTGGAAGGTGCGGGCGAGGCCGAGTGCACAGACGTCGTGCGGCTTCAGGCCGACGATCTCCTGCCCGAATGCCTGCACCGAACCGGAATCGGCGTTGTGGAAGCCGGTGATGAGATGAAAGCTCGTGGTCTTGCCGGCGCCGTTCGGGCCGATCAGCGCCAGTGTCTCGTTTTCCTTCACAGTGAAGCTGACGTCCTGCACCGCGCGCAGGCCGCCGAAGCGCTTGCTCAGGCCCTTGACGACGAGTGCGTCGGTCATGGCGCGGTCCTCGTACGCGCGGGCTTTTTCTGCCGCTCGCGGCGCCGTTGCAGGAATTCATTCACAAGGCCCATCAACCCGGTTGGCCGCCACAGGATGATGGCCATCAGGATCAGCGCGTAAACCGTGAGCTGGATGCCGCCGGTGGTCGAGCCGAGCCAGCTCTGCAGCAGCGCCGAGGTGGTCTCCAGCAGTACGGTGCCGACCACCGGCCCCCACAGCGTGCCGATGCCGCCGACGATGGATACCAGCGCCGCCTCGATCGAGATGTTGAAGCTGAAGGCGGTCTGGGGGTCGATGAAGTAGATGTACTGGGTATAGAAGGTGCCGGCCAGCGCAGTGAGAAAAGCGCTGATCATGTAGATGTCGCGCTTGATCCGCGGCGCGTTGACGCCGACCGCCTCGGCCGCATCCTCATCCTCGCCGATGGCGACGAGGTAATAGCCCATCCAGGACTGCTCGATCTTGTAGGTGATGATGAGCCCCAGCGCGAGCAGGCCGAGCACGACATAATAATAGGAGGCCTTGGTCTCGAACTGCAGCATCAACGGCGCGCTGCCGAGATTCGGGATGGTGGTGCCTTCCGCACCCCACGCCAGATCGCGGAACTTCAGGAAGATCAGCATCAAGGCTTGCGCGGTCGCGATCGTGGCGATGGTGAAATAGGGGCCGCGCAGGCGGAAGCAGAGCCAGCCGATCGGCAGGCTCGCGATGGCAGCGACCACGCCGCCCGCGATCATGCCGATCCAGGGCGAGATGCCGAAATCAACCTGCATGATGGTCGAGGTATAGGCGCCAAGCCCGAAATAGGCGGCGTGCCCGAGCGAGAGCTGCTTGGCATAGCCGCCCATCAGGTTCCAGGCGACGCCGATGAAGGAGAACAGGAGGATGCGGATGAAGATGTCGATCGCAAACGAGCTCTTCACCACCTGCGGCAGCGCCAGCAATACGATGGCAAGCACGATCAGCGTAGCGATCTTGAAGGAAGAGCCGTGCATCAGCGCACCCTCCCGCCGCCCAGGCCGTTAGGCTTGAACGCCAGCGTCAGCAGCAGCATCGCGAACACCACGATCAAGCCGGAATCGGCCCCGACGAACTGGATGCCGAGCGACTCGGCCACCCCCATCATCAGGCTCGCGACCAGCGCGCCGACGACATTGCCGAGCGTGCCGAGCACGACCGCGACAAACGCCATCAGCACGAACACCTGGCCGACAAAGGGATAGGCCGAATAAAATGGCATCAAGAGCGAACCCGCGGCGCCCGCCAGCGCCAGCGCCGCACCGAAAGCGACCGCGAACACCCGGTTCGGATTGATGCCCATCAGGACCGCGACATCGGGCTTTTGCGACGCCGCGCGCATCGCCTTGCCGAGATCGGTGGTGTGCAGGAACACCCAGAGCGCGCCGCTGAGCGCCATCGCCACGACGAAGGCGATCAGTTTTGCCACCGGGATATACAGCCCGCCGATATGGAACGCTTCATCGGAGTAGAAGGTGTGGACGGTGCGGTAATTCGCCGAGAACAGCAGCAGCGAGAGATTGAGCAGCAGCATCGACAGCGCAAAGGTCAGGAAGATCTGCGGCATGTCGTTCGGTCCCAGCACCCGGCGGATCAGGAAATGCTGGACCGCCGCGCCGATCACGAACAGCACCGGCATCGATATGAACAGCGAGAGCAGGGGATCGATGCCAAAGTAACTGAACAGGAAGAAGCTGATGTACATCCCGATCATCACGAATTCGCCCTGGGCGAAATTGACGATCTTCACCACGCCGAAGATCAGCGTCACGCCGATAGAGACGAGCGCGTAGATACCACCGATGAGCAGGCCGTTGATGACGGCCTGGACTACTGTCTCCAGCATCTGGATGTTCCGCGGCTCAGGTCTTCAAGAGCGGCGCGCGCGCATCTTCCTTCGGGAAGATGCTGGCGAGGTCGCCATTCTGCCACTGCACGCCGACGGGACGGCCGTAGACGTTCTTGCCGTCAGGACCGAACTTCACCTTGCCGCCCGGCGCCATCGCCGCAAAGCCGGAGGAGACGTCGAGCGTCGACAACGCCTCGCGGACCTTCTGCGGATCGGTGGACGCGGCGCGCTCCAGCGCATCCGCGATCATGTAGGTCTGCGCCACCAGGCCGCCGGCATATTCGAACAGGAAATCGCCGGTGCGCTTCTTGTATTCGGCGTTCACCTTCTGCGCATTGTCGTCCATGTCGTGATTCCAGTGCGCGACGCCCTGCAGGCCCTCGGCGAGCTTGCCGACATTCTTGTAGAAATCCGGGATGACGAAGCCGCCGGAGCCGCCGTTGATGGCGATGTTGAGGCCGACCTGCTTCACCGTGCGCACGATCAGGATGAGGTCGTTGAGATAGGACACCGAGAACAGGGCGTTGGCGCCGGACGCCCTGACCTTGTTGATCAGCGGGCTCGCATCGGTGAAGCCGGCCGAATAAGGCTCGAACATCACGATCTCGACGCCTTCGCCCGGCGCGAGCTCCTTCAACCCGTTGGAGGTCGAGGTGCCGAAGGCGGTATTCTCGAAGATCACCGCGACCTTGGGCTGGTCGCTGACGAGCTTCGACATCTGCAGCTGCGCCTTGGCAAATTGCGAAGCGCGCGCGAACGGCGTGAAGGTGTGGGTGCGGCCCTTGTTGAGCTGGTCCGAGCTCGAACCGGTGATGATCGGCACTTTCGCGCGTTCGCAGACTTCGCTCGCGATCAGGGTCAGCGCGCTGGCGAAGCAGCCATGGATCGCCGACAGCTTGTTGGAAGTGATCAGGCGGTCGGTCTCGGTGCGCGTCACCGTGGTGTCACTCTGCACGTCGGAGATGATGAGGTTGAGCTTGGCGCCGCCGAGCGACTTGATGCCGCCGGCCTCATTGATCATCTCGACCGCGAGTTTTGCCGCGGCGACACAGCCGACGCCGATCTGCGCCATGCTGCCGGTGGTCGGGTAAAGTGCGCCGATATTGACGGGCTCTGCTGCCCAGCCGCGCAGCGGCACCGCGCCGAAGGCGCCGGCGGCGAGCGCGGTCTTGAGGAATTTGCGGCGGCTCGGCCGCTTCGACAGAATCCTGCTGGCAACGACGGACTGCTTGGCATCGCTCTTCATGCCGTCCTCCCCTGGGTAGCGATCCGGCCGAGCCGTCCGCTTGTTATGGTGAGCTTGATTGTAGCGCGCCTAAAAATTGTTTACAATATAGTTTTCAATATTATCATCGCAATCGGAGGTTTCGCCTGATGGTACGAGGGTTGTGAACAGGGCATCGATGGCCGCAAAGCCGCTCAAGCAAGCAAAGACCAAGCCGGCGAAATCACGCGAGACGGCTGCGCCTGCGCGCGAGCCGGCAGCGGCCGCATTGATCGCCAGGCGCATCGAGGAGGACATCGTTCTCGGCCGGCGTCATCCGCGCGAGCGGCTGATCGAGCAGGATCTAAGCGATCTCTTCCGCACCCATCGCGGCGATGTGCGTCTGGCGCTGTTCGAGCTCGAGAAGAAGGGGCTGGTCGAGCGCATTCCCAATCGCGGTGCCATGGTGCGCGGACTGACGCCGGAGGAGGTGACGGAGATCTACGCCGTCCGCGAAGAGCTGGAAGTGATGGCGGTGCGGATCATTCCGTTTCCGGTCGCGCCATCCGACATCAGCCGGCTGGAAGAGCTGCAGCGCGAGCACGCCGTAGCCATCGCCAAGGGCGAGATGCTGAACGTGTTCTACAGCAATCTGCGTTTCCACCAGGCGCTGTTCGGCCTGTGCGGCAATGCCTGCCTGATCGAGACCATCGATCTGCTGGCGCAAAAGGTCTACGGCATCCGCTCCTATGCGAATGCCTTTCCGGAAGCCCTCGACCGCGCGCGCCGCGACCATCTCGACATGATCAAGGCACTGCGCGGCTCGCGCCGCGACGAGCTGATCGAGCTTTCGCGGCGTCACCTGAGGCCGTCGCCCGAGGCCTATATCAAGGCCTACGAGCAACGCTTCGGCAAAGCTGAGCCGGCGACCGCGTGATTATTCCGCGCTGCTGACCAGCCGGATCTTCGGCTCGGCCTTTTCCATCAGGCCGCGATAGGCGGCGAGATAGTCGAGCGCCATGCGGCGCGCGGTGAACCGTGCCTCGAACCGCCGGCGGATTGCGCCGCGGTCGAGGCTCGAGAGACGATCAACAGCGCTCACCGCGCTGATCTCGTCCTCGACGATGAAGCCGGTAAGGCCATCATCGATGATTTCCGGCACCGAGCCGCGGTTATAGGCGATCACGGGCGTGCCGCAGGCCATGGCCTCGATCATCACAAGGCCAAACGGCTCCGGCCAGTCGATCGGCACCAGCAGGCCGCTCGCGCCGCTCAGAAATTCCGATTTCTCGTGGTCGCCGATTTCGCCGATAAAGTCGACCAGCGGATTGCCTGATATCAGCGGTGAGATCAGCTGGTCGTAATAATCCTGGTCGGCGCGATCGACCTTGGCCGCGATCTTGAGCGGAATGCCGCAACGCATGGCGATCTTGATGGCGCGATCGACGCCCTTTTCCGGAGCGATGCGGCCGAGCACGGCGAGATATTCCTGCTTGGCCGGCTGTGGCGTCAGCAGGTTCTCCGGCAGGCCGTGATGAATGGTGCGCACCCAGCCCGCCTGCGGTACCGGCCGCCGCTGCGCATTGGAGATCGAGATCACGGGAACCTTGGAGAAGGTCGTGAACACCGGCTGATGTTCCGGCAGATCCAGCCTGCCGTGCAGCGTGGTCAGGAACGGGGTCGGCTGCCGGTAAAATAGTGAGAACGGATAGTAGTCGAGATGGAAGTGAAGGAAGTCGAACTCCTCGTCGTCACATTTCTGACGCACGCGCTCCAGCATCACCATATGCAGCGCATTGGGATCGCGCACCGCGCCATCAAGCCGCAACGCTTTCGGCCAGGTTGCGTCAAGTTTTGCGGAAGTACGGGAGTCCCCGCTCGCAAACAGCGTCACATCATGTCCGAGGGCCACCAACTCCTCCGTCAACCAATGCACCACCCGCTCGGTGCCGCCGTAAAGCTTGGGTGGAACAGCCTCCGTCAACGGAGCTACCTGCGCGATGCGCATCTCACCATCTCCTTATTCGCGATCATGTGAAGAATTGCCCCCCCCGGCCTTGTCGGCACCGGCAAATGCCTGACATGCAACGTTGCCGCAACTGCGAAGTTCCTGACGCCGACAATTACTTCTTCGCAACATACGCGCGTGCGTCGTGATGTTGCCATGACGAGCGATCACGCTCGAAGCGTCACCATCCCTGCCTAAACTTGCGGCGCGTGAAACGCGCGTGATGCGGAACCGGGTGGAAGGCTGCGTCGTTCAATAGAGCGGAACCCAATCCAACCAAGTCCGCCAACTCTCTCCAACAGGTTTTCCATGGATCAGCTCTCAGGCTACGCGCACCGCCCTTTTCCGTTTGTGTTGCGCTACCTGCGCCAACGGCCGCTCTCGCATCTTCTGATATTGAGTTGCGTTGTTGCCGCCGTTGCCTGCTCGGTGGGCACGCAATATGGCGTGAAGTTCCTGGTCGATAGTCTTGCGGCCGGACCCGAGCACGCAACCAGCGTATGGCTGGCATTCGTTCTGCTCATATCGCTGATCGCGTCCGACAATTTCCTGTGGCGGATCGCGAGCTGGGTCGCGAGTTTCACCTTTGTCAGCGTCACCGGCGATCTCCGGCGGGACATGTTCCGCCATCTCACCGGCCATGCGCCGAGCTATTTCTCCGACCGTCTGCCGGGCATGCTGACCAGCCGCATCACGGCGACCTCGAACGCCATCTTTACGGTCGAGAACATGTTCGTCTGGAATGTGCTGCCGCCGTGTATCGCCACAATTGCGGCGATCAGCCTGATTGGAACCGTAAGCCTGCCGATGGCTGCAGGGCTGATCGTGATCGCTGGCGGCATGGTGATCGCGATGTTCCATCTCGCCGCGGCCGGAAAGCCGCTGCATGACGATTTTGCCAACAAGGCCGCTGCTGTCGACGGCGAGATGGTCGATGTCATTAATAATATGCCGCTGGTGCGAGCGTTCTGCGGGCTCGCCCACGAGCACGACCGCTTCGATGCCACGGTGAACCGCGAAGTGGCCGCGCGCGGCCGCAGCCTGCGATATCTCGAAAAGCTGCGGCTCACTCATGCGGCGGTGACGGTCACGCTGATCATCGCGCTGCTCGCCTGGGGCATCAGGCTCTGGCAGGAGGGTGGCGCCACCACGGGCGATGTCGTGCTGATCTGCACGCTCGGCCTGTCGATCCTGAATGCCACGCGCGATCTCGCCGTCGCCCTGGTCGACGTGACGCAGCATGTCGCGCGCCTCACTGAGGCGATCGCCACGCTGCTGCAGCCGCATGACCTGCGCGACCATCCAGAGGCCGAACCGCTGGTCAAGACTGGCGCCGCGATTGCCTTCAACAACATCTCCTTCCAGTATCCCGGCGGGCTGAAAGTGTTCGAGCGCTTCAGCCTGCGGCTGCAGCCCGGCCAGCGCGTCGGACTGGTCGGCCAGTCCGGCGGAGGCAAATCCTCGCTCTTTGTGCTGCTGCAACGCTTCTACGATGTCGAGCAGGGCAGCATCACCATCGACGGCCAGGACATTTCGCGGGTCACGCAGGAGAGCCTGCGTCACGCGATTTCGGTAGTGCCGCAGGATATCTCGTTGTTCCATCGCTCCATCCGGGAAAACATCCGCTATGGCCGGCCGGATGCGAGCGATGACGAAGTGTTGCGTGCGGCGATTGCGGCGCGCTGCGACTTTGTCGAGACTTTGCCGGAGGGACTCGATACCATGGTCGGCGATCGCGGCGTCAAGGTCTCGGGCGGGCAGCGCCAGCGTATCGCGATCGCGCGCGCCTTCCTGAAGGACGCACCGATACTGCTGCTCGATGAAGCCACCGCCGCGCTCGACAGTGAATCGGAGGAAGCGATCCGCGAGGCGCTCGGCCGGCTGATGCGCGGCCGCACTGTGATTGCGATCGCGCATCGTCTGACCACTTTGCGCAATTTCGATCGCGTGGTGATGCTGAAGGCCGGCAAGATCATCGAGGATGGCCCGCCGGACCGGCTGATGCAGGGGCAGGGGCCGTACCGCGAATTGGTGACGCAGGAGATGAGCCGGCTCGCGAAGTTCGCCGCGTAGTAGCACTTGGTCGGATTGCGTTCCGTCAACGCGTAGGCACACCACGCGAGGTTACCATGGCCGAGCTCGTCAGCCAGATCATCGAGCGGGACGTCGAGCTCACCGTGGAGCAGCCGTTCTACATCCCGATGACGGGGCCAGAGACCCGGCCGCGGCGCTCGCTCAAGCATGACGACACCTTCATCGTGCTCGACAGCCATGGCGACATCGGGGCGTCCGCCGGTGGCACGGACGGCCTGTTCCATGCCGACACCCGCTATCTCGCCAGGCTGCAACTGGTGTTCGACGACATGCAGCCGCTCCTGCTCGGCTCCAACCTGCGCGACGACAATTCGTCGCTGACCATCGATCTCACTAATCCCGACGTCTATCACCAGGGCCGGCTGGTGCTGGAGAAGGACATGCTGCACATCGTGCGCACGATCTTCCTGTGGCGCGGCACGGCCTACCAGCGCATCGGATTGCAGAACCATGGCGACCGGCGCGCCAGCTTCGACATCACGCTCCTGTTCGACAACGACTTTGCCGATCTTTTCGAAGTGCGCGGCGAGAAACGCCCGCGCCGCGGCGTCGGCTCGGCTCAGTTGCTCGGGCCGGCCGACGTCGCCCTGGACTACCGCGGACTCGACGACGTCTCGCGCCTGACTTCGCTGCATTTTGATCCGCGGCCGACGCGGCTCTCGGTCAACGCCGCGACCTGGCATTGCGAACTCGAGCCGCATCAGACGAACTCGCTGTTCGTCTCGGTCACCTGCAATCGGCCTGCCGAGCCCAGGCTGAAGCGATTTTTTCCCGGCCTGCTCGCGCATCGCCGCGAGATGCGGTGCTTGACGCAGAGCTGTGCCAGCATCGAGACCTCGAACAACATTTTCAACGAGGTGCTGTGCCGCTCGATGGCCGACCTCAACATGCTGATGACGGAGACGCCGCAGGGGCGATATCCCTATGCGGGCATTCCCTGGTACTCCACCACGTTCGGCCGCGACGGCATCATCACCGCGATGCAGATGCTGTGGCTCGATCCGCGCGTCGCGCGCGGCGTGCTGCGGCGGCTCGCTTATTATCAGGCCACTGCGATCGACCCGCTCAACGATGCGGAGCCAGGAAAAATCCTGCACGAAATGCGCGGTGGTGAGATGGCGGCGCTGCGCGAAGTGCCGTTCGCGCAATATTACGGCAGTGTCGACGCGACGCCGCTGTTCGTGCTGCTCGCCGGGCTCTACGGCGAGCGCACCGGCGATCATGAGACACTGGAAGAGCTGTGGCCTGCGATCGAGGCGGCGCTGCGCTGGATCGACACTTGCGGCGACCGTGATGGCGATGGCTTTGTCGAATATCAGCGCGCCACCGATCAGGGACTTCGCAATCAGGGCTGGAAGGATTCCTACGACGCGATCTTCCATGCCGATGGCAGGCTCGCCGAAGGCAATATCGCTTTGGCCGAGGTGCAGGGCTATGTCTTTGCCGGCAAGCGGCTGGCGGCGCGCTGCGCGCAGCGGCTCGGCCGGCGCGAGATCGCGCACCGGCTCGAGATGGAAGCGCATCAGTTGGCGCAGCGCTTTGAAGAGATGTTCTGGTGCGAGGAGCTCGGCACCTACGCGCTCGCGCTCGACGGCAACAAGGAGCCGTGCCGGGTGCGCTCCTCGAATGCCGGGCATCTGTTGTTCAGCGGCATGATCGCGGATGAACGGGCGCGCAGGGTCGCGGTCGATCTCTTGCGGCCGCACTTCTTCACGGGCTGGGGTATCCGGACCATCGCGCTCAACGAGGCGCGCTACAACCCGATGTCCTACCACAACGGCTCGATCTGGCCGCACGACAACGCGCTGATCACGCTTGGGCTTGCGCGCTACGGGCTGAAACATTCGGTCGAGCATGTCTTCAAGGGGCTGTTCGACGCTGCGACCTATATGGACCTGCGGCGATTGCCTGAACTCTTCTGCGGCTTCCGCCGCGAGAAACATCGCGGGCCGACGTTGTATCCCGTCGCTTGCGCGCCACAGGCCTGGGCCAGCGCCACGCCGTTCACGCTGCTGGAAGCCGCGCTCGGGCTCGAATTCGATGCCGAACGCGCGGAAATCCGGTTGCGCAATCCGCGTCTGCCCAACTTTCTCAAGGAAGTTGTCCTGCGCGAGCTGCAATTGGGTTCCTCGACCGTCGATCTCTGCGTCAGGCGACACGGCGACGACGTGTCGATGGAGGTGCTGCGCCGGCGTGGACAAGTCCAGGTGTCGATCGTGCTCGCACATTGAGGCACGTCACCCGAACTATGAGAAGAGCCATGCGTGAAACCGGCCGTGTCGTCTTGGTGAGTCTTTTTCTGCTGTTGCTGGCGGCTGTGGCCCCGCGCGCCGAAAACGAGCCGCAGCCCGTCGCTCCGGCCGCAGTAACAAAGGAACCGGCGCCGGCTGCTCCGGCCAAAGAAGCGGCGCCGCCGCCCTCGGTCACCGTCATCGCGCCCAAGGAAGCGCACGGCGTGCTCGGCCGCGATGTCCGAAGCCCTACGGATGAGGACATGGGACGCATCGTCGACATCATCGTCGACCGCACCGGCACGGTGCGCGCCGCCGTGATCGACTTCGGAGGCTTTCTTGGCGTCGGCAGCCGCAAGATCGTGGTGGATTGGAACGCTTTGCATTTCGGACGCGTCAACAACAAGGGCGACAGCATCACGCTGGAATTGACCAAGGCGCAGGTCGCGGCCGCCCCCGAGTATAAAGAGGACACGCCGATCGTGGTGCTGGGGGCAGCCGGCAACCTTTCACCCTTCGATTACGATCATTAGGCAGGGAGGAGGGGCATTCTGGTCGCGCGCCCATTTCATTTCAACGAGCGAAGGGATGGTGATCGCAAGGGGGGCGCGATCGGCAAGGACAATGTTGTGCCGCTTCCGTCCGGTTCCTCCGGCGAGAGGCCGCGTCCTTCGAAGCAGAGCCTGCGCGGGCTGGACTGGTTCATCTTCTTCCTCGCCGACGTGCAGACCGGCTTCGGTCCGTTCATCGCGGTTTATCTCACCACGGAAAAATGGACGCAGTCGCAGATCGGCCTCGTGCTGTCGATCGGCAGCGTGATCGGCTTGCTCGGTCAGATGCCGGGCGGCGCCATCGTCGATGCCGCGCGCTCCGAGCGGCTGGTGGCCGGATTCGCCATCGCGACCATTGGCGGTGTAGCGCTGGCTTACGCCGCTTGGCCGATCTTTCCAGTGGTGGCGACGGCGGCTGCATTTCACGCAGTCGCAAGCTGCGTGCTGGGGCCCGCGATCGCCGCGATCAGCCTCGGTCTCGTGGGGCCGCACGCGATCAGCGAACGGCTCGGGCGCAATGCGCGCTTTGCCTCGCTCGGCAACGGCGTCGCCGCCGCCGTGATGGGAACCGCCGGCTATCTCGTCTCCAGCCGCTCGGTGTTCCTGGTCACATTCATGCTGGCGATCCCGACACTGCTGTCGCTGTCGCGCATCCGCGAGAGCGAGGTCGACGTCGCGCGCGCCCATGGCGCGATCTTTCGCGAGACGCCCGATCCGCAGGCGACCAGCGTGGTTCGTCTGGTGCGCAAACGCTCGTTGCTGATCTTTGCCGGCTGTGTGTTGCTGCTGCAACTCGCCAATGCCGCGATGCTGCCGCTGATGGCGGGCATCGTGACCACGCGCTCGAGCCAATGGGCGCCGGTCTTGATCGCTTTCTGCATCGTCGTGCCGCAGGCGATCGTGGCGCTGATGTCGCCGACGGTCGGGGCCAGGGCGCAGGCCTGGGGCAGGCGGCCTTTGCTGTTGATCGGTTTCGCCGCGCTCGCTATTCGCGGCCTGTTGTTCGCCGTGGTGCACGACCCCTATGTTTTGGTCGCCGTGCAAGTCTTTGACGGCATCACCGCGGCCGTGTTCGCCGTGCTGATTCCGCTGACAGTCGCCGATCTCGCCTTCGGCAGCGGCCATTTCAACCTGGCGCAGGGCATTGTCGGCACCGCGACCGGAATCGGCGCGTCGCTGTCGACAGTGCTTGCCGGTTACGCAAGCGACAGGTTCGGCAGCAGCGTTGCTTTCCTCGGACTTGCCGGCGTCGCGGCGCTGGGCCTCCTGGCGATTGCGCTGATCATGCCGGAGACGCGCCGGCTTGAGGCGTGAGGGTGAGGCGGGCAGTGAGCAGCGCCGCCACGAGCAGCGCGGCGCCGACGCCCGCGACGCAGGCGTTCCAGCCAAATCGATCGAACAGCTGGCCCAGCACGGCGCTGCCGATCAGGCCACCGGCAAAATAGCAGGCGAGATAGGTTCCGCTCGCCACGCCCCGATTTTCCTGCGCGGCCTGGCCGACAAACCCTGTCGCCGCCGCCTGCGCAAAGAAGGTGCCGACGCCAACGAGCACCATCCCAACAAGAACTTCGCTCAGGTGAGTGGACAGCATCAGTGGCAATCCGATCGCCGCGACCACAAGCGCACCCCAGATTGCGGGCCTTGTGCCAAATCGCGCCACGGCCCGGCCGGCCAAAAGCGTGGTGACGATCGAGGGCAGGAAGACGAAATAGACCAGGCCCAGATCCATCATCCCGAGCGACAGCGGACCGCGTACCAGCACGAAATTGACATAGGTGAACGTGCCGATGAAAGCGAACAGGATGCAGAAACCGATGGCGAAGGCGGCGCGAAGTTTTGGGCTGCGCCAATGTGCGATCATCGCAGCCAGTGGCGAAGGCGCTTCGCCCATCGAATGCATCGGCTTGACCCGCGCGATGGTGAAATAGACCAGCACCGCGCCGGCGAGATTGAGCAGCGCGAAGAAGTAGAAGTTCGTGGCCAGGCCAAAACTATCGGCGATCGCGGCCGAGATCAGGCGGCCGATCAGATTGCTGGCGACGTTGCCGGTGATGTAGGCCGCGAAGGCGCCGCCGGCATCCATCGCGCTGCATTGCTCGCCGAGATAGGCAAGAGTCAGCGCAAAGGCCGATGCCATGCATAGGCCTTGTGCGATACGCAGTACCGTGAAGACGGCTAGGTTCGGCGCCGACGCCAGCAGGCTGGTCGGGATCGCGAGCACGGCCAGACTCAACAGAATGCCGAGCCGCCGGTCGATATGCGGGCTGAAGAAGCCGACAATGAGTCCCGCCGCCGCCATGCCCATGGTCGTGGCGTTGACCGCAAAGCCCATCGCGGCCGGCGTCACCTGATAATGCCGCGCGAGCGAGGGCAGGATCGCCTGCGTCGCAAACAGGTCGACCACGGTCAGGAAGGCGGTGAGGCCGATGATGACCGAGCGCCACACGACGCCGGGCGAATGCGTGTCCATCATTATCGCTTCGGATTTCATCTCCTGCGCGGATATGTCGGTCATGGCGGCCTCGACTTGGAAAGGGGGGATGCGACGGCCGGACCGTGCGGGGCAACACGGAGGGCCCCGGCGCGTCGCATCCGGCAACGAGCGGTTGGTGTGGGTTCAGTGCTCGTTACATATTGTGGTCGTTCGGATCCTTGCGAACGTCGCCGACATAGAGAATGACGGTTTCCTTGCCGAGGTTCTTCCACCAATGCGAGGTGCCGAACACTTCCGGCCTGATCTCGCCGGTCTTGTGCGTGATCGGCACTTCGCAGTTGCTGGCATATTCGATGATCTCGCCTTGCTGCACGAAGATCAGCGCGGGGCGGTCGTCATGGCTGTGCCAGGGCACGATGCCGCCGGGCTCGATGGTGAGCTTGCGAAAGCGCAATTCACGACCCTCGATATGGGCGGGCTGCTTGGCGAGATCGATCGAGCCGAGGGTGACGTCGGTGACGCCGACCGGCTTGTAGTCGACCATGGCGCGGACGTTGGGCTTCATCTTGTCGGCGGGGCATTCGCCGGCGACCGCGGCCGATGCCGCGGCCATCGATCCGGCGATTGCGACGGCAAGGGCGAGCGCGCGCGCGTTTTGCTTGAACATGTCAGGACTCCTCTGGGTGAACGGCATCGCCGATGGCTATCGGCTTGGGTTACACCATCGTCGAAAACACGCGCGCGATGAAATGCCGGTTCGCTTTCGGATCGATAGCGCGGCGCTATGCAGCGTCGCGCCTGCTGAACGTGTGTTTGATGTCGGACGAAAAAGTCGGATAGGCGTAGACGTTGTCCTTGGGCTGGTGCGCGGTGATACCGAACTTGAACGCGAAATGACCGTCTGTTCCGTGCGGCAAGGGCTGTCACGGGCCGCGATAGGCCGCGGCTATAGAACCCATTGGGCAACGGCATTTCTAACCGCCCACATTCCGTCTTCTGATCGGTTCGTGCCCCATGGTGGCCCTTGTGGTGGACCGGCCGGGACAACTAACATCGAACCGAGATGCCGGAGCAGCCCATGACCACGCTTTCATCCGCCGATGCCGATCGCCTGAGGCAGGCTTTCCTGCACTGCCGCGACATGGAGGGCACGCTCGGCGAGCAGCTCGAGGCCTATGCCGCGGCGGGCCGCGAGATCTTTCCGGCCTATAGCGTTGCGGTCGATCGCCTGGTCGAGCGCATCCACGAGAATGGCGGCGGCGAGAACGCGCCGCAGCCGGGCGAGGCGATGCCGCCGTTCCTGCTGCCGGACGAAACCGGCCGGCTGGTCAGCCTGCCGTCGCTGCTCGCGAGCGGACCGCACGCGGTGATGTTCTTCCGCGGCCACTGGTGTCCCTATTGCCGGCTGAACGTCCGCGCCGTGATCGAGGCGATGGACCGGATCAAGGCAGCGGGCGGCGGGGTGGTTGCGATCATGCCGGAGACGCAAAGTTTTGCAGGAAAATTCAAGGCGGATTCCGCCGCGCCGTTTCCGGTCCTGACCGATCTCGACAACGGCTATGCGCTCTCGCTCAATCTGGCGATCTGGCTCGGCGCCGAAATCCAGAAGCTGCTGTCCTACCAGGACATGGCAAGCTTTCACGGCAACCAGGGCTGGATGTTGCCGATCCCCGCGACCTTCGTGGTCGGTCGGGATGGATTGATCAAGGCGCGCTTTGTCGATCCCGACTTCCGCAAGCGCATGGCCATCGACGATCTGATCGCGGCGCTGAAGGCGGCCTGACGCCGAGCGGCTAGGGTGCGACGGGATTAGGACGAATCGCCGTCGCGCTCTTGTTGCGCTGTTGCCAGTCGGCGCCGCGCAGCATGCGCATGATGGCGGAAGCCACCGCCGTGCGCTCGCGTCCGGCAACCCCGTAGAGATGGATGGTGCGGCGCGCGTCGAGGCCTTCGACCGGCGTCCGCTTCAGGCTCTCCGGCAGCGGGGAGGTGTCCGGCACAACGGCGACGCCGATATCGGCCTCGACCAGCTCGATCAGGTCGCGCTCGCTTGAAATCTCGTGGCTGCGATCGACGTCGAGGCCGTGCTCGCGCAAGGCGGCGCCGAGGCGGTCGGCATGTTCGCAGTAATTGCGCGACAGCAATTGCTCGGAACGCAGGTCCTCGAAGCCGACGCTGTCGCGGTTCGCGAGCCGGTGCTGCTTGCTGAGGACGAGCTGGAAATCCTCAGTGAACAGCGGCCAGGTATCGAGCCGGTCCCAGTCATCGTCGAGTTCGGCGGCGATGCCGAGTTCGGCGTCGCCCTTTTTCAGCATTTCGCCGACCTCGTGGCTGGTGCCGCGGAAAAACTTGAACTCCAGTCGGTTGAACTGCCGCCTGATCTCGTTGAGGAAGGGTATCAGCAGCGACAGGTCGACGGAATGGGTCAGCGCGATTCGCAGCGCCCCGATCTCGCCGCTCTTGAACGAGGAGGCGAGCGATCGAGCGCCGACGGCGGCCTCATAGCATTGCTTGAGCAGCGGATGCATGCGCTGGCCGAGCTCTGTCAGCTGTGTCGGCCGCTCGCGGCGGAACAGGTCGCCGCCGAGTTCGGCCTCGAGCTGCTTGATCGCGCGCGTCAGCGACGGCTGCGTCACATTGCACTCGTCGGCGGCGCGGGTGAAATTGAGCGTCCGCGCTACCGCCAGAAAATACCGGACCTGATGCATTTCCATGATCAGCTCCCCTGATGCGGCGGCCAATCTACCCGCAGGGACCCCCGAACAGCTATAGCGGCTGCCTATGGTATCGGAAGCCAAACGGCATTTCTTAAAACCCCCGTTGCGCGTTGAAATGCCGCAATCGGTGTAACATTTGCAG
>DATMNV010000252.1:0-7362 GCA_035568535.1 Bradyrhizobium sp.
GAGGAGGCGCGAATGCGCCGTCTCGAACCATGAGGCCCCGATATCGGCCTCATCCTTCGAGACGCTTGCTTCGCAAGCCCTCAGGATGAGGGGATAGAGCTGCTTGTGACGCAGTAAGATTAGCCGAAGGCGTAACCCACCATCTTTGCCGCGGAGGCAGAAGTGGTGGGTTTCGCGCTGCTCAACCCACCCTACCGCTTCTGAATGGATCAAGACGCGGCCACGTTAGTCGATCGAAATATTGGCCTGGTGCGCGACCTTGATCCAGCGCTCCGTTTCCGAACGCATCAAATCTCCGAATTGCTGCGGAGTCATGGTTTGTGCTTCGGCGCCCTCATTTGACAGAATCGTGCTGAGCTCAGGCGAGGTCAGCATTTTTCCGATCTCCGCGTTGAGTGCATTGACGATATCAGCGGGCATTCCGGCCGGCCCGACAATCCCCCACCAGGACTGCAGATCAAAACCGGCGATGCCTGCCTCCTCCAGCGTGGGCACATCCGGCAGCAGCGCCGTTCGCCTGGCGCTTGTCACCGCCAGCGCCCTGGCCTGGCCATCTCTGGCGAGCGATAGCACCTGCGGAAGACTAGATACATAGATGTCGACATGGCCGCCGAGGAGATCGTTGAGCGCCGGCGCACCGCCCTTGTAGGGAACGTGCGTGAAGCTGGCTCCCGCCGAAAGTGCGACGAGCTCGGCCGAAATCTGATTGATGCTGCCGGGACCGGCCGAAGCATAGGTGATCTGGCCGGGTTTGCTTTTGGCTAGCGCCAGCAATTCACTGGCGGATTTCACCGCAAGCTGGTTCGACGCGACGAGCAGGAGTGGCGAGCGGGCGATAAAGGCGACCGGCGTGAAGTCCCTGATCGTGTCGAACGGCATGCTCTTCTTGATCGCCGGGTTGATGGTGAAGGTCGACGACACCAGGAGCAGGGTGTAACCGTCCGGCGCAGCAGCGGCGCCGGCGGAGGTGCCGATCACCCCGCCCGCGCCGGGACGGTTATCGATCACGACCGGCTGACCCCACGTCTCGCTCAGCTTCTTGCCGATGACGCGGCCGATCATGTCGTTCGAGCCACCGGCCGCGAACGGAACGATCAGCGTGATCGACCTCGCCGGATAGGTTTGCGCGCGCCCCGCCGAACTCGTCAGTACGAGTGCTGCGGCAAGCAAAGCTGCAGTCCTGATCATGATAGGTTTCTCCCGGCGCCGGACGTTATGGTGACTTATAATCGTCGTATCCGCGACCGGCATTTTGACGGTCATGGCGGTTTTCACGTCAAGGGCAGGCAATGGATTTCCAACTCAGCGGACAGCAACGGCGAATGGTGGCCACGGTGCGCGACCTGGCGCAGGGAGAATTCAAGGCCAACGCGCAGAAATACATGGACGGCACGTTCCCCTGGGAGAACATGAAGAAGCTTGCCGAGATCGGGGTGCTTGGCATGTCGGTGCCCGAGGAATATGGCGGGCTTGGCTTACCCGTATTCGATACCGCGCTGTTGCTCGAGGAGATTGCGAAGACCTGCTATGTCACCGCAATGGCGACCCTTGGCGAGGCCGGTGTCCAGACCCGCGTGATCGCGACCTACGCTCCCAGCGCCATTCGCGAGCGAATTCTTCCCAAAGTCGTCTCCGGCGACTGCATCCTGGCGGTCTGCATGACCGAGCCGCACGCCGGCACCGACGTGGCGAATTACCGAACCAATGCCGTCGTCAGGGGTGACCGCGTCATTCTCAACGGGACCAAGACGCTGATCAGCCGGGCCAGGGAGGCCGGCATGTTCGTCATCTTCACGCGGATCGACGGCAAGGGAGGCCGCGAGGGTATCGGTTGCGTCCTGCTCGAGCCTGACACGCCGGGTTTCGAGGTCACCGGGACCTACCACACGATGGGCGGCGAAAACCTCCACGAGATCCAGTTCAACAATTGTGAATTGCCGCTGGAGAATCTCGTCATTCGCGAGGACGGCTTCAGGAAGCTCTTGAACGCGTTCAACACGCAGCGCTGCCTCAATCCGAGCATATCGCTTGGGCTGGCAGAGGGTGCTTTTGACGAAGCATGCAACTATGTCAGGGATCGGACGGTGTTCGGAAAGGCGGTCGCCGACTATCAAGGCGCGCGATGGAAGCTCGCGGAGATGTACCGCGAGATCGAGACGGCACGCAGCATCCTCTATCGTGCCTGCATCACCGCCAATCCGTTTCCCGATCCTTTCATGGCGGCGGTGGCCAAGATCACGTGCAACGAGATGTCCAGCCGGGTCACCAGCGAGGCGATCCAGTTGCATGGCGGATTCGGTTTCACCGACGAGTACGCGGTTTCGCGTCTCTATCGCGGCGCGCGCTACGGCACGCTCGGCGGCGGCACCACCGAGACGCTCCGTGATCTCATCGGCAAGCGGATCGTGGATGCGGCGGAGACCGGCGCCGAACTCCTGGCCTACGACATGATGAACGGCGCCTGACGCTGCTGCATGACGACGCACAGCTTTGTAGCCCGGGTGAGCGAAGCGATACCCGGGAAAATCCCGCATATCGCTGCGCTCATGCGGGCTACGATGGCTGCTTTCAGCTCGCCGCGACCCCGAACTGCAGGCTGCCCTGCGATCCCCGGACCAGCTTGCCTGGCCGCGCGCCGGTGGCGCAGCCTTCGCGCTGGGTCACGATGCCGGACACGATCGTCGCATCATAGCCGTCGACCTGCTGCAGCAAGCGTCGTCCGCCGACCGGCAGGTCGTAATGCACCTTCGGCGGATGCAGATGCAGGCGATCGTAATCGATCACGTTGACATCGGCCTTGAAGCCGGGCGCGAGCAGGCCGCGGTCGTAGAGGCCGACCGAGAGCGCGGTCTTGCGCGACTGCGCCGCCACCACGAACGGGATCGACAGTTTTTCGCCGCGGCTGCGGTCGCGGGTCCAATGCGTCAGCAGATAGGTCGGGAAGCTGGCATCGCAGATGATGCCGCAATGGGCGCCGCCGTCGGAAAGGCCCGGCACCGAGCGCGGATCGCACAGCATCTCGCGCGTCGCATCGAGATTGCCGTCGACATAATTGAGCAACGGCACATAGAGCATGCCGCGGCCTTCATCCGCCAGCATCGCGTCATAGGCGAGCTCTTCCGGTTTCTTGCCGAGCCGGCGAGCCTGCGGACCCATCGCGTTCTCCTTCGGCTGTTCGTAGTCCGGCGGGTTGCCGAGCAGATACATCTTGTCGTAGTTCGGCCGGAAAAACAGCGGATCGTCGGTGGCGGTGGCGCTTTCGCTCAGGATAGCCGCGCGCACTTCGGTCTGGCGCAGCCGCGCCAGCCGCTCGGTGAGCGGCAGATGCGCGATCGCCCGGTAGCTCGGATGGGTCTGGAACGGATTGCGCGACAGTTCGAGGCCAAGCAGCAGCCCGACCGGGCGCGCCGCGATCTGCGCGGTGATCGAAAGCCCGCGCGCGGCGGCGGCGTTGATCTCGGCAAAGGTCTGGCGCCAGCGCTCCGGCGCCTTGTCGTTCTGGGTGATCGAGAAGGTGATCGGGCACCTGGTGTTATCGGCCACCCGCAGCATCATCGGCAGGTCTTCGTTGAGGGTCGAGAGGTCGAGCACGAATTGCAGCACGCTGCGGCCTTCGCCATGCATCGCTGCCGCGATCGCGGTCAATTCGTCCTCGCCGGCTTTCAGCGTCGGCGTGAAGTCGCCGGTCGAGGTGCGGTGGTTGAGCGTGCGCGAGGTCGAAAATCCGAGGGCGCCGGAGCGCACCGCTTCGCGCGCGAGCTGCGCCATCGCCCTGTTGTCCTCGGCCGTGGAGGGATCGCGCCGCGCGCCGCGCTCGCCCATGACATAGACGCGCAGCGCCGCATGCGGCAGCTGCGCGCCGACATCGATGTCGAAATTCCGTTTCGACAGCCAGTTCATGTAGTCCGGGAAACTTTCCCAGGACCAGGGAATGCCGGCGCTCAAGACCGGCTCCGGAATGTCCTCGACGCCTTCCATCAGCTGGATCAGGCGGAGATGATCGGCCGGCTTGCAGGGCGCGAAGCCGACGCCGCAATTGCCCATGATCGCTGTGGTGACGCCGTTCTGCGAAGAGGGCGTGATGTCCTGGCTCCAGGTGACCTGGCCGTCGTAATGGGTGTGGACGTCGACAAAGCCCGGCGCCACCAGCTTGCCCTTGGCGTCGATCTCTTCCTTGCCCTTGGCGGAGATTTTGCCGACTTCGGTGATGCGGCCGTCCTTGATCGCGACATCGGCCTCGTAAAGATCGCCGCCGCGCCCGTCCGCGATGTTGCCGCCGCGGATGACGAGGTCTGGATTGGCACTCATGGCGTTCCCCTTGGCGTTCCCTTGGCGTTTCATCCCGGATTGTGATTTGGCGGTATCATCGGCCACCACCCGGGAGTGTCAACCGCCGGCAATGGGGCTCAGGGCTGCATCCGTCTTGCCGCTCGCGGCCGGCGTTTTCCGCTCGGTGAAAAATGTCAGCAATACCGTCAGCGCCATGAACAGGGCGGAAACCAGGAACACCGCATGCGGCATGTTCTGGTCCATGATCCAGCCGAACAGCAGCGGGCTCGCGATCCCCGAGAAGTTGAAACCGGTGGAGACGATGCCGAAGGCGCGGCCGGCCGCACCCGGAGGCGCGGCCTCGCGGACCAGCATGTCGCGCGAGGGGGCGATCACGCCACTCAGGAAGCCCGCGGTCGTCATGACAGCGATGAGCAGAATGGAGGGCAGCGTCACCCATGCGATCAGCAACACCAGCGCAGTATTGACGGCAAAGCAGGTCGCCGCGACCTGGCCGTGACGGAGGGTGCGATCGGCGAGGTACCCGCCTGCGAGCACGCCCACGGCGCTGGTGCCGAGATAGGCGGTCAACGCGATGTTGGCGGTCGAGAACGAGGTGCCATAGCCGCCCATCAGCGCGACCACGCCGAAATTGGAGATGCCGGCGCTGGAAAGGCCGAGCAGGGTGAAGAAGCCCGTCAGCACGATCAGCGCCGGCGTCAGGATGCTTTTCTTCGAAACCGAGATGCTGCCCGCCTGCGCATGCCTGGCGCCGGCATCGGGAATGCCCGCGATCAGGAGCAGCAGCGCGACGACGACACCGACCGCGCCGGCCGCGATCAGCGCGCCAAAACCTCCGACCAGCATGACCAGCGTGGCCATGATCGCGGGCGCGACCGCGCCGCCGAGGAAGCCGGCAAAGGTGTGGATGGAAAAGGCGCGGCCCATCCGCGCGGAGTCCATGTGTTCCGACAGGATCGCGTAGTTGGCCGGGTGATAGACGCTGTTGGCGATGCCGAGCAGCACGGCGCTCGCGATCAGCCAGGAATAGCTCAGGTGCAGGCCCAGCAAGATGAACGACAGGCCGCCGAGAGTGAGGCCGAGCAGCAGGATGACGCGCGCGCCGATGTGGTCGACGATGTAGCCGAGTGGCGCCTGGGTCAGGCCGGAGACCACCGCGAACACGGTCAGCGCAAAACCGAGCTCGATATAGCCGACGCCGAGCTGTGCTTTCAGGAACGGAAACAGCATCGGCAGCACCAGCAGATGGAAATGGCTGACCCAATGGGCAACCGAGATCAGCCCCAGCGTGCGAAATTCATTGTCGGCCTTGGTCTTTTCCCGGGCTTGTTGCGGTGCGGCGAGGACGTCGGCCATCTCTGCTGGAATTCCATTGTAAAGGCGCGGCAATATCGTCTGATGGTGGTTATTTGTCCATGAACGTGGGCGCATGGCAGCCCTTTCGGACGACGCAAAACTTGGCGATAAATCATTAATCTGTGGCCAATCCGGCGTAAGGCATCGATGCCGCTCCGCGTGCTCCTATCCGAAGGATCCAGCACTTCGGCCCGTGAGGCGATCACGGTCCTCGGGCTCGCCGGTCACATGGTCGAGGTCTGCGATCCCTCGCCCTGGTGCCTCGGGCGATATTCGCGCTTTGTGAAGAAGTTCCACCGCTGTCCGCCGCTGCGCGACGATCCCGCGGGTTATCTTGCCTTTGTCGAGAATTTGCTGGCGTCGAACCGGTTTGACGTGCTGCTGCCGACCCATGAGCAGGGATTCCTGTTCGCGCGCGTCGCCGAACGGCTGAAGCGGCATGCCGGGCTCGCGCTGCCCACCTTCGAAAGCTATCGCGCCGTGCACAGCAAGGCGGGCTTCAGCCGGCTGTTGTCCGCGTTGAGATTGCCGCAGCCGGCGACCCGGATCGTGATCTCCGAGAGCGCCATGCGCGCGAGCATCCGCTTTCCCGCCGTGATCAAGACCTCGGTCGGCACCGCAAGCCGTGGCGTCTTTGTCGTGCGCGAGGCCGGCGATCTCGATAAGGCCATGCAGGAGCTTGTCGCCGGCGATGCGTTCGCCGGCGAGGTGCTGGTGCAGGAATGGATCGCTGGCACGGTCGAGAAGGCGCAATCGGTGTTCTGCCGCGGGCAATTGCTCGGCTTCCATGCCTATCGGCAGGTGGCGCCGGGTATTAGCGGCGGCGAGGCGATCAAGGAGAGCGTGAGCCGTCCCAACATTCGCACCATGCTGGAAGCGATCGGCGAAAAACTCTCCTGGCACGGCGCACTCTCCATCGACTATCTGATGCCGGAGCGCGGTGCGACGCCGCGCCTGATCGACTGCAATCCGCGGCTGGTCGAGCCGATGAGCGCCTATCTCGCCGGCACCGATCTCGCAGGCCTGCTGCTGCTCGTCTCATGGGGCGAAATGCCCGCGCAGCGGCCGGACAGCCGCTCCGGCGTGCGCACCCACCTTGCGATGCAGGCCCTGCTTGGCGTTGCCTCGCGCGGCGGCACGCGGGCCGATCTCCTGCGCGAATGTTTTCGTCTGGCGAGAGGACGCAAACCTTATAACGGAAGTCAGGAAGAAATGACGCCGGTGGGAACGGATTGGCTGAGCGCGGTGCCGCTTGGTCTGACGGCCGGCTTGCTGCTGGCGCGGCCGGGCGCGGCAACCAGGTTCGCGCACGGCGGCTTTGGCGCGCATCTGCTGAGCCGCGACAGCATCCGGCAGATCGAGAGCAAGGAGTTCAGCTAGCGCCGCCTACCGTGTTGCACCCGCTCAATCGACCAGGTTGCGAGGCAACATCTCGCCGAATGTCTTGGCGGACCTGTCCGGAAGGTTTAGCCTGTCGAAACTCAATACCGTTTTGGCTGCGTGGGACGATCGCTCATTTGCAAACGAGCGGAGCAAGCCGGCGATGAAGACGATTCTAGTGCCAACCCAGAATATCGCTGTCATGGCGTCCACGCTTGAGACGGCGGTGCTGCTTGCGCAGCGCACCGGCGCCTATATCGAGGGTATTCCGCTGTGGTTTGGCGCTCCCGAATTTGTCGTGGCGGAGCTTGCCAGCGGCTTTTCCATGGAGGTCTA
>DATMNV010000253.1:0-3353 GCA_035568535.1 Bradyrhizobium sp.
TCGCACAGCGAAGACATCTCGCTCACTTGGTTCGATATCGGCGAGCCGCTGCTCATCCACTCGCAGCCGAACCAGATCCCCAACCGGCGCTACGGCGTATGCACGGTATTGATACCAGCGCTCGGCACGCGCCTCGTCCGCAACGGCATTGAGGCCAAGGGGCAATCCTGGCCGCGCGAGCGCGAGGGGCGGCCCTTCTCGACATCGGCGTTGGCATTCTCGGAAAGCTGGACGGACGCGGTCTGAGGCGGAACGGCAAGGAGTGGCCGACGTCTGCTATTGGACCCATCTCGGACACGAGCGACGATTTTGCAGTGATGCGCGGATAGAACCGCGCTGAGACTTGTTATACTGAGTATCGATCCTCGCCCGGCGAGGAAGCCCATGAGGCGGCGGCAGCCTACCAAAGGAGATTAAGGCCATGTCACCCCTGGGGCTGATTCTTATCATCATTCTCATCATCTTCCTGCTTGGCGGCTTCAGTGGCAGATTCCGCGGCTACGGCTATGGCTACGGTCACCGCGGCATCGGTGTCCTCGGCATCGTTCTGATCGTCCTCCTCGTGCTCCTTCTCATGGGTCGGATTTGATCTGACAGGCAGATTCCGGATGCGCGCCTGCTGATCGCCGACGTCGACGGCTACCAAAGCCTGATACATTCCCGCTGCGCGTTCGAGGCCGTTGCTCGTTTCCTGGATGACCCGAAGTCGGCGGCGACGACGACGCTGTGCCCCAATTGACCGGGTCGGTGGCAATGATATTGACCGGATTGCCCCTCTGTCTCCCCACCATTTTTGCCGAGCACCCATAGGCTTTGTCGCGCAGCGTTTGCTGCCCCATCCAAGCCGCCCTACCATCTTGCAGCAAGGCGCTGAGTTTGCTAACGTTTCTGGTCCGCGCGGGAGCGTTTATGCTGCGAGTATTTTTTGCCCTGAGCCTGGCGCTATGCGGCATGGCAAAAGCCGAAACCTACAACATCCAAGTTTGGCCCGACGATCTCGACAAGGTTCCCTGCGAAGCCTGGAAGAAGAATGCGGATGGCAGCCTCACGCAAACGGGCACAATCGTCGTGGCCAATAGCCACAGCGTAATCACCGCGAATACGTTTACTGACGCTGCTACACTTCGCGTTGTCGAAAAGAAATGCGGCGCTGAACTTAAATAGCCGTCGCTCGCTCCATGCCGGCCGCACAAATGAGCGAGACGGCGATGAAACCGCATCCAAGGGTCATCGCGTCACTGCCGCCAATCCCTTGAATGCACTCAATCTAAAGGACGACGTTCTCGTTGTCCGTCCCTAGCGCGATTCGACCGCGCTTTGCGCGCGAACGCCCCCGCCTCCGAGCACCTCTCGAATTCCGGCAATGATCCGCTGGCGGTCCGGGAAAACATAATCTTCCAGGATCGGGCTATAGGGTATCGGCACCTGCAAGGCGCAGACCCGCTTCACCGGGGCTTTGAGCCGCGCGAACGTCGCGGCATCCTCGGTGGCGACGGCAGCCACCTCCGCCGAGAAGCCGGCCGTAGGCCCCGCCTCGTCGGCAATGACGAGGCGGCCGGTTTTCTGCACCGAGCTGCGAATGGTCTCCGTATCCAGCGGCGCCAGCGTGCGCGGATCGACAACTTCGATCGATATCCCCTCCCCGGCGAGCTCTTCGGCCGCGGCGACCGCCTCGTGAACAAGCCACGCCAGGGCGACGACCGTTACGTCTTTGCCTTCTCGTTTGATATCGGCCTTGCCCAACGGGATGGTGTAGTCGTCCTCAGGCACCGGTCCCTTTCGAGTCATCAGGCGGTTCGACTCGAAAGAGATGACTGGATTGTTGTCGCGGATCGCGGTCTTCAGGAGCCCCTTCATGTCGTACGGCGTCGACGGCAAGAACATCTTCAAGCCGGCGAGATTCATGAACATGGAATACGGAGACTGCGAGTGCTGCGCGGCAAGCTGGGTGCCACCGCCGACGGCAGCCCGATACAGGATCGGGAAGCTCACCTGGCCCCCGAACATGTAATGTATCTTTGACGCCTGGTTGACGATCTGGTCCATGGCGACAAAGCCGAACGTCACTTGCCGCCAGTCGACAATGGGACGGAAGCCGGAGCCGGCCGCGCCGATCGCCATGCCGGTCAACGCCGCCTCCGCAATCGGCGTCGCCCTGATCCGCTCGCCGCCGAACTCCTTGAGCAGCGACGGAATCGGGTCGGTCGACATGTAGAAGATCTTCGGATCGCGCCGCATCTCCTCAGCGACCGCCTCGACAGCGGCCTCGCTATACGTCAGCTCCCGCATCTCATCCTCGTGTCAGGCCGAAAAGACGTCCTCGACCGCCTGCTCGCGTGAGGGGAATGGGCTTGCCTCGGCGAAAGCGACGGCCATTTCGAGCGCGCCCGTGACGCCGCGCTCCATGTTTTCCAGCTCGGTGTCACTCAGGTGACCTTGGTCGCTGAGCTGGCGCGCAAGGCGCGCGATCGGGTCCTGTTGCTTCCACGCTTCAATCTCCCCTCGATCGCGAGGATCGGGCTGGGTCTTGCGTTCGGTGTGGGGGCGCCAGCGATAGGTCTTGCACTCGATCAGCGTGGGGCCGCCGCCCGTCCGCGCCCGTTCCACGGCGCGGTTTGCCGCCTGATAGATGGCGAAGATGTCGTTGCCGTCGACGACAACGCCCGGAATGCCGTAGCCCGCCGCGCGAGCGGCCACATCGGTTAGTGCCTGCGTCGAGGCGGCGGTGGTCTGCGCGGCATAAAGGTTGTTTTCGCACACATACAGCATCGGCAGCTTCCAGGTCGCCGCGATGTTCAGGCACTCGTGGAACGGCCCGGCGTTGGCCGCGCCATCGCCGAAAAAGGAGACGGCGACGCCGCCGTTGCCTTCCATCTGCGCCGCCAGGCCTGCTCCGGTCACGATGGCAATCCCGCCCGCGACAATCCCATTGGCGCCAAGCATGCCGATGCCGAAGTCGGCAATGTGCATCGAGCCGCCCTTGCCCTTGCAGTAGCCCGTCTGCCGGCCGTAGAGCTCGGCCATCATGCGATTGAGATCGGCGCCTTTGGCGATGCAGTGGCCGTGGCCCCGATGCGTCGAGATGATCCGGTCGCTGCGATTAAGCGCCGCGCAGGTGCCGACGGCGACCGCCTCCTGGCCGATGTAGCAGTGAACGACACCATAGATCTTGCCGGCGTGGTAGTCGGCCGATGCGCGTTCCTCGAAGCGGCGAATAGTGAGCATCAGGCGCAGCATTTCGCGCTGCGTGTCAGGCGGCAGGTTCGGCGAGAGGCTCATGGGCGTGAACCGGTCAGTGCCATTTCATGATGGGCCAGCGCAGACGGGGTGGCAACCGCCGCTGGTCACGCGAC
>DATMNV010000254.1:0-6712 GCA_035568535.1 Bradyrhizobium sp.
CAACGCCTTCACCATCATGGACGTGAATACCGAGGTGCAGAACATCATCCGCGGCGTGGTGCTGCTGCTTGCGATCATCGTCGACAACTGGCTGCATCCGCGCGACGAAGAGACCGCGCGCCAGGGCGACTGATCGTCGGACGGGGCGAACCGCCGCCTCGCTTCGGTAAGTAAAGGGCGCCGAAGCGTCCGAGCGATGCAGCGTGCCGACGCTACCATGCAGCGAGCGCGTCCTTGCCGAACCGCGTGAGTAAATCGCGCGCAGTAAGCAACTCGCCGTGGAACGGCAATACCGCCCTGGACGCAAGCGGCCCCTGCGTGCATTGTTTCGGCGGCACGGCTACGGTGGCCAAGGTCGTGAGGATTTTTCCATGTTTAGATCGTCGCTGCTCGGAGGTTTGCTTCTCGTCGGCATTTCCGGAACGCTCGCGGCACAGCAGCCAACCGAGGAACAGCGCGCCGCCATCCGCTCGGCCTGCCGCGCCGACTTCACCGCGAACTGCTCCGGCGTGGAGCCCGGCACCAAAGCGGCCTTGATGTGCCTGGTCAGCAACGAGACGAAGCTGTCGCCGGCGTGCCGGACGGCGGTCAGCGCAATTGCTGCGCAGCCGGCCGCGCCCCACCACGCGACACCGGCGGCAGCCGATGCCCCGCCGGCAGCAGCGCAAGAGACTCCTGCGCCGCAGCCGTCGCCGAAGGCCGCTGCGGAAGGACGCGCGCAAGATCAGCTCAGCGCAGTACGCCAAGCCTGCACGCTGAACGACATGCTCGCGCATTGTTCGTGGATCAAGCCCGAGAGCCCGGAGATCCTGCTCTGCCTACAGGCCAATTCCGCCGCATTGTCGCCGGCCTGCCGCGCAGCAGTCGGATCAGCGCAGTCCGCGCCCACGCCGCCGGCAGCGCAGGCGCAGCCGGCTGAAACCGCGCAGCCCGCAGAAACAGCGCCCGCCGCGTCTACCCCGCATGGACGACCGGGTGTGAAGCGGCACATGGGCACGGCGCCCCCGTCGGCACCGCCTCCAGGCGAAGCGCAAAATCCCAGTCCCGAGCAGATCAGCGCCGTCCGCGCCGCGTGCCGATCCGATTTCAAGGAGCATTGTCGGGGCGTGCAGCCGGGAGGCGCCGAAGCGCTGCAATGTCTGCAGCAGAATGGCTCGCAGCTCTCGGGACCATGCCGCAGCGCCGTTGCGGCGATCGCTGGCGGCGCTCCTCCTGCGGGAAGCGAGTCCGCAGCGCCCGGAGCCGCGCCGCCGGCCGCGGAGGCGCAACCACCTGAAACCGCGCAGCCCGGCGATACGGCGCCTCCCCCGCGCAAGCGACCAGGCGTCAAGCCGCGCGTCGGCGCAGCGCCTCAGTCGGCCCCGCCTGCGGACGAAGCGCAAAAACCGAATCCCGAGCAGATCAGCGCCGTCCGTGCCGCGTGCCGATCCGATTTCATGGCGCACTGCCGAGGCGTGCAGCCCGGAGGCGCCGAAGCGCTGCAATGTCTGCAGCAGAACAGCTCCCAGCTGTCGGGGTCGTGCCGCAGCGCCGTCGCGGCGATCGGTACCGGCGGTCCTCCTTCCGGAAGCGAATCGGCGGCGCCCGCAGCCGCGCCGCCGGGCGGACCCGGACCCGCGGTCGGTCCGTCCCCGCCACCTGGGCCGATGCCGACGCTGCGCCCGGGCGAGGCATTCTACGTCTTGCGGATCTGCGGCCCGGATAAGCGCCGACTGTGTGGTGACGTTCCGCCGGGCGGAGGCCGGATCATCGCTTGCCTCGCGGAGAACGCCTCGAACCTGTCGCCCGATTGTGCCGCGGCGCTCGCCGCTGCACGCAGGTAACATCGAGATCGCTTTCCGAAAGCCTGAGACACCGGTGATAGCCCACGTTTCGACGTGGGCCGCTTGGAACTACGATGCGCGGCTGCAGCTGTTGCAGCTGTTGGCCGACAATCCGGACCTCACCATCGACTACCCGGGCAGCATTCTCTACGACGCGACCGAGGCCGCCGAACTGGGCGAGCCCGGCGCGGTCATGGCGTTGATCGATCTCAAGCTTTCGCAGAACGCGCAATTCCGCGACAAGCCCGGAGGCTGCGCGCTGGCTGAGCGCGCGGCGAAGAGCGGCGACGAGGCCGCCGCGCGACGACTGTCGGAATGCGGCACCAACTAGCCCATGGGGACGGCGTTTCGGCCGCGCCGCGGATCGTATAGCTTCTCACATCGCTCACGGAGGGGGTATTCATGTCTCAATGGCGTAGGCTCTTTGCCATCGGTCTCATTTGCGGCGGCGCTTGGTTCGGGCCGCCGACCACATCATCAGCTCCGCCATGCTAAGGCGACGAAGCCCGCCGCGCCTTCTTCCTCGGAAGTGCAGGTCGATTTGCTTCGGGGACTTGCCGACATTTTCTCGCGCGGCATGGACACGCTTGCGGGCAAGCTCAACCACCTGGGCTACAGCGCCCAGGTGTACAGCACTCACGGATGGCAATCGGTCGCGCAGCGCATCGCCTCAAAGTATTCACGCGGGCACAAGGATATCGTGGTTGTCATCGGCCATTCGCTCGGCGCCAACGCGACGTTTGATGTTGCCAACGCGCTCGACAGGCAGAACATTCCCGTCGAGCTGATAGTGACTTTCGATGCAACCAGCCCGCAGCCTGTTCCAAAGAACGTTCTTCATTTCGTGAACTTCTATCAGGAGAATGGCTTTGGCAAACGAGTTTCGTCTGGGCCCGGGTTTCAAGGCGAGCTGACCAACATCGACCTGACTGCGGACATGGGTTTGTCGCATACGACCATCGAGAAATCGCCCCGGCTGCATGCGGTCGTCATGCAGAAGATCGCGGACGTCGTGAAGAAGGATCTCGCGAAAAGGATGGCCGCCAGCAGAGCAAAACCCAACCCGCGCAAGAGCAAGCCGGTGACAGGCCGCGGCGAACCGCCGGCCGAGGACCGGCCAACGACCGATGTCATTGCCGCGACAAACATGAGAGGAAGCTAGGCGCTTTGGCCGATGCTTGCGGTCGCTGAACGCCACGACTGCGCGTCTCGCGGATGAGCGGTTGTCGGAGAACGCGCCGGCCGGCGCGCTGACTGGTATCCCGCTACACTGTCCGCGCCGGGGTGGTGTCTTCAGTTTGAATTTTGCGAGGGTCGTGGAAAAGGCCACATCGACGTGGCACACTTGATCGCGGCCGGCACAAAAAGCGGATCACCGCATGATCCCCGATGCGACAACCAACATAGCCGGAATCGAAATACCCTCCGCTAATCCAATCTTTCTCGCCGTCGTTGGAATCCACATTCTGTTAGGACTCGGCTGCGTGGTCATCGGCGCAGTCGCCATGCTTAGCCCGAAGCGTGCCGGCCGCCATCCCCGGTACGGTACGATCTACTTTTGGTGCTTGGCCGGCATTTTCGTAACAGCCAGCGGGTTGGCTGTCACACGCTGGGCCGAGGACTATCACCTATTTATTCTCGGAACGCTGTCTTTTGTGTCGGCATATTGTGGGCGCCAGGCTAGACGCCAGCGCTGGCGCAATTGGGTTAGACTGCACATTACGGGCATGGGAACGTCCTACGTTTTGCTCTTGGTTGCCTTCTACGTGGACAACGGCACGCAATTGCCGATTTGGAAAGACCTACCCCATTTCACCTATTGGCTGTTGCCGATCGCTGCCGGCGCCCCGCTCATTGCCCGCGCGGTGTTGCGGCATCCGCTGGTAAGTCAACCCGAGTTGCGATAGTCGGAAATTTCAAACTGAGGCACTACCCGGGCCGGACTTAGCTTTGATCCGCCTGGGAAACGCGCTAGAGTCTGGACGGCCCGGCCTTTTCTGCAAAAGTGGGAGAGGTCCAATAAGCACAACAACCTCAGGGGAGGACGACGATGAGCGGCAGAGCTCGGATCATCGCAGGGCGGCTCGGTGTCATCGCTATCGGTCTGTTACTGGCCGGCGCTTTCATCGGCGGCGCGGCGGCGGCGGACCTCAAGATCGGCTTTACCTTCTCGCTGACCGGCGGCACCGACGACTACGGCAAGGCGGCGCGAATGGGGGCCGAACTCGCCCTCAAAGAATACAACGACAAGGGCGGCTACAAGGGCCAGAAGGTCGAGGCCGTCATCTATGACGACGAGACCAAGCCGGCGAAGGGCGTCGAGAACGTCACCCGGCTCATCACCCGCGACAAGGTCTTCGCCATTGTCGGGCCGGTCAATTCCGGCGTCGCGCTGGCCATCATCGACATCGCGCAGAAGAACCAGATTCCGCTGATGGACACCATCGCCACCGCGGAGCAGATCATCGAGCGCTACCAGAACGCGCCGAAGAGCTACATTTTCCGCGTCTCGCTCAACGACGGCATCCAGACGTCGATCATGCTCAACTACATCAATGCCCGGAAATATCAGCGCATCGGCCTGATGCACGACTCGACCGGCTGGGGACAGAGCGGTCGCGACACGGCGCTGCGCCTCCTCAAGGAGGCCAATCTCAGCCTGGTGGCCGGCCCCGAAGTGTTCGATCAAAACGACTCGGACATGACGGCGCAGCTCACCAAGATGCAGGAGGCCAAGGTCGATTTCATCATCGCCTACTCGCTGGCGCCGGCTGCCGTGCAGATCGCCAAGAGCATGCAGAAGATCGGGCTGAAGGTCCCGTGGACCGGAACCTGGGGGCTGATAGCGCCCAACTTTCTCAAGCTCGGTGGCAAGGACCTGATCGAGGGAGTGATGGCGGTGACCTCCTACACGCCCGACCACAGTGCGAATGCCAAGACGCTGCACGAGAAAGTCGACCGCATATTCAAGGATCAGGGTGGCGATTTCCACCCGGTCGCCACCGCACAAACCTACGACGGAGTGCGCCTGGTGCTGCGTGCGCTCGACAAGGTCGGCCCCGACCCGCAGAAAGTCCGCGACGCCCTGGAAGAGACCGACGACTTCGCCGACGCGGTGACCAAGATGAAACCGCATCCCTTCAGCAGCCAGAGCCACGAATCGCTCGGTCGCGATACCGGCTTCCTGGCGGTCTGGCATGACGGCAAGCTCGAGCACGCCGAATAGCAGGCCGGCGGACGACGACAGACGCGACAGGAAAGACGCATCCGTCCTTCTGTCGTCTCCCATGTGTCGGGGTCAGGGAGGCCGATCGGATGGGCGCGTTCCTCGTGAAACTGTGGCAGGCCCTGGTCAGCGGCCTGTCGATCGGCAGCATCTACGCTCTCATTGCCGAAGGCTATTACATAACCTTCATCACCACCGGCGCCCTGAATTTCGGCCAGGGCGAGTTCCTGATGATCGGCGCGCTGTTCGGCCTCACCTGCTACGTGAGCTTCGGCCTGCCCTATGCGCTTGCCGTATTCGCGGCGGTGTTGCTGACCGCAGCGATGGGCATCGGGCTGGAGCGCGTTGCCATCCGCCCGGTGATGCGCCACGCGCTCTCCCTTTCCTGGGTGCTCAGCACGGTCGCGATCAGCATCATTCTCAAGAACGCGGCGGTGCAGCTCTGGGGGCCCGAGCAGATCAAGTTTCCCTCTCCGTTCGGAGAGGCCGTGGTGCTGATCGGCTCGGCCGGCATCTTCCCTCAAGAGCTATTCATCATCGCCGCCGCGCTCGGCACCGTGTTCGCGATGCAGGTGTTCCTGCGCCGGTCGCTGCTCGGCAAGGCGCTTATCGCGGTGGCCTACAACCGCAACGCCGCGGCGGTGATGGGGATCAACGTAACGCGCATGGTGGTCCTCGCCTTCGTGCTGTCGTCGGCTCTCGCCGGGCTCGGCGGTATCCTGATCGCGCCGATCACCTTCGCCTGGGCCTATATGGGCACGACTCCCGGCATCAAGGCGTTTGCGGCGGCGATCTTCGGCGGCCTTGAGAATCCGATCGGCATCTTGATCGGCGGCCTGGTGATCGGGCTGCTCGAGCAGTTGTTCGGGATCGTCAACTCGAACTTCAAGGAAGGCGTCACTTTCCTGTTCATCCTTATCGTGCTGGCAATCAGCCCGACCGGCCTCATGGGCCGACGCGAGATCAGCAAGGTCTGACATGCGGCTGCCAATTTTCGCCTATTCCGGGCCGCGCGATTGGGCGCTGGTCGCGCTGGCGGCGCTGGTGCTGGCGCTGCTGCCGATCGTCTTCGACGATCCATTTTTCATCCTGGTGATGCAGTCGCTCGGCTATCTGTTCATCGCCACGCTGGGCCTCGACATCTTGGTCGGGTGGACCGGGCAGATCTCGCTTGGCCACGCCGGGCTCTACGCGGTCGGCGCCTACACCAGCGCGCTCGCGGCGACGCGGCTCGGCCTGCCGTTCTGGCTGAGCGCGCCGCTCGGCGTGACCCTTGCCGGATTGTTCGGCGTCGCGCTCGCGGTCCCGTCGCTGCGGGCGCGCGGTCCCTACCTCGCGATGGTGACGATTGCGTTCGGCTTCATGGCCGAGGTGACGAGCAACCGGTGGAGCCTCACCGGCGGGCCGATGGGAATCATGTCGATCCCGGCGCCGACCCTGCCGGACGGAAGTGAAATGACGGCGCGGCAGTATTTCTGGCTCATCGCCGGCGTGGCGCTCATATGCCAACTCCTCGCCGCCAACCTGTTTCGCGCTCGCCTGGGCCGCACGCTGCTGGCGCTGCAAGGCAGCGAGATCGCCGCCCAATCGGTCGGCATCAACGTCTACCGCTACAAGGTCCTCGCCTTCGTCATCAGCTCGGTCTACGCGGGCATCGGCGGCG
>DATMNV010000255.1:0-4048 GCA_035568535.1 Bradyrhizobium sp.
TTTCATCCGCGTCGTGTTCGACCTGTTGGGACAGCCGGCCTGGTGGGCAAGCGTGATCGTGCTGTTCCTCGGCGGCATCACCGCCGTGATGGGCATCCTGTATGCGATGATGGAAAACGACCTCAAGCGCCTGCTCGCCTACTCCACGATCGACAATGTCGGCGTCATCTTCGCGAGCCTCGGTCTTGCGCTGGCGTTTCAGGCCAACGGCCTGAAGCTATTGGCGGCGCTCGCCTTCACCGCCGCGCTGTTTCATGTGCTCAACCATTCGTTCTTCAAGAGCTTGCTGTTCTTCGGAGCCGGCGCCGTTCTGACGGCGACGGGCGAGCGGGACATGGACAAATTGGGCGGCCTTATCCATCGGATGCCGCTCACTAGCTTCGTCTTTCTTGTTGGCTGCGTCGCCATCTCGGCTCTCCCGCCGTTCAACGGCTTCGTCTCGGAGTGGCTGATCTTCCAGGCGGTGTTGCAAAGTCCGGAGCTGCCGCAGTGGGCCCTGAAGATCATGGTGCCCGCGGTCGGAGCGCTGCTGGCACTTGCTGCCGCACTGGCGGCTGCCTGCTTCGTCAAGGCATATGGCGTCGCCTTTCTCGGGCGGCCGCGCAGCGTCGCGGCGGAAGCTGCGCATGACGTCGACCGATACTCGCTTGCGGCCATGTTCATCCTCGCCACTCTTTGCCTGTTCGCCGGAATCCTGCCGGGACCGGTGATCGATGCGCTGGCGCCGATCACGACCGAGATCCTCGGCGGCAACATGCCGATCCAGGCCAACGAGGCGTGGCTCTCGATCGTGCCGATCGCGGAGAGCAAGAGCTCGTACAACGGACTGCTGGTGATGGTATTCATCACGATATCCGCTTCGCTTGCGGTCTACTTCATCCACCGCTTCGCATCGCATGCTTTGCGTCGAGGGCCGGCTTGGGGCTGCGGCTTCTCCGATCCGACGCCCGCGGCCCAGTATTCCGGAACGAGCTTCGCGCAGCCGATCCGTCGCGTGTTCGGAACGATGGTGTTCCACGCCCGCGATCATGTCGAGATGCCGCCTCCCGGAGATATCAGGCCGGCGCGACTGCGAATCGAACTGCATGACCTGATCTGGGAAGGGATGTACGCGCCGATCGCGGGAGCGGTCGGCCTCTCCTCCGATTGGCTCAACCGCCTGCAGTTCCTGACCATCCGGCAATATCTCAGTCTGGTGTTTGCCACCCTCGTCACGCTGCTCTTGGCGCTCGCGATATGGTCGTGATCTCCGACATCGTTGTGCAGGGCATACAGATGCTGCTGGTGCTGTTGCTCGCTCCGCTGCTGACCGGCTTTGTGCGCAAGGTCAAGGCCCGCCTGGTGCGCCGGCAGGGCGCCTCGGTGTTTCAGCCCTATCGCGATCTGCTGCGTCTGCTCCGCAAGGAAGTCGTGCTGGCCGATAACGCATCATGGCTGTTCCGAGTGACACCTTACATCACCTTTGCCGCAATCTGGGTCGCGGCGGCGCTGGTGCCGACATTCGCGACCGGCCTGTTGTTCAACTGGACGGCGGATCTGATCGCCATCGTCGCGCTGCTTGGCAGCGCACGCTTCTTTCTGGCGCTCGCGGGGATGGACGTCGGCACCAGTTTCGGCGGCATCGGCTCCAGCCGCGAAGTTATGATCGCGGCGCTGGCGGAACCGGCGATGCTGTTGATCGTGTTTTGCATGGCGCTGGTTGCCGGTTCGACCCAGCTCTCGACGGTCGCGAATTTCATGGCCTCGTCCTACGTCGGGCTGCGGGTGTCGCTGGGCATGGCCGTGATCGCGCTGATCATGGTGGCGCTCGCTGAGAACGCGCGTATTCCGGTCGACAATCCTGCGACGCATCTGGAGCTCACCATGGTGCATGAAGCGATGGTGCTCGAATATTCCGGCCGCCATCTTGCAATGATCGAATTCGGCGCGTTTCTCAAGCTGTTGCTCTACGTCTCGCTGATCGCCTGCGTGTTCCTGCCCTGGAAGATCGCTGTGTTCGGAACGGGCCCGTTGGCCTACGCGATCGGGACCGCTGCCTACCTCGTCAAGCTTGTAGTCGCCGGCTTTTTCCTGGCGCTGTTCGAGACGGCGACTGCGAAGATGCGCGTCTTTCGCGTTCCGCAATTTCTTGGCGCCGCGCTGATGCTGGGCTTGCTCGGCACGCTCTTGCTGTTCGTGTCGAGGAGTTTCTGATGCAGATGCACAGCCTCTCCTTCGACGTCTCACACACGCTGGCCGGCGGGCTCGTCCTGATCTCCTTCATGATGCTGTACCAGGACCGGCTTTATTCGCTGCTCAACGTTTTTGCGATCCATGCCCTGGTGCTCGCGCTCTCCGTCGCCTGGCAGGCTTTTGTCCAGGACGCACTTCATCTCTACATCACTGCTGCCATCGCTCTCGTCTTCAAGGCGGTCGTCATTCCGGTGGCGCTGCATCGCATCGTCAAGCAGCTTGGCATTCACCGCGACATCGAATCGGTCGTGGGTGTCGGCCCGACCATGCTCGCCGGGATGGCGCTGGTCGCCCTCTCGATGGTGCTGATGCTGCGGGTGACCGCCGAAGCCGACCCCCTGGCGCGCGAGGATCTTGCCTTCGCGCTGTCGGTCGTGCTGCTGGGACTTCTGGTCATGGTGACGCGCCGCAACGCCGTCAGCCAGGTCGTGGGATTCATGTCGCTCGAGAACGGGCTGGTGCTTGCGGCGACCGGTGCCAAGGGGATGCCACTGGTCGTCGAGATCAGCGTCGCCTTCTCGATTCTGATCGCTTTCATCGTGATCGGCATCTTCCTGTTCCGAATCCGCGAACGCTTCGATTCCGTCGATGTATCCGCGCTTGACGACTTCCGGGGTGAACAGCGATGAGCGCGGCTTCCTTCGAACCGGTAGCCGCGGTCCTCTTGATTCCGATCGTCTCGGCCGCGCTATTGGCCGCGCTGCCAGGATACCGGCTGACCGCGCGTCTGAACGTGGTCGCGAGTCTGGCAACATTTCTCGCCGCGCTCTCGCTGTTTGTGGTGGAACGTCCGCAGCCGGGGCCCTATGTGCTGGTCGACGACCTCAACATCGTCTTCATCGTGTTGAACACGTTTGTTGGTTTCACCACCAGTATCTTCAGCGCAAGCTACATCGCGCATGAACTGGAAACCGGCCGCTTGACGCCGAGATATCTGCGGTTCTACCACGCGATATATCAAATCATGATGTTCGGCATGAACCTTGCCTTCGTGTCGAACAATATCGGCTTGATGTGGGTTGCGGTCGAAATCGCCACCCTGACCACCGTGCTGATGGTCGGCATCTATCGTACCCACGCCGCGCTGGAAGCGGCCTGGAAATACTTCATCCTCGGTAGCGTCGGCATCGCACTTGCGTTGTTCGGCACCATCCTGGTCTACATGGCGGCGCGGCCAGTCGTTGGCGAAGGCCGGGACGCGATGGTTTGGACCCTCCTGATCCAACACGCCGAAAACTTCGAGGCGCCTCTTCTCAACGTCGCTTTCATCTTTCTGCTGCTCGGCTACGGCACCAAGGTCGGGTTGGCGCCGCTGCATGCCTGGTTGCCTGACGCGCACGCCGAAGGCCCGACGCCGATATCGGCCGTGCTGTCGGGCCTGCTGCTTAACGTCGCGCTCTATGCGCTGTTGCGCTTCAAGATGTTGCTCGCCGAAAATCCCGCGGCGATCGCGCCCGGCCCGCTGATGGTGACGATCGGCCTGGTTTCGGTGGTGTTCGCAGCCTTCATGCTGTACCGCCGGCGCGACATCAAACGCCTGTTCGCCTATTCCTCGATCGAACACATGGGCATCATCGTCTTTGCGTTCGGAATGGGCGGCCCGCTCGCCAATTTTGCCGGGCTATTGCACATGGTGATGCACAGCCTGACCAAGTCGGCGATCTTCTACGCCGTTGGACATATTTCGCAGATCAAGGGCACGCAGCGCATCTCGAGGATCCGCGGCCTGACCGTGACCCATCCGGCGCTCGGCTGGGGTCTGGTGGCGGGCGTCGTCGCAATCACCGGATTGCCGCCCTTTGGCATTTTCATGAGC
>DATMNV010000256.1:0-6068 GCA_035568535.1 Bradyrhizobium sp.
ATAGAACGCCGCAGCGACCAGCGCGGCCGCGGCCGACCACTTCTTGATCGGCGCGCTGACGGCGAGCCCCGGTATCAGCGCGAGCAGCGCGCGGACCGCAAAGAACACGACGCCGGCGACGACTGCCATGTGATAGCCCGAGATCGAGAGCACGTGGCCGAGGCCGGAGATGAACATCGCGTCGTTGACGGGCGTCGTGATCGCATCGCGCCGGCCCGTGAGCAGCGCGGTGGCGATGGCGCGCTCGTCGCCGTCGAGCCGGCTGCGGATGCGCGCGTCGATCGAGTCACGCAAGCCCTGCATGAAGGCGGCATAGCGCAAGCCAATCCCACCATTATCTTTCGGCTCGGCCGTTTTGATCGCGCCCATCACAAAGCCGGAAGCGGCGATGCCCTGAAAGAACAGGTCGCGTGAGAAGTCGTAGGAGCCCGGCCGCGACGGCGCGAGCGGCGGCAACAGCCGCGCCTTCAGCTCGACAAAGCTGCCGACATCGGGCGCGGTGCCCTTCTTGACCGACAACCGCACGCGCTCGAGCTTTCCTGAAAACCGCGGCGCGTCCATATCGGCCAGGCGCAGCACGAAACGGTCGGTGCGCTCGCGGATATCGCGGGCCTCGACAAAGCCCGACAGCGATACCGAATAAAGCGGCCGCGCCAGCACGGTATGGGCAACGTGCGCGGCCCTCCAGGTCGCGGTGGCAAAACCCGCTACGATGGCCGCGATCATCACGGAGGCGACAAAGAACCGGCTTCGCCTGAGCAGGAAGGCGGCGGCGCAAAGCGCGATCGCGGCACCGATGCTGACGGAAAGAACCGGTTCGTGCGAGGCGGCGAAATAGAGCGCAATCCCGCTGCCGAAGGCTACGGGCACCCAGGGCAGAAGCCGCCCGGCGCCGGCTTCCGCACGGGCCCAGGCGCGCAGCCGTTCGAGCAGAACGGACCAGGCTGGCACGCCGGATGGCGCGAAAGCCCCGCTCTGCGCGGCGCCTCGCGGCGGCCAAGTCCCTGCAATGCCCCCTGCAATCCCCTGCGTGCGGCGGGGCGGAGTGTCCCGCTCTGCCATGTGGCCCACACCCTGCTACTTCCAGGCCGTCAGGCTACCGAAAGTTGCGGGGGGCCGGATAGTGAACGGATGCAGAATGGCGGCGCGGCGTTATGCCCGGAACGTGTCGGGTGGGATCGGCAGCCGCGTCACCGGCGGGGCTGACGGAACCGAAACAGGATCAGCCGAGCGAGCCTTTTGCGCTGGCTGAGCGGCATGCCTGCGATGAAGCGAGCCGGCCGCATCCGCGGCAAAGACCGGCAGCAGCAGGAATGCGATCGCAATGGTGAGCTGCTTCATGTGAGCCCCCTGCTTTTCAAGAAAATTGCAGAATTGATCTCTATCTCGGAGCGCCTGTGACCTACATCACGAAAGCGCGATCGGGAGGGTCTAGCCCTTCCCGACTTCCTTCGCAAAGGTGTCGCGCAAACCGATGGTTCGGTTCAAGACCAGCCGGTCCGGCGTCGAATCTTTGTCGCGGACGAAATAACCCTGCCGCTCGAACTGCATCGGTTCGGCCGCATTGGCCTCCGCAATGGCCGGCTCGATCCGGGCGTCCTTGAGGACCTCCAGCGACTGCGGATTGAGGTCGGCGGCGAAATTGGCGGCATCCGGGGTCGGCTTGGCGAAGAGCTGGTTGTAGATGCGGATCTCGGCCGGCTTCGACTGGGCCGCGGAGAGCCAGTGCATGGTCGCCTTGACCTTGCGGCCATCCGGCGCGTTGCCGCCCCTGGTCGCGGGGTCGTAGGTACAACGCAGTTCCACCACCTCGCCGGCGGCATCCTTCACCACGCCGGTGCACTTGATGAAATAGGCATAGCGCAGCCGTACCTCATTGCCTGGAGACAGCCGGAAGAATTTCTTCGGCGGGTTCTCCATGAAATCGTCCTGCTCGATATAGAGCTCGCGGCCGAAGGCGATCTTGCGCGTGCCGGCTTCAGGGTTGTCGGGATGGTTGATCGCCTCGATCTCCTCGACCTGCCCTTCCGGATAATTCTCGATCACGACCTTCAGCGGCCGCAGCACCGCCATACGCCGCGGCGCCGTTCGGTTGAGCTCGTCACGGATATAGAACTCCAGCATGCCGACATCGACCACGCTGTTGGCTTTGGCCACCCCAATGCGCTTGACGAATTCGCGGAGCGCGGCCGGCGGCACGCCACGGCGCTTCAGCCCGGCAATGGTCGGCATGCGCGGATCGTCCCAGCCTGCGACATGGCCATCGCGCACGAGCTGGGTCAGCACGCGCTTGGACAGGATCGTGTAGGTGAGATTCAGACGCGCAAACTCGTACTGGTGCGGCTTTGACGGCACCGGCAGTTTTTCGATGAACCAGTCATACAGCGGCCGGTGATCCTCGAACTCCAGCGTGCAGATCGAGTGCGTGATGCCCTCGATCGCATCCGACTGCCCGTGGGCATAGTCGTAGCTCGGATAGATCGACCATCTGTCGCCGGTGCGCGGATGATGCGCATGCAGGATGCGGTACAGCACGGGATCGCGCAGATTGATGTTGCCGGCGGCCATGTCGATCTTGGCGCGCAAGACGCGCGCGCCGTTCGGAAACTCACCCGCTCTCATGCGGCGGAACAGGTCGAGATTCTCCTCCACCGATCGGTCGCGGAACGGCGAGTTCTTGCCCGGCTCGGTCAGCGTGCCCCGGTTGACCCGGATATCGTGCTGGTTCTGGTCGTCGACATAGGCGAGGCCGCCTCTGATCAGCCCCTCCGCCCATTCATATAGCCGCTCGAAATAGTCGGACGCATAGAACAGGTTCTTGCCCCAGTCGAAGCCCAGCCAGTGCACATCGGCCTGGATGGAATCGATATATTCCTGCTCTTCCCTGGTCGGATTGGTATCGTCGAAACGCAGGTGGCAACGGCCGCCATATTCCTGCGCAATGCCGAAATTGAGCGCGATCGACTTGGCGTGGCCGATATGCAGATAGCCGTTCGGCTCCGGCGGGAACCGGGTCACGATCTCCTTGTACCTTTTCGTGTCGAGATCGGCCTGGATGATGTCGCGAATGAAATCGCGCCCCGCCTCTGCCGTCACCGGTTCTGTCGTCGTCATCATAAAGTCCTAGCCGAATTCAGCGGCCCTTCTGCCAAATTCGTTGATCTGAGCCAAGCCCGCTTTGTCCGGGTGAAGGCTTTAGTTATGCACCGTTCCTGCTATACACCACCGCCCTTTCCGCTATCCCTGCCCCGCTCAATGACCGATTCCATCGTCACCCGCTTCGCCCCCTCGCCGACCGGCTTCCTCCACATCGGAGGCGCCCGCACCGCGCTGTTCAACTGGCTCTATGCCCGCGGCCGCGGTGGCAAGATGCTGCTCCGGATCGAGGACACCGACCGCGAGCGTTCCACCAGGGAGGCGATTGACGCCATCCTTGACGGGCTGAAGTGGCTCGAGCTCGATTGGGACGGCGACGTCATCTACCAGTTCAGCCGCGCCGCGCGCCACCGGGAGGTCGCCGAGCAGCTGCTCGCCGAAGACAAGGCCTATCACTGCTACGCCACACCGGAACAACTGACGGTGATGCGCGAGAAGGCGCGTGCGGAGGGCCGCACCCGGCTTTACGACGGCATGTGGCGCGACCGCGATCCCTCCGAGGCACCGGCCGGCATGAAGCCGACCATCCGCCTCAAGGCGCCGCTCACCGGCGAGACCGTGATCGAGGACCAGGTGCAGGGCCGCGTGGTCTGGCAGAACGAGAATCTCGACGATCTCGTGCTTTTGCGCGGCGACGGTACGCCGACCTACATGCTCGCGGTCGTGGTCGACGACCACGACATGGCCGTCACCCATGTCATCCGCGGCGACGATCATCTCATCAACGCCGCCCGACAGAAACAGATTTACGACGCGCTCGGCTGGGACGTTCCTAACATGTCGCATATCCCGCTGATCCACGGCCCCGACGGCTCAAAGCTGTCGAAGCGGCATGGCGCGCTCGGCGTCGACGCCTACCGCGCCATGGGATACCTGCCTGCCGCCGTACGGAATTACCTGGTCCGGCTCGGCTGGAGCCATGGCGACCAGGAAATCTTCTCGACCGAGGAGATGATCAAGGCGTTCGACCTGCCTGCGATCGGCCGCTCCGCAGCCCGCTTCGATTTTGCCAAGCTCGAAAACCTCAACGGCCACTACATCCGCACGAGCTCCGATCAATCCCTCGTGACACAGTTCGAGAGCGTGCTGGACTACGTTCCTAACGGCGCCGCGGTGAAGGCCAAGCTCAACCAGGCCACGCGCGCGCAGCTGTTGGCCGCGATGCCAAGCCTGAAGGAGCGCGCCAAGACGCTGATCGAGCTGATCGACGGCTCCTACTTCATTTTCGCCGATCGGCCGCTGCAGATCGACGCCAAGGCACAGGCGCTGCTGACCCCGGAAACCCGCGAATTGATCGGCCGGCTGCGCGCGGCGCTGACATCGGTTGCGCCCTGGACTGTCGAGACCACGGAAGCCGCGATGCGGGCGTTTGCCGAAGAGAACAACCTCAAGCTGGGCGCGGTCGCCCAGCCCTTGCGCGTGGCGCTGACCGGCAAAACCACCTCGCCCGGCATTTTCGAAGTGCTTTCGGTCCTGGGCCGTGACGAATGTTTGGCGCGCCTTGGTGACCAGGCCGGAAACCAGGCCGGGGATCAGGCTACCGCATAGTCGAGCCGCGCCTGCGGCGGCCATCTTGCAGCGCACATGGCAATACGATACCCATCTGTTTAGCCAGTTTTCTGGACAAATCCGGCCTGCCTCGCCATCTGAAAATGGCATTCAGTCAGCCCGCTAACGATCTCATCGGGGACGAACGATGGACGCAAAATCCGCAAGCAATACCGCGACCCTTACGATCGGCAACAAGACCTACGACTTCCCGATTCTGAGCGGCACCGTCGGGCCAGATGTCATCGACATCGCCAAGCTCTACGCCCAGTCCGGCATGTTCACCTACGACCCGGGCTTCACCTCGACGGGTAGCTGCCAATCGAAGATCACCTATATCGACGGCGACGCCGGCATCCTCGAATACCGCGGCTACCCGATCGAGCAGCTCGCCGAAAAAGGCGATTTCCTCGAAACCTGCTACCTGCTGCTCTACGGGGAATTGCCGACCAAGGCGCAGAAGGAAGACTTCGACCATCGCGTGATCCACCACACCATGGTGCACGAGCAGATGGCACGCTTCTTCCAGGGTTTTCGCCGCGACGCTCACCCGATGGCGATCATGGTCGCCGCGGTCGGCGCGCTCGCCGCATTCTATCACGATTCCACCGACATCAATGATCCGCAGCAGCGCATGATCGCCTCGATGCGGATGATCGCGAAGGTCCCAACTTTGGCGGCGATGGCCTACAAATACACCATCGGCCAGCCCTTCGTGTATCCGAAGAACTCGCTCGGGTTCGCTGAAAACTTCCTCCACATGTGCTTCGCGGTGCCGTGCGAGGAGTACAAGGTCAACCCGGTGCTGGCGGATGCGCTGGAGAAGATCTTCATCCTGCACGCCGACCATGAGCAGAACGCCTCGACCTCGACGGTGCGCATCGCCGGCTCCTCCGGCGCCAACCCGTTCGCCTGCATCGCCGCCGGCATCGCCTGCCTCTGGGGCCCGGCGCATGGCGGCGCCAACGAGGCGGCGCTGAACATGCTCTACGGCATTGGCTCGGTCGACAAGATTCCGGACTTCATCAAGAGGGTGAAGGACAAGAACAGCGAAGTCCGCCTGATGGGCTTTGGCCATCGCGTCTACAAGAACTACGATCCGCGCGCCAAGATCATGCAGAAGATGTGTCACGCCGTGCTCAAGGAGACCGGCCATGGCGACGATCCGATGCTGAAGGTGGCGCTGGAGCTGGAAAAGATCGCGCTGAGCGACGAGTATTTCATCAGCCGCAAGCTCTATCCGAACGTCGACTTCTATTCGGGCATCACGCTGAAGGCGATGGGCTTCCCGATGTCGATGTTCACCGTGCTGTTCGCGGTCGCCCGCACCGTCGGCTGGATCAGCCAGTGGAGCGAGATGATCG
>DATMNV010000257.1:0-2622 GCA_035568535.1 Bradyrhizobium sp.
CGCGATGTCGGCAGTTATATGCTCTACATGATCATCGCCGACGAGACGGACGAGGCGGCGATGGCGAAATGGGACCTGTACAACCAGGGCGCTGCCCGGGGAGCGGCGACGTCCCGGAAAGCTCCTGGACGCGCTCGAGCATCTGCTCGGCAAGGTGGCGGAAGACACCGCACCCTCAGCAACGTCGATGGCCGCCGCCATACAGCGCTCCGCCTCGCCTATCAATTTCAACATGGGCACCCTCGTCGGCTCCTATGGCAAGGTCGCGGCGATGCTGGACGAGGCGGGCGAGATGCCGGGGGTGAAGGGGATCATGCCAACCTTCGACAACTTCCTCGCGGGCATGGATGCTTACGGAACGCGCATTCAGCCGCTTATGCGGTGCCGCAAGCACGTGATGGCCAAGGCCGCCTGACCGCGCGGCGGCGTCAGGTGAAGCCTCCACCAAATTGATGACAAAAAAACGCTGCAACCGCGGTTCCAGGCAGTTTACTCGGCACGGCGATTGCTTGGGTCTGGGGATTGCCGGCGTATCGCGCGGGCAAGTCGGGAGAAGCCTCCATGGCAGCAGTGAAGAAAAGCTTGGGGTGGCGCGGTGTTCTCGGCATCTGCGCGGCCGTCGCGGTTTCATTGTTTGCGAAGCCCGGGCTGGCGCAGCGCGCCGAGCCCTGCATCGGCGCATCCTGGGAAATGACGGGGCCGCTTGCCAACACTGGCGCCAGTCTTCGCATCGCAGTAGAGACGGCGCTGGACCAGATCAACGCCGCCGGAGGCGTGCTCGGCAAGCCCATTCGGCTCGTCATCTATGACGACGTCGGCGAACCCGCCCGCGCCGTCGACAATGCCCGCCGCATTGGCGAGCGCGACAACTGCGTCATCATGATGGGCGGCGGCCGCACACCGAATGCCATCGCGCTGCGCGAGCCGCTCGCCGAGATGGGCCTCCCGTGGATGGGCGTGATTTCCGCCGGCACGACGGTGATCGAGCACCAGAACGGCAAGAATGAATGGATGTTCCGCATCTCGATGAAGGACCGTTGGGTCACCGGCTACCTGATCGACCAGGCCAAGCGGCGCTCGGCCAGCGGCCGCATCGGTATGGTCTATGAAGGTACGGCTTGGGGCCAAGGCGCCGTGCCGGACCTGGAGGCGGCGGCGAAGAGCGCCGGCGTGACGATCGTCGCGAAGGAGACCTGGAACCTTGGCGACCAGGACATGTCGGCGCAGATGATCCGGCTGCGCGATGCCGGTGTCGATACCATCATTCTCTGGGCGGTGGACCGCGAGAGCGCGAACATGCTGCGCTCAATGGACCGCATCGGCTATCGGCCGAAGATCGTCTCAGCTTGGGGGCTGACTACCGCCTTTGCCAAGGCCGTCGGGCCGCTCGCCGAGGGCGTAATGGTTGCCGGCACCTTCAACTGGAACGGCCCGTTGTCGCCAAAGGCCCAGGCAGCCTTCGACGCGATGAAGGCGAAATTCCCGGACCGCATCCACAGCACGACGGACCTCGAAGTGCCGTCCGGCATGGCCAACGCCTGGGACGCAACCTTCGTGATCGCCGAGGGCTTGAAGCTCGCTGGAGATTACGACCGTGTGAAGCTGCGCGACGCATTGTACCGCGTGACCTATGACGGCATCGTCGCCACCTACAATCCGGCCTTTGTGCGCGGTGATCAGGAGAAAATGGATGCGATCCTGCCGAGTGCCTACAAATTGCAGGCCTTCAACGACGGCGTGCTGAAGCCGATCGAGGCAACTCCCTACGACCTGCGCAACTAACGCCTACGCTGAGGCAAGACAGACCCGGATCGCGCGGCGGCAGCCCGCGCCGTGGACGCGGTACTGTCCTATCTGCTGACCGGTCTTTCCGTCGGCAGCGTCTACGCGATGGTCGGTCTCGGCTTTTATGTGATGTGGTCAGCCGCCAAGGCGGTGAATTTCAATTTCGGTGACATCTTCATGTTGGCCGCCGTCCTTACGGTCGTCCAGTGCGACCTGGGCATACCGCTGCTGCCCGCTGCGGCGCTCTCCGTTCTCGCTGCCGCCGGTGCTTCGGCAGCGATCGAGCGCGCTTTCGTCCGTCCTTTCAACCGGGAAGCCAACGCGGTCGGCTGGATGCTGACGACGATTGCCGTCGGGACCATGATCGAATCTTCGACTACGGCCCTGTTCGGCTCGAACCCGAGGGGTCTGCCGACACCTCTGATGGAACGACCCATCCGTCTCGCCGGGGCGGGGATTTATCCGCAGGAATTGTTGCTGCCTATGGCGCTGCTGGTGGTCGCGTTAGGGTTGGAGTTTTTCTACCGGCGCACGGTCACCGGGCGAGCGATGCGCGCGGTGGCCTATAATCGCGTCGCCGCCGGTCTCGTCGGCATCGACGCCGACCGCATCACTCTGCTCGCCTTTGCGCTTGCCGGATCGCTTGGCGGATTGTCGGGCGTGTTGATCGGTCCGGTAATCCAAGTCAGTTCCACCATGGGCGCGATCATCGGCCTCAAGGGTTTCCTGGTCGCCATCATCGCCGGCATCGCCAATGCGCGCGGCGTGGTCATTGCCGGCTTGCTCTATGGCGTCGCGGAGAAATTGATCGAGGCCTATCTCTCGACCGCGGCGCGC
>DATMNV010000258.1:0-4526 GCA_035568535.1 Bradyrhizobium sp.
TGATCGCGGCATCGGTCTGGATGAAGAACTGATAGTCGGTGATGCCGACCTGCGTGCGCGCCAGCGCCGAGATGATGCCGTGCGTCACGGTCTGGCCGACGCCGAAGGGATTGCCGATCGCGAGCACGACGTCGCCGACCAGCAACTCATCCGAATTGGCAAAATCGAGCGTCGGGAACTTCTCGTGCACCTCCTTCAGCCGCAGCACCGCGAGGTCGGAACGCGAATCCTTCAGGATGATCTCGGCCTCGAACTCGCGCTTGTCCGACAGCGAGACCTTGACCTGGTCAGCGCCCTCGATGACGTGCACGTTGGTGACGACGAGGCCGGACGGATCGACCATCACGCCGGAGCCTAGCGAGCGCTGCATCTGCTCCTGCGGTCCGCCCTGCAGCCCAAAGAAACGACGGAAGATCGGATCGTCCAGGAACGGATTGTGGTTCTGCACGATCTTGGCGGCATAGACGTTGACCACCGCCGGCTGCACGCGCTGCACGATCGGCGCGTAGGAGAGCCTGAGTTCCGCGGGCGACGACGGCACCTTGCGGTCCTGCGCAAGGGCCGGCAAAGCGAAGCCGGCGGAAAGGAGCAGCACTGCCAAAGAGCGGATCAAGTTCATCTCGAAAAATCCCGAATGCGTGGGCCTTAGATAGGCGCGAAAGAGTGTTGTCGGAAGCGAAGCAGTTAGGCCGCGCGCGGCGGCGCTGTTGTGGTCGCGGGCGCGCAGGATAGCCGCTCCTGATGGCTCTCACCCCAGGCTTTCAGCGTGTCGATGACCGGGCGCAAGGACTCGCCGATCTCCGAGAGGCAATATTCCACCCGCGGCGGCACCTCGGCATAGACTTTGCGGATGATCAGCTTGTCGTCTTCCAGCGCGCGAAGCTGCTTGGTCAGCATGCGCTGGGTGATCCCCGGCATCCGCCGGCGCAGTTCGCCGAAGCGTTGCGTGCCACCTTGCAGGTGGAACAGGATCACGCCCTTCCACTTGCCGTCGATCAGGTCCAGCGTCGCCTCGACCGCGCAGCCCGGTCGATGCGCGAAATCCTTGCGTTTCATGCGGATCTTCCAATGGTATCCAAACGGGGACTATATCCCTGTATTTACAGTACTTGCCAAATTGACGCTAGCACGACAAGTGTTCCCGCGTTGAGTGAAGGGAGAAACGCATGAAGGCCGTCGGATACCAGAAATCGCTGCCGATCGAGGACAAGGACGCGCTGCTCGATTTCGAAGCTGCAAAACCCGAGCCGAAAGGGCGCGACGTCCGCGTCGCGGTGAAGGCAATTTCCGCCAATCCGGTAGACTACAAGGTCCGCAAGCGCGCCGCCCCACCCGCCGGCGAGCACAAGATTCTGGGATTTGACGCGGCCGGCGTGGTCGATGCGGTCGGGCCTGACGTGACGCTGTTCAAAGCGGGTGACGAGGTGTTTTACGCGGGCTCGATCCTGCGCCAGGGCACCAATTCGGAATTCCACCTGGTCGATGAGCGCATCGTCGGCAAGAAGCCGAAATCGCTGTCGTGGGCGCAGGCGGCTGCCCTGCCCCTGACCTCGATCACCGCGTGGGAATTGCTGTTCGACCGGCTCGGCGCGGTGCCGGGCAAGAGCGTCGATCCGCGCACGCTGTTGATTACAGGCGGCGCCGGCGGTGTCGGCTCGATCCTGATTCAACTCGCGCGCCGGCTCACCGGCCTCACGGTGGTGGCAACCGCGACGCGGCCGGAATCGCAGAAATGGTGCCTCGATCTTGGCGCGCACGCCGTGGTCGATCACGGCCAGTCGATGAAGGAGCAGATCGAGAAGCTGAAGCTGCCGCCGGTCGCGCTGGTCGCCAGCCTCACCTTCACCGACCAGCATTACAAGGCGATCGCCGAGTTCATGGCACCACAGGGAAAGTTCGGCCTGATCGACGATCCGCCGGAGTTCAATGTCGCCGCGTTCAAGGGCAAGGCGATCTCGATCCATTGGGAATCGATGTTCACGCGCTCGTCGTTCCAGACCTCAGACATGATCGGCCAGCACAACCTGCTCAACGATGTCGGCGATCTCATCGACAAGGGCGTGCTGCGCACGACGATGGACCAGGCGTTCGGCACCATCAACGCCGCCAATCTCAAGCGCGCGCATGCGCTCTTGGAGTCCGGCAAGTCGCGCGGCAAGATCGTGCTGGAGGGGTGGTGAGTGCGCATTTGACCGCACACGCCGGCGACACCGCGCAAAGCGAGCTCGACCGCTTCCTCAGACCGATCAATGCGAGCTGGTACGCCAAAGAAAGTGCGATCGTCCGCGAGCTGCGGGTCCGGATCCCGGCTTAGGGCGCCACGCCCTCGACAAAGATCAGCCGCCGCTCCAGCGCGGTCCGCCGCACCTTCAGCGCTTCGGCATATTCCGCCGACGCGTACCATTCACGCAGGCGCGCCATCGTCGGAAACTCGACAATGATGAGCGTCTTGGGCGGCGAACCGCCTTCGACCGCCTCGGCCGCGCCGCCGCGGACGAGATAGCGCCCGCCGTACTGCGCGATCGTCTTGGCCGCCATGCTGCGATAGGTCTCCCAGCCCACGGGGTCGCGTGGATCAACCTCGGAAATCACATAAGCTGCCATGGTACCGCCTCAGGCAATGGTATCGACAATGCCGCCCTCGGCGCGGATCGCCGCGCCATTGGTGACGGCTGCTTCCTTCGACGCGACGAAGACCACGACATTGGCAATTTCCTCGACGCTGGCAAAGCGCTGCAGCAGCGAGCCCGGCCGGTGCTGCTTGACGAAGTTCGCCGCGGCTTCGGCTTCTGATTGGTTGTTCTGCCTCGCCAGATCCTTCACGAACGTCTCGACGCCTTCCGACAGCGTCGGACCCGGCAGCACCGAATTGACGGTCACCGCGCTGCCACGGGTCAGCTTGGCGAGCCCGCGTGCGATCGCAAGCTGCGCGGTTTTGGTGGTGCCGTAGTGAATCATCTCGGTCGGGATGTTCAGGGCGGACTCCGAAGAGATGAAGATGATGCGGCCCCAGTTGCGCTTCAGCATGCCCGGCAGATAGGCGCGCGCCATGCGCACCCCCGACATCACGTTGGTCTCGAAGAAGCGGCTCCAGTCCTCATCGGGAATATCGACAAAGGCCTTGGGCTCGAAGATGCCAGCATTGTTGATGAGGATATCGACGTCGGGCAGCGCCGCAATCACCGCCTTGCAGCCGGCGGCGGTCGACACGTCACCCGCGATGCCGCTGACGCTGGCGCCCTTCACTTCCCCGCCAAGCTTGGCGACAGCCGCATCAACGCTGGCTTGCCTCCGCCCGTTGAGCACCAATCTCGCGCCGGACGCCGCCAGGCCCCTGGCGATGGCGTAGCCGATGCCGGCGGTCGAGCCCGTCACCAGCGCGGTCTTTCCGGAAAGGTCGATCTTCATTGGGTTGTCTCCGTCAGGGGTCGACGGAGGATATTGGGCGGGACCCGGGAGACCGCAATCGACGGAAGCGGCATGGCTGTTCCCCGGCCGCGGGCAATCGTGCAAAACGAAAAAGCGGCGCCGAGGCGCCGCTCTAAAACTCGATGCCGGAACGACGCTTCGCTTACGCCGCCTCGGCTTCCGTCTCCTGAACCGGGCCGGAATCCTGGCCCTTGGCGTCGACGTCGCGGTCGACGAACTCGATCACCGCCATCGGCGCGTTGTCGCCATAGCGGAAGCCGGCCTTGATGATGCGGGTGTAGCCGCCCTGGCGGTCCTTGTAGCGGGGCGCGAGCACGTCAAACAGCTTCTTGACCTGATCCCGGTCGCGCATCTCGCTGATCGCCTGGCGGCGCATGGCGAGCCCGCCCTTCTTGCCGAGCGTGACCAGCTTCTCGACGATCGGACGCAGTTCCTTGGCCTTCGGCAGCGTGGTGACGATCTGCTCGTGCTTGATCAGCGCGGCGCACATGTTGGCGAACATCGCACGCCGGTGCTCGGCGGTACGGTTGAGCTTCCGGTGAACCTTGCCGTGACGCATGGTCTATTCCTTCTTATTTCGCTGCCGCGACGGTTCGTCGGACATGTTGCGCAGGTGGGCTTCCTGCGTTCGCCCTGTCAGTCATTCCGGGGCGCGCCTGAGCGCGAACCCGGAAACTCGAGATTCCCCGATGCGCAATTGCGCATCTGTGATCGCCGCTTCGCGGCGTCCGGCATGAACGTACTCAGTAATGATCCTCGAAGCGCTTGGCGAGCTCGTCGATGTTCTCCGGCGGCCAGCCCGGCACTTCCATGCCGAGGTGCAGACCCATCTGGGCCAGCACTTCCTTGATCTCGTTCAGCGACTTGCGGCCGAAGTTCGGAGTGCGCAGCATTTCCGCTTCCGACTTCTGCACGAGGTCGCCGATATAGACGATGTTGTCGTTCTTCAGGCAGTTGGCCGAACGAACCGACAGTTCGAGCTCGTCCACCTTCTTGAGGAAGGCCGGGTTGAAGGCGAGATCGGGGATGATCTCCTGCGTGACTTCCTTGCGCGGTTCCTCGAAGTTGACGAACACGTTGAGCTGGTCCTGCAGGAT
>DATMNV010000259.1:0-2143 GCA_035568535.1 Bradyrhizobium sp.
CGGCCAGCACAATGCGCTGGCGCCCTTCATCGCCAAGCTGAACGACGCCGGCATCCGGGTGTCGCTGTTCATCGCGGCCGAACCGCGCCAGATCGAGATGGCGGCGCGATTGCAGGCCCCCGTGATCGAAATCCACACCGGCGCCTGGTGCGACGCCGTGACGGAAGGCCACAAGGACAAGGCGGAAGCCGAATGGCAGCGCATCGTCGCCGGCGCGAAACTGGCGCGCTCGGCGGGACTGGAAGTCCATGCCGGCCATGGCCTCGATTATGCCACCGCCGAGACCATCGCCGCGCTGCCCGAGATCGTCGAACTCAACATCGGCTATTACATGATTGGGGAAGCCATCTTTGTGGGCCTGAGCGAGACCGTCCGCACCATGCGGACGGCGATGGACCGGGGCAGGACGCGGGCGTGATCGGATGATTATCGGCATCGGCAACGACCTCATCGACATCCGCCGCGTCGCCAAGGTGATCGAGCGCCATGGCGACCGCTTCCTCGACCGCATCTTCACCGATGCCGAGCGCGCCAAGGCCAATCGGCGCGCGGCCAATGAGAAGATGGTGGTTGCGACCTATGCCAAGCGTTTTGCCGCCAAGGAAGCCTGTTCCAAGGCGCTGGGAACCGGCATCCGGCGCGGGGTCTGGTGGCGTGACATGGGGGTGATCAACCTGCCGGGCGGCCGGCCGAGCATGCTGCTCACGGGCGGGGCGCTGGCCCGGCTGCAGGCGCTGACCCCTGATGGATTCGAGGCGCGGATCGACCTTACGATTACCGACGATTGGCCACTGGCGCAGGCCTTTGTCATAATCTCGGCGGTGTCGGCTGCCAAAGCTTGAGCCTCAAGGGCGCCAAAACTAAAAAAGCGATGTTTTTCAATGTGTTGTGAAGTTTTGATGCTGCCGTTTGTTGCGCCTCTGAGAACAAACGTCTAAAACCTCTTGCAACCTTGATCCAGCAAAGGCGAATTCCGGTTTGCGCCGGAATTGGCTTTCACTATCAGAATCAGGACCGATTTACGAAAACCGCGAAGCGGAGCGCTGTTCGCGTGCGGAGGCTATTCTGCCGCCGTACGACCGCGACCAAAAATTGGGAAAACAATGAGCGTGACATCCCGGGAAAAGACCAGTGCCTCCTCCGAAGGCTACCGCGTCGTCATCCACGCTCTCCTGATCGCGCTTGTGATCCGCACCTTCCTGTTCCAGCCCTTCAACATCCCCTCGGGATCGATGAAGGCGACGCTGCTCGTCGGCGACTATCTGTTCGTCTCGAAATATTCCTACGGCTACAGTCCGTTCTCGATTCCTTGGACGCCGCCGCTGCCGACGCTGTTTTCGGGCCGCATCTTCGGCTCCGATCCCAACCGCGGCGACATCGTGGTGTTTCGCCTGCCGAGAGATGAATCGACCGACTATATCAAGCGCGTGATCGGGTTGCCCGGCGACCGCATCCAGATGAAGGACGGCCTGCTTTACATCAACGACAAGCCGGTCGAGCGGCAACGCCTGAGCGATTTCGTCGGCGAAGATCCGTGCGGGTCGTCGGAGGCCTTCGGGCGCGTGAAACGCTGGAAGGAGACGCTGCCGAACGGCGTCAGCTATGAGACACTGGATTGCCAGGACAACGGCTATTACGACAACACCATCGAATACGTCGTGCCGCCCGGCCATTTCTTCATGATGGGCGACAACCGCGACAACTCCACCGACAGCCGCGTGCAGTCGGCGGTTGGCTATGTGCCGCTCGAGAACATCGTGGGCCGTGCCCAGATGATCTTCTTTTCCATTGCCGAAGGCGAGCATGTCTGGGCGATCTGGTCCTGGCCGTGGACGGTGCGCTGGAATCGCATTTTCAAAATCGTGCGATGAACGACGATACGACCGACATCCGCACCGCGACCGTTCTGAACGAGGCGAGCCAGCCGCCTGATCCGCCGCGGCGTGCCAAAGCGGTGAAGAAGAAGAAGCGCAGCAAGTCGAGCCGCAAGGCCGCCGCCAAGACGGCGACGGCGGCCATCGAGGCGCGCATCGGCCACAGCTTCGCCGATGCCGGGCTATTGACCACCGCGATCACCCACGTCTCGGCGCTGAAGCCGACGCACAAGCGCGGCGACAGCTATCAACGCCTGGAATTTCTGGGC
>DATMNV010000260.1:0-12764 GCA_035568535.1 Bradyrhizobium sp.
CTGAAGGAAACCGGAATCAAGAACATCCATGTCGAGGGCTTGCCCAACTGCGATTGGGTGCTGATCGATTCCGGCGACGTGATCGTGCACGTGTTCAGACCCGAGGTTCGCGAGTTCTACAATCTCGAGAGGTTGTGGACTCAAGGTCCAGGGGCGGCGAAGGCGATCTAGACGAGTTGAGCCGATGCGAATCGGCCGCGGCGCGTGATAATTTGCGCGCATGCGAATCGTCGTCATCGCCGTCGGCCGGCTGAAGCAGGGACCAGAGCGCGAGCTGGCCGAGCGCTATCACAAGCGCTTCGACGAGCTCGGCCGCAAGCTCGGCTTCCGCGGTCTAGACATCCGCGAGATCGGCGAAAGCCGTGCACGCGAGGCACCGGCGCGAATCGCCGAAGAGGCCGCCGCGATCTCGGCCGCAATCCCGGAAAACTCCGTACTTGTCACGCTCGATGAGCGCGGCGAAAACGTCGACAGTGCCACGTTCGCCCGCCGGCTCGGGCAGTGGCGGGACCAGGCCGTCGCCCAGACTATTTTCGTGATCGGCGGCGCGGACGGACTTTCGCCCGATTTGCAGGGCAAAGCCAAGATCAGGGTCGCCTTCGGGGCCGCGACCTGGCCGCATCAAATGGTTCGCGTGATGCTATTGGAGCAGCTTTACCGGGCTGCGACGATTTTGGCGGGACACCCCTATCATCGCGCGTAGGATGCGCGGGCGACGAACAGCGATTTCGGATCAGATGCACGCCCGGCCCCCTCAATCGACCACCGACGCCGTCCGCCGCGGCTGTATCTACAGCGCGCTGATTCTTGCGGGACAAATTTGCTCGCCCGTAGCGGCGCAGACCGCAGCCCCGCCGGTGCAAAACGTGGCGGCTTACAACGACGCGCTGAAGCAGCGCGAGCAGGAGCTCGAGGCCGCGCGCATCCAGCAGAAAAATTCTGCCGAGCAGCAGGCCAAGCTCAAGGCCGAGATCGCCGCGATCGGCGAGGACCGCAGCAAGCTCAACCAGCAGCTGATCGACATCGCAGCGAGGGTACGCGACGTCGAAGGCCGCATCGCCGACACCGAAACACGGCTGCAGGCGCTGGACGGACGCGAGCAGGAGATTCGGTCCTCGCTTGCTTCGCGCCGCTCCGAAGTGGTCGAGGTGCTGGCAGCACTGCAGCGCGCCGGGCGCCGCACGCCGCCGGCCCTTCTGGTGCGCCCGGAAGACGCGCTGCAATCGCTGCGCACCGCGATGCTGCTCGGATCGGTCATTCCCGAACTGCGCGCGCGGGCCGAGACGCTCTCGGCCGACCTCGGCGCACTCGTCGCCGTTCGCAAGCGGATCACCAGCGAGCGTGATCGCCTCGCTTCCGATCGCGACAGGATTCGCGTCGATCAGACGCGGCTCGCCGCGCTGGTCGACGAACGACAGAAGAAGCAGGCCGGAATCGAGCAGGACATCGACTCGGAAGGTGCGCGCGCGGTGGCGCTCGCAAAGCAGGTCGGCGATCTGCAGGGTCTGATCAGCAAGATGGAGCAGGAGGTCAAGGGCGCCGCCAAGGCCGCCGCCGCCGCGACGATGCAGGGCGGCAGCGGCAAGTCCGATCCGGCGCTCCTGAAGAACCCGGATCGCACCAGTCCGGCGATTGCCTTCGCCTCGGCCAAGGGCCTATTCAAATTCCCGGTTAACGGCACCAAAATCCGCGATTTTGGTGGTTCCGACGGCGCAGGAGGCGTAGAAAAAGGCATTTCTTTGGCAACGCGGCCCGGCGCGCAGGTAACAACGCCTTGTGACGGCTGGGTTGTTTACGCCGGACCGTTCCGCAGCTATGGACAACTCTTGATCCTCAACGCGGGGGGCGGGTATCATGTCCTGATCGCCGGGATGGAGCGCATTTCGGTAAACATCGGACAGTTTGTGCTTACGGGGGAGCCGGTAGCAACCATGGGAACGACGTCCCAGGTCGCTTCCATTCTCGCGACCAACGCTAGCCAACCCGTGCTCTATGTCGAGTTCCGTAAGGACGGCACTCCAATCGATCCAGGCCCATGGTGGGCCGCAAATGAAGGCGAAAAGGTTCGCGGATGATGCGCAAGACTTCTGTAATCCTCCTCAGCGCTGCCACGGGTGCGGCATTGACGCTGCTCGTGACCCAGCCGCGCGCGGTGTTCATGGGCTCGACCGCGCGTGCCGCAACCGCCGACACTTATCGCCAGCTCAATCTGTTCGGCGACGTGTTCGAGCGCGTGCGCAGCGACTATGTCGAGAAGCCCGATGACGGCAAGCTCGTGGAGTCCGCGATCTCTGGCATGCTCTCCGGCCTCGATCCGCATTCGAGCTACATGGATGCGAAGAGCTTCCGCGACATGCAGGTGCAGACCCGCGGCGAGTTCGGCGGCCTTGGCATCGAAGTCACGATGGAAGACGGCCTGATCAAGGTGGTCTCGCCGATTGACGACACCCCGGCCTCGAAGGCCGGCATCCTCGCCAACGACATCATCACCACCCTCGACGACGAGCAGGTGCAGGGCCTCACCCTGAACCAGGCGGTCGAGAAGATGCGCGGCCCCGTCAACACCAAGATCCGGCTGAAGATCGTCCGCAAAGGCGTCGACAATCCGATCGAGGTCACGCTGGTGCGCGACAACATCCGTGTCCGCTCGGTGCGCGCGCATATCGAGGCTGACGACATCGGCTATATCCGCATCACCACCTTCAACGAGCAGACCACCGAAGGCCTGAAGAAGGAAGTCGCCAACCTGCAGAACCAGATCGGCGACAAGCTCAAGGGCTTCGTCATCGATCTGCGCAACAATCCGGGCGGCCTGCTCGAAGAAGCCGTAACCGTCTCCGACTCTTTCCTGGAGCGCGGCGAGATCGTCTCCACCCGCGGCCGCAACGCCGACGAGACCCAGCGCCGATCCGCCCATCCGGGCGACCTGACCAAGGGCAAACCGGTCATCGTGCTGATCAACGGCGGCTCGGCCTCGGCCTCCGAAATCGTCGCGGGCGCGCTGCAGGATCACAAGCGCGCCACCCTGGTTGGCACCCGCTCGTTCGGCAAGGGCTCGGTGCAGACCATCATTCCGCTCGGCAGCGGCAACGGCGCGCTCCGGCTGACCACCGCGCGCTATTACACGCCGTCGGGCAAGTCGATCCAGGCCAAGGGCATCGTGCCGGACATCGAAGTGGTGCAGGACGTGCCGGACGAACTGAAGGCGCGCACCGACACCAAGGGCGAAGCTTCGCTCCGCGGTCACCTGAAGAACGACGGTGATGAGAAGACCGGCTCGCAATCTTATGTCCCGCCGGATGCCAAGGACGACAAGGCGCTCAAGATGGCGGACGACCTGCTGCATGGCATCAAGTCCTCGTCCTCGGCACCGAACCCGGCACCCGCCACGACCGATAAGGCCGCCGCCGACAGGCCAGCGACGGCCGACCGGCAGCCCGCCAACAAGGACTACTGACCGGTTGAGCCGATGAGGCTTTGATAAAAGGGGCGGCCTTCCAGGGCCGCCCTTTTTGCTTGTTCCCCTGTTCCGCGTACCCCGGCCCTGCCGTCCGGCGAGCCGGCCGTGGTATCTTCGGCCGCTGATTCGGGAACATGAATGGCTGACACGGTCGATGATCTGAGCGCCCCGCTCGGGCAGAATACGGAGCGGCGCAAGCGCCGATTCCGGTTGCCGTTTAGCGCGATGCAGGCGCTCGCGAGCCTGCTCGGCCTGTTCCTGCTGACCTTCATCGGTTTTGCGCTGTTCAGCGACAATCCGCTCGGCGGCGAACCGGTCGCTCATGTGGCGTTGCGCGAGAAGGCCTCGGAAGAGAAAGCGCCGGCAATGGCGGCGGCCAGCCACGAGCATGGCGAGAAGGCCATGCCGAAGCCGGCCGAGCCGGGTGAGCACAAGACCGTCACCATCATCGATGGCTCGAGCGGCAAGCACCAGGATGTGGTGGTCGGCGGCGGGGCCGAAAAGGGTGAGAGCGAGGCCGCGGCTGCACCGGCCATGATGACGGGCATCGATCAGCGGCTGCTCGAAAAGACCCGCTACGGCATGATCCCGGTGATGGCCGACGGCCTGAAACCCTTCACGGTCTATGCCGCCGACGCCGACCGCGCCAGGGCCGCGAAGATGCCGGTGGTGTCCATCGTCGTCGGCGGCCTCGGCGTCGGCGCGGCAAAAACCACCGATGCAATCATGAAGCTGGCGCCGGCGGTGACGCTGGCGTTCACGCCCTATGGCTCCGACCCCGGCAAACTCGCCGAGCGGGCGCGCTCGCAGCGCCACGAGATCCTGCTGCAGATTCCGATGGAGCCCTACGACTACCCCGACAACGATCCGGGACCACAGACCCTTCTCGCCACGCTGGGGCCGGAAGAAAATCTCGACCGGCTGTACTGGCATCTCGGCCGGCTGCAGGGCTACGCCGGGATTGCCAATTTCATGGGTGCGCGGTTTGTCGCGACCGACACCGCGATGGGGCCGATTATCCGCGAGGCCTCCAAGCGCGGGCTTTCCTATTTCGACGACGGCTCGGCGCCGCGCAGCGTGGCCTCCGCGCTGGCTGGCGGCCAAGCCATGCCCTTCGCCAAGGGCGATGTCGCCATTGACGCGGTCCCGACGTCGGCGGAAATCGATCGCGCGCTGGCCAAGCTCGAAACCATTGCAAAAGAACGCGGCTTTGCGGTCGGCACCGCGTCGGCACTGCCGATTTCGATCGACCGGATCGGCGCCTGGATCAAGACGCTCGATGCCCATGGCGTGATGCTTGTGCCATTGACAACCACGATGCTGAAATCAAAATCGGTTCAATAGAGCATGATCCGGAAAAGTGGTTCCGGTTTTCCGAAAGATCGTGCTCAATGAGGAATCTACAGCGCGATGACGATTCCTCCTGATACCATCGCGCTCTAGTCGGGGGTTCCACCGCGTCTTGCGGGCACCGTCGGCGGCCTATTTGACTGCCGCCTTGGCCCGGATGACTGCAAGAGGCATGGACGGAATGACGCGTTACGAAGACCTGCCCTATCGTACCTGTGTCGGCATCATGCTGCTCAACGAGGAAGGGCTGGTCTTCATCGGTCGCCGCGCCGGCGGCATCGAACATGTCGACGAATCCCATGTCTGGCAGATGCCGCAGGGCGGCGTCGATCCCGGCGAGGACAACTGGGAAGCCGCCAAACGCGAGCTCTACGAGGAGACCAGCGTGCGCTCGGTCGAGAAGCTCGCCGAGGTCAGTGACTGGCTCATCTACGACATCCCGCGCACGGTGGCGGGACGCGCCTGGAAGGGCCGCTATCGCGGCCAGCGCCAGAAGTGGTTCGCGATGCGCTTCACCGGCAAGGACGCCGAGATCAATGTCGCCAGCCCCGGTGGTGGCGGCCACAAGGCCGAGTTCATCAACTGGCGCTGGGAGCCAATGAGAAACCTCCCCGAACTCATCGTTCCGTTCAAGCGCCCGGTCTACGAGCGGGTGGTGAAGGAGTTCGCGAGGCTCGTGGGCAGATAGGTTGTATTTCTGCTCGCTACACCAAAATCGCGGCGCAAACGATATATTCACGATATGCACCGAAACTCCGGCCTATCCAGGATGGATTCGACCGGGGAAACCATGAGCACGATCGGCACCGCAACATCGTACGGCGACGACCTTTCTTCACTCCTCGCCGGTTCGACGCAAACATCTAGTCCTGCAGACGCGTCCGCTCCTGCCACCCCTGCCAGCACATCCGACCCGAGTTCCAGCAGCGACCGCGATCCCGCGACCCGCGTTGACCTGTCCGACAAGATCAAGGCGATCCTGGCCCGTGCCAGCACCGACCAGGACGTCGCGGATCGGCTCAAGGCCTTTGTCCAGGCGCATCGCATCGACAACACGGACGGATCCACGCAGGACAGTTCGTTGTCCTCGGACCAGAGCTCCAAAACCGACGTGAACAAGGGTTTTGAGCAATTGTCCGGCGGCACGCCTGCAGACGACGGTTCCGACGGACCGGTCCAGGTCGCGAAGAATTTCGCGACCGGCTTGAAAGCCGACGGCTATACGATCTCGGCCGTGGCTCGTGCCAGCGATGGATCGTTCCAGGTCCAGATCGTCGGACCGGACGGCAAAGGCTTCCTTGATCGGCGCTTCGGCACATCAGGTGAATTTTCCACCTTTGGCGGCATCAAGGACGGCGTCGCTGCGCAGTCCTACCAGCACGGCAACAAGGAATACATTACCTTCTCCGAGAGCGAGGCGGCGGCATTGAACGTGACGGCATCCTCGGATGCGGGTACGATCTCTGCGACATCTACGGGCACCCATACGGCGTCGACCACCTTCGTGGTCGATTTCACCACCGGCGCAATCTCGGTGCAGCAATCCGACTACACTTCGGTGTCGACCGCCGTCCAGATCAACCGGGCCGGATCGACCTATTCTGCGGTCGCGTGAGCAATAGAGGCGACCCAGTCTCGCCACGTGTCTGATATAGACTCCACGCCTTCCGGAGAGTCCCTATGTCAGAGCAGAAACTCTATCGCCCCAATGTCGGGATCGCACTGTTCAACGCGGAAGGCCGCGTGCTGATCGGCCGGCGCTTTCGCGACGACGGACCCGAGATCATCCTGCCTGGCCTCGAATGGCAGATGCCGCAGGGCGGCGTCGACGAGGGCGAGGATTTGCGCGAAGCGGCGCTGCGCGAGTTGTGGGAAGAGACCAGCGTGCAAAGCGCTGATTATCTCGGCGAGAGCGACTGGCACGTTTACGAGTTTCCGCCCTATGAAGGCCCGCCGCATCGCCTCGCCAAATTCCGCGGCCAGCGCCAAAAATGGTTCGCGCTGCGATTTACCGGGAACGAAGCGGAGATCGATCCGCTGACGCCGCGCAACGGCCAGCCCGCGGAATTCGATGCCTGGCGCTGGGAGCGGCTCGACCGCGTTGCCGATCTCGTGGTGCCATTCCGCCGCGAGGTGTATCGCGCCGTTGCTGAGAGCTTCGCGAGATTTGCAAAGGCTTAATTATTCGGCCCGACCACGAACGGGCCGATCGCGATCACGTGGCAATCGCTGTCGCGCTTGGCGCAATCGCCGAGCGCGTCGTTGATCGCGCTCTGCTCGGAGCTGGCCTTCACGGCCACGCCGGGGCGCCCCGTGGTACCAACCGCAACCGCATTCCATCCCGAAGGAGAATCGCCAAGCTTGCGCGCCGATTCCTCGCGCTCGTTGGCGATGATCGAAGGACTGTTCGCGGCTCTGAAAAACCCCATCGCCTTCATCAGGGCCGGCACCGGAACGACGAAGACATCGTCGACCGCGACGATCATGCACGGCACCCCGGCGGTGGCGCCGCAGGATTCCAGCGAACGGCGCGCCGATTCCTCGACGCTCTCGCCATTGGTGTTGAAGATGAATTGTCCGCCCGGCCCGACCGCGACAGTGCGCGACTTGCGCCCGGGAACAAAGGCGGCTTCAAGCCTTGCCTTGCCCTGATCGCGGATCAGCGGCACCTCCTTCGCGACGAACGGCCGCTCGATCGACGCATCGCGCCGGATCCACGGCGTCGGCGGCATGGGCGGCTTTCCGTGTGCATAGACCACCGCGTTGCCCACGGCATAGAGCTCGCAGCGCCGTCCCAGCCCTCCGCTATCCGAGCGCTTCTGGCATTGATCCAGCGCGCCATTCTTGGCGACTTCCTCGTTCGACTGGCCGACGACGAAACCGGGAGTGCCGAGATTGGTCAGCGCCAGCGCCTTGTAGTCGGCGCCCGTGACATATTCACTGGCTAGATTCGCGCGGGTCCGCTCGGCGATGAACGGGACATTCTCAGGCGAGAATTTCTCGTCGTTCGGGGCCGGCGGCGGGGCGGACGGAGCCGGCGGCGCAATTTGGGCGGACCGGGTCGGCGACGGACCAGGCACCGACGAAGGGGATAGCGCAGGTGCGGCCTTTTCTGTGGACTTAGTGTCCTTCGTCCCGGGTGTCAGCTCGAGCTTGGTGAAATACAGAAATCCGGCCACGCAGATCGCGACGACCGAGACCACGCCGACCACCACGGGCCAGACCCAATTCGGTGCGCCGGCCGCGGACTTCGCCGGTGGCTTCTTCACCTGCGGCGTCGAATACGTGCCGTCCTCACGCCGCATCGCGATCATATAGGCGTGCACCGGGGTCGGAATATTCTTCACTTCCTGGGCGCCGATATCGGCGAATTGCACCGAAAGCTTGTTGGCGACCTGCTCGTGCACCGCTCGCGAGACGCAGATGCCGCCAACTTCGGCAAGCCCCTCCAGCCGCGCGGCGATGTTGACGCCGTCGCCAAGCAGATCGCCGTCGCGCTCGACCACGTCGCCGATGGTGATGCCGATGCGGAAGGCCATCTGCCGGCTCGGCGGATAGGCCATGTTGCGGGTTCGCAGGGATTCCTGGATGTCGATCGCGCAGCGTACCGCTTCGACCGCGCTCGGAAATTCGGCGAGCACGGCATCTCCGGCGGTGTTGAAAATCCGCCCGCCGGCCTTGGCAATGAAATCATCGGTGACGGCACGGTAGGACGCCAGACGCCTCAGCGTCTCCTCTTCGTCCTCGGCAACCAGCCTGGAATAGCCGGCAATATCGGCCGCAAAAATCGCCGCGATCTTGCGTTTCATAAGGACCAGCCCCGGACCAGAAATCAGCGGCTGCAGAATGCCGTCTCGGGAGCCCAGGCGCAACGGGGTTCCACGCCCGCCATGGCAGCGAGCGTTGAATTCATTGAAATTCTATGGAGCAGGCGCGGGCCGCGTTAATGCATCGCGGTGGATTCGAGCTGATGCTGGATGCTCTTGAAATGATCCAGCCGCTCGAGCTCGCGGTCGAGTTCGAAGCCGTCTCTTTCCGCGAGCTTTTCCTGCATCTGGCTGACGGTGTCGGCGAACCTGGCGCGGTCCAGGTCCTCGATCGCGGTCGCAACGTCGGCGAGCACGGTCAGGCCCTTCTCCGAGACCTCGGCAAGGCCTCCGAGCACGATGATCTTCTGCGTCGAGCCGCCGGTGAATATCGTCAGGATTCCCGGACGCACCGCGGCCACAACCGGCGCGTGCCCCGCCAGCACGCCGAAATCGCCCTCGGCGCCGGGAATGTCGACCTGATCTACCTCACCGGAGAAAGCGAGTTTTTCCGGCGAAACGAGATCGAAGTGGAAGGTGGCCATGGTCTACCTGTTCTCTCTGCGGTCACCCGCGGGCTTGACCCGCGGGTCCATCAGTCAAAACATCTCGCTTTCGATGGATTGCCGGATCAAGTCCGGCAATGACAAACTTGCTTACGCCGCCTCAGCGGCCAGCTTCTTGCCCTTATCGACCGCCTCTTCGATGGTGCCGACCATGTAAAAGGCGGCTTCCGGCAGATGGTCATACTTGCCTTCGCAAAGACCGCGGAAGCCCTTGATGGTGTCGGCGAGTTCGACGAACTTGCCGGGCGAGCCGGTGAAGACTTCGGCGACGTGGAACGGCTGCGACAGGAAGCGCTCGATCTTGCGGGCGCGCGCCACCGTCAGCTTGTCCTCTTCCGACAATTCGTCCATGCCGAGAATGGCGATGATGTCCTGCAGCGACTTGTAGCGTTGCAGGATCTGCTGGACCAAGCGCGCGGTGTTGTAGTGCTCTTCGCCGACGACCAGAGCGGAGAGCATGCGCGAGGTCGAGTCGAGCGGGTCGACCGCCGGATAAATGCCCTTTTCCGAGATCGCGCGCGACAACACGGTGGTCGCGTCGAGATGCGCGAAGGAGGTCGCGGGCGCCGGGTCGGTCAAGTCGTCGGCCGGCACATAGATCGCCTGCACCGAAGTGATCGAACCCTTGGTCGTGGTGGTGATGCGCTCCTGCAGCGCACCCATGTCAGTCGCGAGCGTCGGCTGGTAACCCACCGCCGAGGGAATGCGGCCGAGCAGCGCCGACACTTCCGAGCCCGCCTGCGTGAAACGGAAGATGTTGTCGACGAAGAACAGCACGTCCTGGCCCTGGTCGCGGAAATACTCGGCGACCGTCAACCCGGTGAGGCCGACACGGGCGCGCGCGCCGGGCGGCTCGTTCATCTGGCCGAACACCAGCGCGCATTTCGACTTCACACTCGGATCGGGATTGTGCGGATCAGCGTTGACCTTGGATTCGATGAACTCGTGATAGAGGTCATTGCCTTCGCGGGTACGCTCGCCGACACCGGCGAACACGGAGTAGCCGCCATGCGCCTTCGCGACATTGTTGATCAGCTCCTGAATCAACACGGTCTTGCCGACGCCGGCGCCGCCGAACAGGCCGACCTTGCCGCCCTTGGCGTAGGGGGCGAGCAGGTCCACGACCTTGATCCCGGTAACGAGAATTTCGGCTTCGGTCGATTGCTCGACATATTCCGGCGCGGGCTGGTGGATGGCCCGCTTGCCATCGGACTTGATCGGGCCGGCTTCGTCGACGGGTTCGCCGATCACGTTCATGATGCGGCCGAGCGTGCCCTCTCCGACCGGCACCTCGATCGGCTCGCCCGTGTCGGTCACTTCCTGGCCGCGGACCAGACCCTCCGTCGCATCCATCGCAATTGTGCGGACGGTGGATTCGCCGAGATGCTGCGCGACCTCGAGCACGAGACGATTGTCGCCGTTCTTCGTTTCCAGCGAATTCAGAATCGCCGGCAGGTGACCTTCGAACTGCACGTCGACGACGGCGCCCATGACCTGGGTGACGCGACCGATCTGGTTGGCTGCTGTAGCCATTCAACTATCTCCTTCGATCCGAACTTCTTAACTCGCGCATGATTTAGCGGATCATGCGCTAGACCACGGTCAGCTTGACCGGGATATTGCCTTTGGTTGCCTTCGAGTACGGGCAAATGGTGTGAGCTTCTTCCATCAGCGCTTGGACCTTGGCCTTGTCGGCGCCGGGAACGGAAACCTTCAGTTCGACCGCGAGCGAGAAACCGGCATCGGTGTTGAGCGTCACGTCGGCGGTGACCTTGGCGGCCTGGCCGTCGACGTCATGCTTCTTGGCCAGAGCGAGGATGGCTTGGCCGAAGCAGGCGGAATAGCCGATCGCGAACAGCTGCTCGGGATTGTGGCCGTCGCCGGCGCCGCCGAGATCCTTCGGCAGCGCCATCGCGAGTGCGAGGCCATGGGTGTCGAGTTCGGCGCGGCCGTTGCGTCCGCCCTTGGTGGTTGCCGATGTATGGTAAGCCATCGCGTCCTCCCTCAGACTGCCTCGGCGCCGGAGATGATCTCGATCAGTTCCTTGGTGATCATCGCCTGACGGGTGCGGTTGTAGATCAGGGTCTGCTTGCGGATCATTTCGCCGGCATTGCGGGTGGCGTTGTCCATCGCCGACATCTGCGCGCCGTAGAATGAAGCGTTGTTCTCGAGCAAAGCGCGGAATATCTGCACGGCGAGGTTGCGCGGCAGCAGGCCGGAAAGAATTTCGTCTTCTTCCGGCTCATACTCATAGCCGCTCGCGGCCTGCGCCTTGCCGTTCGAACTTTCCACCTCGAGCGGAATGATCTGCTGCGCGGTCGGAACCTGCGAAATGACCGAGCGGAAGCGCGAATAGAACAGCGTGCAGACGTCGAACTCGCCTGCCTCGAAGCGGGCGATCACCTTCTGCGCGATGCCCTCGGCATTGACGAAGCCGAGCTGGCGCACCGCGCGCAGGTCCATGTGCTCGATGATCTGCTTCTCGTACAGGCGGCGGAGCTGTTCATAGCCCTTGCGGCCGACACAGAAGAATCTCACTTCCTTGCCCTGGCTCATCAAGGTCTGCGCGCGCTCGCGCGCGAGACGCACGATCGAGGAGTTGAAGGCGCCGCAGAGGCCACGCTCGCCGGTGCAGACCAGAAGCAGGTGCACCTGGTCCTTGCCGGTGCCCGCAAGCAGCACCGGCGCGCCGGGAGAGGCCGCCGCGGCGCTGGCGATGTTGGCGATGACGGCGTCCATCTTCTCGGCATAAGGCCGGGCGGCTTCGGCAGCCGACTGCGCGCGGCGCAGTTTCGACGCTGCCACCATCTGCATGGCCTTTGTAATTTTCTGCGTCGCCTTGGTCGAGGCGATGCGGACCCGCATGTCTTTCAGTGAAGCCATTTCTCAGTTCACCCTAGCGACCTGATCTTGCACCGAGTCGCGAACCCCTCATTCGTGGTGTCCGGCCCTGTGCCGGGCATCCACGTTAATGTCACGCCATGTCGACGGCCACGACAGGTCGCGGCCGCGACGCATCAGGCAAACGACTTCGCGAAACCCTCGACCGTCGCCTTCAGCTTGGCAGCGCTGTCGTCGGAGAGATCGCGGCTGTCACGGATGGCGTTGAGAAGATCGGTATGCTTGCCGCGCAGGAGCGACAGCAGGCCGTCCTCGAACGCCCGCACCTTGCCGAGCGGCAGCGGATCGAGATAGCCGTTGGTGCCGGCCCAGATCACGCAGACCTGCTCTTCCATCTTCAGCGGCGAGAACTGCGGCTGCTTCAAGAGCTCGGTCAGGCGCGAGCCGCGGTTGAGCAGGCGCTGAGTGGTGGCGTCGAGGTCGGAGCCGAACTGCGCGAAGGCCGCCATTTCGCGGTACTGCGCGAGCTCGCCCTTGATCTTGCCGGCGACCTTCTTGGTGGCCTTGGTCTGTGCCGACGATCCGACGCGCGACACCGACAGACCGACGTTCACCGCCGGGCGAATACCCTGGAAGAACAGGTCGGTTTCCAGGAAGATCTGACCGTCTGTGATGGAGATGACGTTGGTCGGGATGTAGGCCGACACGTCGTTGGCCTGGGTTTCGATGATCGGCAGCGCG
>DATMNV010000261.1:0-3909 GCA_035568535.1 Bradyrhizobium sp.
GCGCTGGTCGGTCGAGGCGCAGACAGCTTGGCTCCCCGCCATGGCGGCGATACAGCCGCTCCACGGGCTGACCTTCGCCTTGCTGCACCTCGCCAACATGCGGGTTCTCGCCGAGACCGTTCCGCCGCGGCTCGCGGCAACTGCGTTGACGCTCTATGGCACGGTCGGGGTCGGCGCCGCGGTGGCGCTGCTGACGCTCATCTCGGGCTCTCTCTATGCACAATTCGGGGCGCAAGGGTTCTGGGTGATGGCCGCGTTGTGCGCCGCTGCGCTGCCCCTGGCTCGAAAGCTGTGAGTGAGAGGGGTTGCGGTAAAGCCGGAGTCAGTCGTTCACCGCCTCGCCGACATACCCCATCGTCCGGTCGCGCGTCTTCGCCGACGGATCGCGCGCCCCCACCTCACCATAGCCGCCGCCCGAAGTGCCGAGCAGGGGAGCATTAACGACCACCCTAGCCCCCATGAAGCGACACCCTCGGGAGAGGAACTAGGAGTTCGAATCCCCCTCGCTCCGGCGGCGAATCTGTCTCACCAGTGCCTTCCATGCCTACCGGCGCAAAAACCCGGCTTTTCGCCGGGAGTGTCGGCCTGACCGAGACCAGACCATCGACAGCATGGTGGGGCACAGCGTTACTGGGCAGGCCAAAGATGAAGTCGATCGAGTACGGCTCGTCGAAAGAGAGGAGATTGTCGAGCGCGGGGTCGCCGGTCGAGGAGATCATCGCTCTCTCCTTCACAGTCTAACGAACTCCTCTTCGAGCGCGGCAAGGCTCGCCAGCGAATGAGCGGCAGCGAAGCAATCGATATGGTCGAGCGCGGCGGCCATGGCGCGCGCCACCGGCGCGTAATCCTTCCAACCCAGGAGCGGGTTGAGCCAAACCAGCCGGCGGGCGCGGCCCTTCAGACGCTGGAGCTCGACGGTCAGCGCTTCGGTTGGATCGGTGTCGTAGCCGTCGCTCATCACGATCACGACGCTGCGGGAATTTAACGCCTCCTTGGCATAGCGGTCATTGAAGTGCTTGAGCGACGCCGCGATCCGCGTGCCGCCGCCGAAACCCTCGGTTATCAGCGAGAGTCGCCCCATCGCGCGGCTGGCGTCGCGCTCGCGCAGCACGTCGGTGACGCGAACGAGCCGGGTATGGAACAGGAAGGCGTCGGCCTGAAGCCATTGCCCAATGAGTCCGCGCACGAAGCTGAGGAAATAACGGCTATAGACTTTCATCGAGCCGGAAACATCGAGCAGAACCACGAGTCTGACCGGCCGCTCCGGCCGGTGCTTGCGCCGCAGTTCGATCGGCTCGCCGCCGCGCGACAGGTTGCGCCGGATCGTCCGGCGCAGATCGATGGTGTCGCCGCGACACGCCGGCATGCGCCGGCGGCTCAGACGATAGCGCATCGCGCGCGCCAGGCGCTCGGCGATGCGCTCCGCCTCGGCGACATCCTCGGGCGAGACCAAGGTGCGCAGATCGGTGCGCATGAGCGCATCCTGCGTGCTCGCTATCAGCCGTCCCGAGCCGCTGGTTCCGTCCGGTCCCTCGGCTTCGCCAGGCCCGCGCTCGATCCGGCTGGGCGAAGCCGAGCCTTCTTCGGGCGGTAAGACCTTGTCCCACAGTTCGGGTCGGGTCCGATGACTGCGAAACGAATCCTTCGCCGGCGCGCGTTCGGCGAGGCGCAGGCCGCGCTTGAACCAATAGGCGTCGAACAATTCATCGAACCGCGACCATTGCACGCGATCGCCCGACAGCATGGTTTTGAGCCCGAGACGGGCGACCGAAACATTGGGGAACTCATTCGCCGCCAGCGTGCTCAGGACGAGTTCGGTTTCGCACGGCCCCACCGCAAATCCATTATGGCGCAGATGCGCCATAAAGCCAGTCATGCGCGAAGCGGCGCCGGACGGTATCACGCCACCTTGTCGATCAGCCGGGCGGTGACTTCGCGCGGCATGGATTTCAAATCCGCCTCCGTCTTCAAAAGGCAGATCAGGCTCGCCTGGATCGCGGCTGCGGTCGCGTCCCCATGGATCGAGCGCACATCCAGTCCGATCAGCGAGCTTGCCCAATCGAGCGTCTCGGCAATGCCGGGTTTCTTTTCCAATTCCTCGCGCCGCAGCATCTGCACGAAGCGTACGATCTGCCGCGCCAGGCGCCGATCGATATTGGGCAGCCGCGCATGAAGGATCGCCAACTCCTTCGTTTCGTCGGGAAAATCGACATAGGAATAGAGGCAGCGCCGGCGCAGCGCGTCCGATAAGGTCCGCGTGCCGTTCGACGTCAGAATCACATGGGGGATCGAGCGCGCGGCGATGGTGCCGAGTTCAGGAATCGTGATCTGGAAATCCGACAGAATTTCCAGGAGATAGGCTTCGAACTCTTCGTCGGCGCGGTCGATCTCGTCGATCAGCAGCACCGGTGATAGCGGCTGCGAAATCGCTTCGAGCAGCGGCCGGCGCAGCAGATAATCCTCCGAGAAGATGTGGCGTTCGATGGCGTCGGACGGCATGGCGTCGCGTTCGTGCGCGCGGATCGCCAAGAGCTGACGCTGATAGTTCCATTCATAAATGGTCGCGTTGGCGTCGAGGCCCTCATAGCATTGGAGGCGAATGAGCCTGGTCTTCAACGCGGCGGCGAGCGCCTTGGCGACATCGGTCTTGCCAACCCCGGCCTCGCCTTCCAAGAGCAATGGCCGCCTCAGCCCGATGGTCAGGCATAGCGCCATGGCCAAGGCGTCGTCGGCGATATAGCCCGCCGCGGCGAGGTCGCGTTGCACGGGCTTGTAGTCGAAGGTCATGACTGAAAATAGGGACCCTTAGCTCAACTTGTGAGCCAGCCCCGCCCCAACCTCGTTTGCTCAAAACGTGGTGAGGTTTAGCCGTTCCGCCGTCTTCCACACTCGCCAATGGTCGTGCGGCATTTGCGTGTGGGTCAGCCCCAGATGCGCGAAGGCATCGTTGACCGCGTTCGAGATCGCTGATACGCCGCCGACATTAGGCGATTCACCGACACCCTTGGCGCCGATAGGATGATGCGGCGAGGGCGTCGTGGTGTAGTCGGTCTCCCAGACCGGCGTCTCAACCGCGGTTGGCATGAAGTAGTCGAGCAGGCTCGCGTTCTTGAGATTGCCCAACTCGTCATAGGCCATTTCCTGACCCATCGCGATGCCCAGTGCCTCGGTTAAGCCGCCGTGGACCTGGCCTTCGATGATGGTCGGGTTGATCCGCGTGCCGCAATCGTCGAGCGCGTAGAAGCGGCGAATTTCGGTAACGCCGGTATCGACATCGATATCGACTACGCAGACATAGGCGCCGAACGGATAGGTCATGTTCGGCGGATCGTAGTAACTCACCGCCTCCAGCCCCGGCTCCATGCCGGGCGGGACCTTGTTGTAGGCGGCGAAGGCGATCTCGGTCATGGTCTTTTGCCGCTCAGGCACACCCTTCACGCGGAAGCGGTCGACGTCCCATTCGAGATCGTCGTCATGTACTTCGAGCAGATAGGCCGCGATCATCTGCGCCTTGGCCCGGATTTTGCGGCCCGCCATCGCCGTCGCTGCGCCGGCCACCGGCGTCGAGCGCGACCCGTAGGTACCGAGCCCGTACGGCGCGGTGTCGGTATCGCCTTCCTCGACCGTGATGTTCGCGGCCGGTATGCCGATCTCGCTCGCTAGGATCTGCGCGAAGGTCGTGGCATGGCCCTGGCCCTGGCTGATCGTGCCGAGCCGGGCGATGGCACTGCCGGTCGGATGAACGCGAATTTCACAGGAATCGAACATGCCGAGGCCGAGAATGTCGCAATTCTTGATCGGCCCAGCGCCAACTATCTCGGTGAAGAAGCTGACGCCGATCCCCATAAGCTTGCGCGTTTCGCCGCGGGCGAAGGCTTCGCGGTTGCGCTTCTGCTCCTCGCGCAAGCC
>DATMNV010000262.1:0-42789 GCA_035568535.1 Bradyrhizobium sp.
GGGAAGGTGATGGAATTGCCGAAGCCATAGGCGAAGAAGATTTTCGGCACCGAGAAGCAGATGTCATCCGGCGTCAACTTCAACACGTTCTTGGCAAAGGCATCGTCGCTGTAGGCCATGTCGTGCTGCAGGTGAACAATGCCCTTGGGCCGTCCGGTCGAACCAGATGAATACATCCAGAACGCCATCTCGTTGCGATGGGTGTCGGCCTCGGCGAGTTCGTTCGGAAAGTCCTTCAGCCATGCCTCTGCCGCGATGCCGTCGGGTGCGGCGTGATCGCCGACCGCGCCGTTGACCACGATCAGCGTGTGCAGTGCCGTGTCCCTGCAGGCCTCCGCGTCGAAGCGCGAGCAGAACTCGGCATCGGCCACGGCGACCGGCGCGCCGCTGTCGGCGAGATAGAACTGCAGCAAGTCGGGCGGCGTCAGCGTGTTGATGAGCAGCGGCACGAAGCCGGCGCGCACCGCGCCAAAGAACGCGGCCGGATAGGCCGGCGTGTCGTCCAGGAACAAGAGCACGCGGTCGCCCCGCTGCAGGCCGAGCGAGGCAAGGCCGTTACCCCAGCGGCAGGCCTCCGCGCACAGCTCGGCGTAAGTTCGCCGCCCTGCGGGGCCGGTCAGCGCCAGCCGCTCGCCAAAGTCTTCGAGGTTGTCGAAGAGCACGCGGCTTGCATTGTAGCGCTCGGGAAGCCTGAATCCGATCTCGCGCGCGCCGGCGCAATCCCGCGGCACGCCATCAGCGATCTCATGTGCCAAGAGCTTAGACACCATGACGCGCCTCTGTCCGTTTCGCGGCCTCATAGCGTGCCATGAAGCGCGGCGACATCGCGCGCAGGCGCGCATCGTCGATCCGCCCCGAGCGCGTGATGTAGCTGTAGGCGAAATCCATCAGGTCGAGCTTCATGTGCTCGGGGAATTTCTCGTACCAGCCGGCGCTGGTGCGCGCCGCCGTCACCAGCTTCTTCACGACCGGCTTGCGCTCGCTCTCGTAGCGCGCCAGCGCGGCCGGGATGTCGGTCTCGGTATCCAGTGCCTTCACCAGCGCGATCGCGTCCTCGATCGCTAGCCGGGTGCCGGAGCCGATCGAGAAATGCGCGGAGTGCAGGGCATCGCCGATCAGCACCATGTTTTGGTGTGACCAGCGCTCGTTCCAGATCCAGGGAAAATTGCGCCACACCGATTTGTTCGAGATCAGCCTGTGACCGTCGAGGGTATCGGCGAACACGCGTTCGCAGATCACCTGCGACTCCTCGATAGTCTTGTCGGCAAAGCCGTAGGCGTCCCAGGTCGCGGCATCGCATTCGACCAGGAAGGTGCTCATGTCAGGCGAATAGCGGTAATGATGGGCGTTGAAGGTGCCGTGCTCCGCCGCAACAAAAGTCTGCGACAGTGTCGCGAAGGTTTTGGTGGTGCCGTACCAGGCGAATTTGTTGGTGGACGTCGTGACCGACGCGCCGAACGCGTCTTCAAAGCTGCGGCGCACCAGCGAGTTCAAGCCATCGGCGGCGACGATCAGATCGTAGCCGGAGAGCTGATCGACCGACTGGACCAGCGTCTCGTAACGCGCTCCGACACCGGCCGCGCGGGCGCGCGCCTGCAACAGCGTCAACAGCTCCAGCCGGCCGATCGAGGAAAAGCCGACGCCGTCGATCTCGACGCTTTCACCGCGCAGGTTGAGCGTGATGTTGTTCCAGCTCTCCATGCGCGGCGTGATCGCATCGACGGTTTCGCCATCGTCGGCGCGCAAAAACTCCAGCGCCTGGTCGGAAAACACCACGCCGAAGCCCCAGGTCGCGCCGGCCGGGTTCTGCTCGAACAGGTCGACCTCGGCGTCCGGGTGACGCTTCTTCCAGAGATAGGCGAAATAGAGCCCGCCGGGGCCTCCGCCGATCACGGCGATGCGCACGAATGCTCCTCCCTAATCGACAGTATACTGCCAATCTGGGGCCACTCTAGCGCCGCGGCATCCGCGGCGCCAGCCAAAATCACCGGCGGTATTATCGCGCGGCGAACTGCCCCAGCAGGTCGCGGCAGCCCGGCGACAGCGCTGCCGGCTGCGAGGCAAGGCATTCGATGATGCGGCCGCCGCCCGCGGGCACGCCGGCGCAGAGCGCGCGCACGTCGGCGCCGCAGGCAGACCGCGCCACGAACAGGATTTCGCGCGGCAGCATCGGCCGCAACACCATTGGAGCGGGAGCGTCTGCCGGCGCGGCGGCGGCGGGAGCCGCGGCCGGGCTGGCATTCGCGGTCGCGGGCGCGGCGCTGCTCGCACTGCCACCGCTCGCGGCGGCGACCGCCTTTTCGCAGGCCGACGAGAGTTTGGCCTTGTTCTTCTCCAGGCATTCCAGCGCCGCGGCGCCGCCGGTCGGCACGCCAGCGCAAACCTTGGGATAGTCGGAGCGGCAATTGGCGCGGATCGCCGAGATCTGCGCGCTGCTCGGCTTGCCCGGGGTTGTCGAGGCGGCCTTGGTTGCGCTCTTGGCCGCGGGTTCAGTGGCGGCCGGTTTGGCAGGCTCAGCCGAGGGCGCAGGCTCAGCCTTGGTTTCCTTCGGCTCTTCCTTCGGCGCAGCCGCGGGCTCCGCCTTGGTCTCGCTGGGCGCCGACACCGCCTTCACGGCGCTGGCGCAAGCGCCCGACAGGCTCGCCATGTTCTGCTGCAGGCATTGCAGCGAGGCAGCGCCCCCGGGCGGAATGCGGGAGCAGTGTGCCATGTAGTCGGAGCGGCAATTCGACTTGATCGCCGCGCGCTGCGCGTCGCTCGGCGCCTGCGCGAGAGCCGGTGTGGCGAGGGCAAAAGTGGCGGCTAACAGCAACGCCGTTTTCATGTTCTGGATCATTTCAATCAATTCCTGTTTCTTGTTCGCAAGCCGCCGCTTCGCATCAATCGAGAAAATCCGAGCGGGCGCATCATTTTCTGCTTTTCCCGCCCACTGCAAGCCAATTGTGGATGACAGTGCTGTCACACCCTGATCATGCGCTTGCCGCGGTTTTCGCCGGCGAGCAATCCGATCAGCGCTTTCGGCGTGTTCTCCAGGCCGTCAATGACGTCCTCCTGCACCTTGATCTTGCCGGAAGAAGTCCAGGCCTGCAGGTCGGCGAGCGCCTTGTCGCGCTGCGTCATGAAATCCATCACGATGAAGCCCTGCATGACGAGCCGCTTCACCACGATCAGGCCGGGCACGCCGCGCGGCCCGTGCGCCGACGGCACGCCATCATATTGCGAGATCGCGCCGCAGCAGGCGATGCGGCCGTGATTGTTCATCTGCGGCAGGCAGGCTTCAAGGATGTCGCCGCCGACATTGTCGAAATACACGTCGATGCCTTTCGGCGCCGCCGCGCGCAACGCCTTGAACACCGCGCCATCCTTGTAGTCCACCGCGGCATCGAAGCCGAGCTCGGACGTGAGCCACTGGCACTTGTCCTTGCCGCCGGCAATGCCGACGACATGGCATCCCCTGATCTTGGCGATCTGTCCGACGATCGAGCCGACGGAACCCGCGGCGGCCGAGACCACCACGGTCTCGCCGCTCTTCGGCTTGCCGATCTCGAGCAGGCCGAAATAGGCGGTGAGGCCGGCGACGCCGAAGATGCTGAGCAGATGCGTCATCGGCTCGATCTTTGGCATCTTGCTGATATGCTTTGCCGGCAAGGCCACGTAATCCTGCCAACCGGTGTCGGCGTATACGAGATCGCCCGCGGCAAACCCCGGCGCCTTCGAAGACACCACTTCGGCGATGCCGCCTCCCGCCATCACGGTATTGGCTTCGATGGCGGAGCGGTAGGTCGCGCCATGCATCCAGGCGCGGTTGGCGGCATCGAGCGAAATGTAACGCACCTTGAGCAGCGCTTCGCCGTCTTTGGGTTCCGGAATCGCGGCATTTGTTAATTTAAAATGCTCCGGTCCGAGCTTTCCGGACGGCGTCTCCGCCAGCAATATCTGTCGATTCGTGCTCGTGTTCATGTCTCCCTCCTTTGACGATCCCTTGGCGATTATTGATGCAGCCGTCGCGCAGGAAACGTGCAGCGGCATTCATTGTGCATTGCCCACAACGCTAGTAGGTGTGTGCTCATTTCACAACGGGAACATTCTGGTACACCACCGCGGTTATGGAAGCGTGTTGCGTCGCTCTTGAAATCTGCCACACTCACCCTTCGCCGGACGACGGACTTACGGGGGTGAGAAAAATGTCGAACAGGTTTACGCAATATATTCTGGGCGCGATGGTGCTGGGCATCATCATGGGCGCGGCGATCTTCAATTTTCTGCCCGACAGCCGGGTCGAGCTCGCCGCCGATATCAACCTGATCGCGATGCTGTTCCTGCGCCTGATCAAGATGATCATCGCGCCGCTGGTGTTTGCCACGCTCGTCGGCGGCATCGCGCATATGGGCTCTGGCGCCAAGCTCGGTCGCATCTTTGCGAAGACCATGGGCTGGTTCGTCACCGCTTCCTTTATCTCGCTGCTGCTCGGCCTCGTGATGGTCAACTTGCTGCAGCCCGGCGCCAACTTCCCGGGCACGCTGCCTGACAAGTCGCAGTCTACGGGGCTGCCGGTATCGGCGTTCTCGGTCGAGAAATTCCTGACCCATTTGATCCCGACCTCGATCGCGGATGCGATGGCGCAGAATGAGATCCTGCAGATCGTGGTGTTCGCGGTGTTCTTTGCGGTCGCGCTCGGCGCGATGCCGGAGCGGGCAAAACCGATCATGTCGCTGATCGACGATCTCGCCCACATCATGCTCAAGGTCACGGGCTATGTGATGCTGTTCGCGCCGGTCGCGGTATGGGCCGCGATCACCGCGACGGTGGCGAAGAACGGCCTGCTGGTGCTGTGGAAGCTCATCGTGTTCATGGGCGGCTTCTATCTTTCGCTGATCATCCTGTGGGGCATCCTGGTCATGGTCGGCTTCATCGTGATCGGGCCACGCTATAGCCATCTGCTGCGGCTGATCCGCGAGCCGTTGATGCTCGCGTTCTCGACGGCGTCGTCGGAAGCCGCCTATCCGAAGACGCTCGAGGGCCTGAATAAGTTCGGCGCCTCGTCGCGGATATCGGCCTTCGTGCTGCCGCTCGGCTATTCCTTCAACCTCGACGGCACGATGATGTACTGCACCTTCGCGAGCATCTTCATCGCGCAGACCTACCACATCGACATGTCGCTCTCGACGCAGCTAGCGATGCTCGCGACGCTGATGATCACCTCGAAGGGCGTCGCGGGCGTGCCGCGCGCCTCGCTGGTGGTGATCGCCTCCACACTGTCGCAGTTCGGCATCCCCGAGGCCGGCCTGTTGATGATCATGGGCATCGACACCTTCCTCGACATGGGCCGCAGCGCCACCAACGTGATCGGCAACTCGCTCGCCACCGCCGTGGTGGCGAAGTGGGAGGGCGAGCTTAAGGCCGAGCATGAGCTCGGGCCGGACGACGCCGTACCTGCCGATGCGGTCGCCGGTGACGCAGTGCCGGCGCATTGACGGGAGCGATGCATGCATCATCCTGCAAGGCTGATAGCGGCGGGCGCGGCGTTGCTGGCTTTGAGCCTGCCGGCAACGCGCGCACCCGCCCAGACCAGCGAGGGGCTTAGCCCCACGCTCGCCGCCATCAAGAACAGCCATGTCGTGCATCTCGGCTACCGCGAGAGCTCGGCGCCGTTCTCGTTCCTCGACCAGGCCAACCGGCCGATCGGCTACAGCCTCGAGCTCTGCGAGGCCGTGGTCGACGAGATCGGCGTCGAGGTCGACGACCCCGATCTGAAGATCGAATACGTCAAGGTGACCTCGGACGACCGCATCCAGGCCGTCCTGCAGAACAAGATCGATCTGGAATGCGGATCGACCACGGCCAATGCCGAGCGCGCCAAACAGGTGGCGTTCTCGCCGCTGATGTTCGTCGCCGGCACCAAGCTGATGGTGCCGAAGGCGTCAGCCGTGCAGTCGGTAACTGACCTGAAGGGCAAGACGGTGGTGGTGACCAAGGGCACCACCAACGAGCAGGCGATGCACAACGCCGACAAGAAGTTCTCGCTCGGCCTGAACATCGTTACCTCGCCGGACCACGAGCAGTCCTACCAGATGCTGTCGGACGGCAAGGCGGACGCGTTCGCGACCGACGACATCCTGCTCTACGGCCTGATCGCGCGGCACAAGTCGCAGGACAAGTTCCGCGTTACCGGCGACTATCTGTCCTACGATCCCTACGGCATCATGTTCCGCAAGGGCGAGCCGCAATTGTCGGCGGTGGTCGAGCGCACCTTCCGCAAGCTCGGCTCCAACCACGATCTGATCCCGCTCTACAACAAATGGTTCGTGGCGCGGCTGCCGACCGGCGAGCGGATGAATGTCGGCATCTCGCCGCAGCTCGAGGATGCCTTCAAGGCGATGGACGATTCGCCGGCGGGGAATAATTGAGCGGAACAGACAGCGTAGACGACGTAGGATGGGCAAAGGCGCGTCAGCGCCGTGCCCACTTTCTTTCTTTCCGTTGAGAAAAGGGTGGGCGCGCTTCGCCTTGCCCCCTAAGAACTCACTCGAACACCTTGTCCAGCGCCGCGCCATATGCCGCATAGACCAGTTCGGGATGGAGCCTCCCCAGCGCCTCCATCATCACCCCCGAATTGATTTCAAGGACTTTCCAGCTTCCCTCGACGCTGACGATGTCGACCGACGCGAAGCGGATGCCGATCGCCCGCGCGGCGTTGACCGCGATCGCGACACAGGCGTCCCGGGTCTCGCCCGGCTCCAGCAGGATTGGCCGCGCGCCGAAGTCGAGATTGTGGCGCCAGTCCGAGACGCGCTCCTTGCGATAGACCACGAGCGGATCGTCATCGAGCAGGATGACGCGGACTTCCTGCTCGATCTCGACATAGGGCGAGATCGCCAGGCCGAGATGTGAAGCGAAGATCTCCTGCGCGGCGTGTTCGAGGTCTGCGTCGCGGTTCGCCCGGAAGACGAATCGACCCGAGGTGCCTTCGTTGGGTTTGAGAACAACGCCGTTCGGATGCTGAGCCAACAGACCAAGCATCGCCTCGCGCGATTGTTCGGGCTGCATGTGCCTGCTCAACTTCGGACTGAGAAACATCGTGTGCGGAATGCAGGCCACGTCCGAAAACTCCAGCACTTCCGCCGTTGCCGATTTGTCGTTGGCGAGCCGGTGCGCCATCGCGCTGTTCAGCCCGATATCGTAGCCGAATGCGAAGCGCCGCGTATCGCCACGCTGCATGACAATCAGCCAGCCCTGCGATTTCACCTCGCAGGCGATGCCGTGAGCTGCGCAATATTTACCAATTGCGTCGACGAAAATGCGCATCGTCAGTCTGTGATCCCGGGCACGGAAATTAAGTGCTGCTTTCAAGTTTAATGCGGAAAGTTAATTGCGCATTTTGGCCGTGAATTAGCATGGTTTCGAACCGTTTACCTGATCGAAGCGACATGCATTTGGTCACCTCTAATTGCGCGTCCGCGTGGGTTGATTATTTGGGAGATTCACGTAGATGAAGCGCCGAAAACACGAGGATTATCAGGGGTTTTTGCCTCTTTTTCAGCCGAACGATCTGATCGTTCCAACCTCACGCCAATCGGAAAAATAAACGACCATGAGCGCGTTCAATCGAGAGAAAGTTCTTGCTGTGCGGCACTGGACCGACACGCTGTTCAGTTTCCGCGCCACGCGCGATTCCGGTTTTCGATTCCAGAATGGACAATTCGCGATGATCGGCCTCGAGATCGACGGCCGTCCGCTCTTGCGCGCCTACAGCATGGCGAGTGCCAATCACGAGGAAGAGCTCGAGTTCTTCTCGATCAAGGTACAGGACGGTCCCTTGACGTCGCGTCTGCAGAAGATCCGGGAAGGCGATACCATCCTGGTCGGCCGCAAGGCGACCGGCACGCTGATCACCGACAATCTCTTGGCCGGCCAGCGCCTGCTGCTGCTGTCGACCGGCACAGGGCTGGCGCCGTTCGCTAGCCTGATCAAGGACCCCGACGTCTACGACCGCTTCGAGACGATTGTGCTGGTGCATGGCTGCCGCCAGGTGTCGGAGCTTGCTTATGGCGAGCAGCTGGTCGCAAAACTGCGCGACGACGAATTGTTCGGGCCGCTGCTCGCGGAGAAGCTGGTTTACTATCCGACCGTGACCCGCGAGCCGTTCCGCAACCGCGGCCGCATCACCGACCTCATCACCTCGGAGCAGCTGTTCAACGACATCGGCCAGCCGCCGCTCGATATCGAGACCGACCGCATCATGATTTGCGGCAGCCCCGCGATGCTCGACGAGCTGAAGCAGATGTTCGAGGCGCGCAGTTTTGTCGAAGGCAGCGGCAACACGCCCGGTCACTTCGTGATCGAGAAGGCGTTCGTGGAACGGTAAAGACTCTCTCCTTCGTCATTCCGGGCTCGCGCTGCGCGCGCCCCGGAATGACGGCGGCGGTGGTGGCGCGATCCATTCCCCCACTGCTATAAGCTCCCAACGGCGCGCTGTGCGACGCGCCGGCCCAAGGGAGCGTTCGACACTTGTCCTCTTCCATCGATTCCCCATCGACCAGAACCGCCTTCGTGTTCGCGGGTGGCGGCAGCTTTGGCGCGATCCAGGTCGGCATGATGCTGTCGCTGGCAAGGAACGGCATCGGCGCGGACATGGTGGTCGGTTCCAGCGTCGGCGCGCTCAACGGCGCGTTCTATGCGGGCGACCCGACGCCCGGAGGCGTCGAGCGGCTCGCCGAGATCTGGCGCGGCCTGCAGCGCCGCGATGTCTTTCCGCTGACCTGGCGCACGCTGCTCGGCTTCATCTGGCGGCGCGATTTCCTGATTCCCCATGATGGCGTCCGCAAGCTGGTCGACGATCACATTCCCTATCGCAACCTGGAAGACGCCAGGCTTCCGGTGCACATCGTCACGACCGACATCATCACCGGTGACAGCGTGGTATTCTCCGATGGCTCGGCCGCGGAAGCGATTGTCGCCTCCACCGCGATCCCCGGTGCGTTCTCGCCGGTTCGCTACAAGGATCATTTCCTCGCCGACGGGGCGCTCTCCTCGAACACGCCGGTGCGGATCGCGGTGAAGAGCGGCGCGCGACGCCTCATCATCCTGCCGACCGGGCACGCCTGCGCCAACGACGCGCCGCCGGTCGGCGCGCTGGCCAATGCGCTCCATGCGCTTACGCTATTGATCGCGCGGCAGCTGGTGAGCGAGCTGGAAAACCTCGGCCCCGAGATCAAATATTACGTGGTGCCGCCGCTATGCCCGCTGGCGGGCTCACCCTATGATTTTTCGCGCACGGCCGAGCATATCGAGCGCGCCAGGCTTGCGACCGATGACTGGCTGGCAAAGGGCGGCCTCGAGCAGAGCGAGATTCCGCAGGAGTTACGGCCCCACGAGCATTGATTCATGCCGGCATTGTCCATTCGGGTTACGTTGCACTGCAAAAAGAAGCCCGGCGAATCGGGCGCATTGATTTGGTGCCACCGGATTCGATACCCTTGGACTTGCTGTCATAATCCACGACCCAAGCGCGGGGTAGCGTGCCGGAAATCAGCCTGATCGCTGGATCGGGCAGGTAACGGCGGACGACAACAAGGCGTAATTTGCCCGAGGGTGCCATGGACACGCTGCTGCTTCCGTTCTCGCCACGTTTCATCGTTCTCACCATCTGCGCCGTCGTGACGGCGCTGCTGCTCGGCATCGGCATCTTCGATCACAATCCGAAGGCGTTCGACGTCGTCCTTATTCCGCTGCTGATCTTCGGCGGGCTGACGCTGCTCGGCATCCGCGACCTCGTGCAGAAGGGCCACGCGGTTTTGCGCAACTATCCGATCTCGGCGCATATGCGCTTCCTGCTCGAGGAAATCCGCCCCGAGATGCGGCAATATTTCTTCGAGAGCGAGAAGGACGGCATGCCGTTCTCCCGCGACACCCGCGCGCTGGTCTATCAGCGCGCCAAGATGGTGCTCGACAAGCGGCCGTTCGGCACCCAGGAGGACGTCTATCGCGATGGCTATGAGTGGATGCACCATTCGGTAGCGCCGAAGACGAGCGCCGGCGACAAATTCCGCATCACCATCGGCGGGCCGGATTGCAGCAAGCCGTATTCAGCCTCGGTCTTCAACATCTCCGCGATGAGCTTTGGCGCGCTGAGCCCGAACGCCGTGCGCGCGCTCAATGCCGGCGCAAAAAGGGGCGATTTCGCCCATGACACCGGCGAAGGCGGCGTCAGCCCCTATCACCGGGAGATGGGCGGTGACATCATCTGGGAGGTCGGCTCGGGCTATTTCGGCTGCCGCACGCGCGACGGCAAGTTCAATCCGGACGAATTCGCGCGGATCGCGACCGACGACCAGATCAAGATGGTGGAGCTCAAGATCAGCCAGGGCGCCAAGCCCGGCCATGGCGGCGTGTTGCCGGCCGCCAAAGTCTCCGAAGAGATTTCCAAGATCAGGGGCGTGCCGATGGGCGAGGACTGTATCTCGCCGGCAACCCACAGCGCGTTTTCGACGCCGATCGAGATGATGCAATTCGTCGCCAACATGCGCAAGCTGTCAGGCGGCAAGCCGGCCGGCTTCAAGATGTGCATCGGCCATCCCTGGGAGTTCCTGGCGATCTGCAAGGCGATGCTGGAGACCGGCCTCTATCCCGATTTCATCGTGGTCGACGGCAATGAAGGCGGTACCGGTGCGGCGCCGCTCGAGTTCATGGATCATCTGGGCATGCCGATGCGCGAGGGCGTCAATTTCGTCCACAACGCGCTGATCGGCATCAACGCGCGTGACCGTATCAGGATTGGTGCCTCGGGCAAGATCGCGACCGCCTTCGACATGGCGCGTGCGATGGCGATCGGCGCCGACTGGTGCAATTCGGCGCGCGGCTTCATGTTCGCGCTGGGCTGCATCCAGTCCCTGAGCTGCCACACCGACCGCTGCCCGACCGGCGTCACCACCCAGGATCCGATCCGCAACCGCGCGCTCTACGTGCCGCACAAGATCGACCGGGTTTACAACTATCACCACGCGACCCTGCATGCGCTGGCCGAGCTGCTCGCCGCGGCCGGCCTTGAGCATCCGCAGGATTTGCGGCCGATCCATTTTTCGCAGCGCGCGTCGACGACCGAAGTCTCCTCGTTCGCAAAGCTCTATCGGTCGTTGCGTCCGGGCGAACTGATCGACGGCACGAATGACCCGCGTTATGTGGACGCCTGGCCGATGGCGCGCGCGGATACGTTCCAGCCCGTCGCCTAACATACAGTGCGCAGGGCGGGCTAATCTTACTGCGTCACAAGCAGCTCTATCCGCTCATCCTGAGGGCTTGCAAAGCAAGCGTCTCGAAGGATGAGGCCGATATCGGGGCCTCATGGTTCGAGACGGCGCATTCGCGCCTCCTCACCATGAGGGTTTTTGACGCAGTAGGACTGAGCGAAGCGAGCCCACCATGTCTCGGGAGGATTCGCTTGATGAGGTGGGCACGGCGCAAGCGCGCCTTTGCCCACCCTACAAATCAGTTCGGGTTTTCCAGACTGAACGTCTCCGACTGTTCGTCATAGGCGAACAGCTCGGCATAGCGGCCCCAGGAGACGATGGTCTTCAAGGTCTCGTCGGCATAATCCTCCGACATGTAATCCTCGAGCTCGTTGCGAAAGCGCGCGGCGGGCGCGGTGTGCGAGGGCCGTTCGTCCAGCACGCGCTTGATCAGTCCCATGACCGGCACGTAGTCGATGAGATGCTGCGCGAACATTTTCTTGCGCGCGTCGGTCTCCAGATGCGCAAAACGCTTGCCGGCATCGGTCAGCACCAGGTCGCCTTCGCTCAGATGTGCGAAGCGCAGGAGCTGCAAGGCTTCGCCGAGATGAAGGATCTCGTCCGCTTCGAGCTGCAATTGACCGGCCAGCACTGGCAGGTCGGCATGCCCGTTGTAAGGCGGCGCCGCCAGCGCCTCGATCAAGCCGGACAGCACGTTGGAGGAAACATGGTCCAGGACCATGCCGACGCCCGCGCCCGGGACGTGTCCAGCCGGCTGCGTCTTCGGCTCGGCCCGCTGGGTCATGCGCGCATAGAGCGTGTCGACCAGCTGCCGGAATGCCGGATCATGGCGATTGCGCGGATGCGTCAGGTCGATCTTGTACTCGGCCGCGACGCGCCCCGGATTTGACGAGAACACCAGCACGCGGTCGCACATCAGCACGGCTTCCTCGATGTTGTGCGTGACCATCAGCACCGATTTGATCGGCAGCCGGCCCTCGATCCAGAGGTCGACGAGGTCCGTGCGCAGGGTCTCTGCGGTCAAGACGTCGAGCGCGGAGAACGGCTCGTCCATCAAGAGCAAGTCGGGATGCACCACCAGCGCCCGGGCAAAGCCGACGCGCTGGCGCATGCCGCCGGAAAGCTCCTTGGGGTAGGCGGATTCGAAGCCGTCGAGGCCGATCAGGTCGATCGCGGCAATCGCGCGTTGGCGCCGCTCGGCGCTGTCGATGCCGAGCGCCTCCAACCCCAGCTCCACATTCTGCAGCACCGTCAGCCATGGGAACAGCGCAAAGGATTGAAACACCATGGCGACGCCGTTCGGCGGGCCCTGGATGGCCTCGCCGCGGCATTTGGCGGCGCCGGAGGACGGCGAGATTAATCCTGCAATGATGCGCAGCAGCGTCGACTTGCCTGAGCCGGAGCGGCCGAGCAGGCCGACGATCTCGCCGGACTGGATGGTGAGATCGACATTCTCCAGCACCAGCAGGGCTTCGCCGCTGCCCTTGGGAAACGAGCGGCAGACGCCGTGGATATCGATCAGGTTGGTCTTGTTGGGTTGGTCGAGCATCAGGTCCACTCCTTAACCCAGCCGCAGGCGGCGCTCGCCAAAAGCGTAGAGCGGCCGCCACAGCAGACGATTGAACAGCGTCACCAGCACGCACATCACGGAGATGCCGAGCACGACGCGCGGGAAGTCGCCGGCTTCTGTTGCCTTCGCAATATAGGCACCGAGCCCGGCCGCCGTCAGATGGGTGTTGCCCCAGCTTGCGACCTCGGCCACGATCGATGCGTTCCACGAGCCGCCGGAGGCCGTGATGGCACCGGTGATGTAATAGGGGAAGATGCCGGGCAGCACGACTTTCATCCACCAGCGCCAGCCTTCGAGATGCAGGCTCGAGGCGGCCTCGCGCAGATCGGTCGGGAAGGCGCTGGCGCCCGCGATCACATTGAACAGGATGTACCACTGTGTCCCCAGGATCATCAGGGGGCTCAGCCAGACATTTGGGTTCAGCCCGTAGTGAACGATCAGCGACACGAAAACGGGGAAGGCGAGGTTGGCCGGAAAGGCCGCCAGGAACTGCGCCAGCGGCTGGATGCGCTCGGCGAGTTTTGGCCGCAGCCCAATCCAGACCCCGACAGGCACCCAGATCAGCGTCGCCAGCGCGATCAGCACGGCGACGCGGAGCAGCGTGAGCAGGCCATAGCCGATGGCGAGCATGACATCCGAAAGCCCGAGGCTTGCGGAGAGATATTGATAGGCCCGCAACGCTGCATATCCCGTGCCGACGGCGATCAGCAGAAACCAGATCGCATCCAGCAGCCGCGATGGCGGTCCGCTTTTCGTCTCCGGCCGCGGTTTCGCGGGCCAGTTGATGCGCAGATTCGAGAACGTCCGGTTCAGCGCCGCGAAGGGCAGCGTCAACGCCCGTAGCGCGCGGGTGCGGCGGAACAGGTCGAGCATCCAGGAGGTCGGCGGATCGCCGGAAGCGGTCTGCTCGAAGCGGAATTTGTCGGCCCAGGCCACGATCGGGCGAAACAACAGCTGATCGTAGGCGATGATGACCAGCAGCATGGTCAGGAGGGCGTAGCCGATCGCGGTGAGATTCTGCTTCTCGATTGCGAGCGCGACATAGGAGCCGACGCCGGGCAACGTCACCGTGGTGTTGCCGACGGTGATGGCCTCCGAGGCCACCACGAAGAACCAGCCGCCCGACATCGACATCATGGCGTTCCAGATCAGGCCGGGCATCGCGAAGGGAACGTCGAGCCGCCAGAAGCGCTGCCAGCCCGAAAGGTGAAAGCTCTGCGTCGCTTCCTCGAGGTCCTTCGGCACGTTGCGCATCGACTGATACATGCTGAAGGTCATGTTCCAGGCCTGGCTGGTGAAGATCGCGAACACGCAGGCGAGCTCGGCGCCCAGCACATTGCCGGGAAACAAATTCATGAAGAACACGACGGTGAAGGTCAGAAATCCCAGGATCGGCACCGATTGCAGGATGTCGAGCAGCGGGATCAGCACCATCTCGGCGCGGCGGCTTTTGGCGGCGAGCGCGGCATAGACGAAGGTGAAGATGGTCGAGCAGATGATCGCCAGTAGCATCCGCATCGTCGTCCGCAGCGCGTAGAACGGCAGGTGGATCGGATCGAGTGAGACCGGTGCGACGTCGAGCGAGGACAGGGGCAGCGTGGTCTGCTCGCCGCCATAGACGATCAGCACCATGGCGCCGATCACGAGGATCAGCGCGACGATGTCCCAGATGTTGGGGCGGAGCGCCTGCTGCAAGGCGGGCGCCCGGATGATCCTGAAGTCCATGACAGCGTCTTGTTCGTTCTAGAATTCGCCGTGCAACCGGCCGGCGAAGATCGAGACCGGCCCGCGGTCGGCGTTATAGGAGGGATTTGTGATCAGTTGATAGTCTGCCGTGAGCGTGACGCCCTTGCGAACGGAATAGGCGTAATAGGTCTCGAAGATCCGCTCGGGGCTGTAGGTCAGCCGGCCGTCGCCGATGATCAGGCCGATGCCGCCGGCGGCGAGGTAGTCGCGATGCGCGTCGGACAACCCGTTGACCGCGCCGCCGATGCCGACGGTGTCGTTGGGCCGGCCCCAGAAACTGCCCTTGATGGAAAGCCCGCCGGAGACGCTACGGTCGATATCGGTGAAGGACAGGATTTCGTTGGAGCCGTCGTTCCAGCTCGCCCGCGCGAACAGGCCGACATCCTTGACCAGCTGCTGTTCGAGATTGGCATAGAAGCCGTATTTCGGATTGACGTGACGAATGCTCGCCATCACGTCGTTAATGTCCTGGGCCGGATCCAGCGCCTCAAGCGTCAGCGCCTGGCGGTAATTGCCCGTGACACCCTGGTTTCCGAAGGCACCGATCCGGACCTTGCCCGGCTGCTCGAAGATGTTGTGACGCTCCTCGAATTCGACCACCGCGCCGCCGGACTTGAAGGTCAGGATGTCGCTGTTCGGCTGCGACGGCACTTCGACCAGGGCGCCGCGTATCGCCCAATCCTTCCGGTTCAGCTCGACAACAGCGCCGCGCGTGTAACCCGGCAGGTCGGCGGGAAAATCCCATGCAGCGGATTCCCACATCGCCCAGTTCATGAAATCCGCGCGTGGGTCGTGCGCATAGGAATTGTTGTCGAAGAAGTCGCCCATCGCAAAGCGGCCGACCACCACCGTCACGCGATCAATGTCTTTTTTGCCGGCAAGCTGGTTCGGCCCGTCGTCGATGTCTTCCTGCTCGCCGCCGAGACCGAAGGTCTGCTTGATGTAGTAACGCTGCGCGCGGATTTTCGGGAATGGCGCGCCGGCCTTCTGCGCCTCGCCATTCGAAAAGCCGGCAAGCCCGAGCGCGCCATTGATGCCAAAGCCCTGCGTCAATTCGGGGTTAAAATAGAGTTCGCCGCCTTCCCACAGCCGGACGCCAAGGAACGCGGTCGAGGTCCAGGTGGCCTGAAGCTGCCCTCGGCCGGGAAGGCTGTCGGGACCGGCATAGGGCGAGTGGATGGGCCCATAGCCCTGCGGCAGAACGGTCGTCTGCGCATGGATGTTCCACACGTCCGAGTCCGGCAGCAGGGACTTGGCGGGCGAGCCGATCGGGGCGGTCCACGGCATATCGCCGAAGTGATAGTTCAATCCGATCTTCGCGAGGTGGATGCGGGGATCGACATTGACGTTCGCAAGCCCGAATCCGCTCAGATCGTAGAGCTGACGCGACAACTCGACATAGTCGTATTCGAGCTTGGCGCTCCAGTTGCCGCTGACGGCAAATTCGAGGCCGAGGCCGGCGGTCCAGCCGAACTGATAATGTCGAACGATGGCGCCGCTGCCGTCGTTGAGAGCGATATTGGGATGGCCCCAGGCGAAGCCGCCGGTCGCATAGGGCATCCAGGGTCCGAACGCATAGCCGATCCGGCCCCGTGCGGTGCCGATATAATCGATGGTCGTGTTGGAGGGAGCGGGCGGCATCCGCGCCATCGCTGCCTGATCCACCGGTGTCGGAAACGTGGCATCGGCTTCGACGCCGAGCACGAAATTGTTGGAGAGCTGCCGGTTGTAGCCCACCTGATAGCCGCCCATCAGTCCGATCACGCTGTGCGGCAGGAACACGCCCTGCAGGGGAAGCGGATTGGTATCCGGACCGAGGCTGCCGCCGCCATAGCCGAAATGGCCGCCGATATAAAAGCCGGTCCAGTTATAGACCGTTTGCAGCACCGGCGCCTTGACCGGCATGTCTGCAGCGAACGCTGGATCGGCAAGCGCGAGCATGCCGAGCCCCAAGCCGGCAGAAGCGCGCCTCCATTGTCGGCGGATGCGATTCATCGGACAGGCTTTTCCCCAGCGCGCATTCCGGTAATCTCTTTCCTGATCAGATTTGCCGACGCGCCGCTACCAAAAGCAAACGCGTCAATGACGCAGCCGGCGGGCTCAAGGCATGTTCGATCAGTGACCACGCCCCCTAAGCCCCTGATCTGGCGCTCATCCTACTTGCAAGTAATTCGCAATTGCAAGTGCGATTGGAGGCCCCGATGATTGGTTGGCATCGTCCTGTGACAGCCGTGCAACAACCGGCTGTGCGCAACTTTGCGCGCAAAAAGGTGACCCGCCCGGGGGGACGACCGGGCGGGTCTGGATACGACACGGGGTGGATGAGGCCCCATGTCGAACACGGGGTCTTTGCGATCCGAAGCGTTTCGGGCGAAGCGGGGGAGCGGCTCGCGAAAAAGAAGCGCGTCAGATCAAATCAGGTCGATCAGTAGCAGGTGTTCACGTTGCCGATGTAGCGGCCGAAGGCGTCGTACTGGCGAACCCAGCCGCAGCGATAGCCGTAGGTCGGATAGGGCGCGGTCGCGGCGATCGCGCTGCCGACGATGGCGGCGCCGACGAGGCCCGCGCCAATGCCCCAGCCGTGATGGAAGCCATGGGCTTCGGCGGAAGTGGTGGTGGCGGCGATGCTGCCGGTGGCGGCGAGGGCGGCAACAGCGAGAGCGGCAATCTTGGTCTTGATCGACATGGATAACTCCATCCGGTTGAGGCGGGACCGTTGTGGCCCGCATGTGCCCGGTTGGACGGAGGCATCTCCGATCAGGTTCGGAACCCTGTCGTGAAATTTTGGTAATTCGGATTATGTTCGTTATTACAGCGAGTTAGGCGAGGGGGTAGTTAACGCGCCGCGGCTTTCGAAAATGCCTTCACATCGAATTTATCGACGTCGTCGAGCAATTCGATGAACCTGCGCGCGCCGTGATCGAGCAGCAGCTCGCCTTTCTCTTCCGTCGCGAGCGTCGCATTTCCGACCGCGCCGCTCTCGTTGAGATCCTGCGCCTGCCAGGCAAATGGTGCGGGACGTTGTGTCGAGAGCCAGCGATATTTCTTCTCCATCGCGATGCTGTTGGGCCGAAAATCCGCAATGGCATCGACGCGCACATGCTCGCGATATTTCGCAAGCATGATCGAGGTCTCGACCGCGCCGCCATGAATGCCGTGGCGCAATTCTTCTTCCGGAAATAAACCCTCCGGCACGCCGAAGCGCGACCACGACGTGGTGACGGCGAGCATTCCCTGACAGGCGCGCAAGTCCTGCGCCACCAGCGTCATCGCCGCGCTGTTGCCGCCATGGCTCGTGACCATGACAAGCTTTTTCACCCCGCGACGGGCGACGCTCTCGCCGAGCGCCATCCATTGCTTCAGCGCCGTTTCGGTCGGCAACGTCAGCGTTCCCTTGAAATCGATATGCTCGGTCGAAATCCCGATTCTCTGGATGGGAAGAAACGTCGCGGGAGCCGAGTCAGGCAAAAGCTCGCGCACGCGCGCGAGATAGGCTTCCGCGATCATCACGTCGGTTTCGAGCGGCAGATGCGGGCCGTGCTGCTCGGTCGCGGCCAGCGGCAGCACCGCGATCCAGCGCGCGGCCGCATCCGCGTCGACGCCGGTCCAGTCGATATCGGCCCAGTCGCGAGGTGGAAGGGATGAACTCATCGCGTGAGGTGTTTCTTTCGCCTCGTTTGCAGGGTAGGTAAGGTGGCCCTTCCCCCATCATGGGCCAGAACGAACGACGGAGTCCAATCATGAAGGCGTCGCTTTTCCTGCGAACGTTAACGGCGGGCTTTTTGGGCGTTGTTCTGGCGGCGATGCCGGCTGCGGCGCAGGATAAAGGACAAGATAAGGCCGCGCCGGCCGGACCCGAAAAGCTGGACAAGGTCTCGTTCGGAACCAACTGGGTCGCGGAGGCCGAGCATGGCGGCTTCTTCCAGGCGGTCGCCGACGGCACCTACAAAAAATATGGCCTCGATGTCACCATCGTGCCGGGCGGCCCCAACGACAACAACCGCATGCTCCTGGTCGCGGGCAAGATCGATTTCTTCATGGCCGCGAATACGCTGATGTCGTTCGACGCGGTTGCCAACAACGTGCCGGTGGTCTCGGTCGCCTCGATCTTCCAGAAGGACCCGCAGGTTTTCCTCACGCATCCGGAAACCAAGATCACCAAGCTCGAGGAACTGAAGCCACTGATGCTGTTCGTCTCCAAGGATGGCATCTCCAGCTATTATCAATGGCTGAAATCCGAATACGGGTTTAGCGACAAGAACGTCCGGCCCTATACCTTCAACGCGCAGCCGTTCATCGCGAGTCCGCAGAGCGCGATGCAGGGCTATGTCACCTCCGAGCCGTTCGCGGTCGAGAAAGCTGCCGGCTTCAAACCGGGTGTCCTGCTGCTGGCTGATTATGGCTTCAACACCTATTCCACGCTGGTCGAGACGCGCCAGGAGGTGATCGAGAAGAAGCCCGACCTGGTGCAGCGCTTCGTCGATGCCTCCATCATCGGCTGGTACCATTACATCTACGGCGACAATTCCGCCGGCAACGCGATGATCAAGAAGCTCAATCCCGAGATGACCGACGACCTGCTCGCCTATTCCGTCGCCAAGATGAAGGAATATGGCATCGTCGATTCCGGTGACAGCCTGAAGAACGGCATCGGTGCCATAACGGATGAACGTGTCACCAGCTTTTTCCAGAAGATGGTCAAGGCCGGCGTGGTTAAGTCCGATCTCGACTACCGCAAGTCCTACACCCTACGCTTTGTCAACAAGGCCGTCGGCCTCGAGCTTCGCCCGAAGAAGTAGATGACGGAAGCCGGCTTCTCCGACGTCGAGCTTGGTGCGGCGGGGCTGGCGGTCAGCCTGCGCGACGTCACCAAGACCTATGACAATGGCGTCATGGCGCTGGGGCCGCTCGATCTTCGGGTGCGCAAGGGCGAGTTCGTCTCGCTGCTCGGGCCATCCGGCTGCGGCAAGTCGACGGCGCTGCGGATCATCGCGGGCCTTGCCGCGCCGAGCACAGGCCGCGTCCAGGTCTTGCATGATGCAGCTGCGACGCTGCCCGGGCAAAATCGGCCGGGTCAGGGCATCGGCTTCGTGTTCCAGGAGCCGACCCTGATGCCGTGGACTTCTGTGCGCGAGAATGTTCGCCTGCCGCTGAAGCTCGCGAATATGCCGGCTTCCCAATCCGACACGCAGGTTCTGGAAGCGCTGACGCGCGTCGGCCTCGCCGACTTCGCCGACAGCTATCCGCGCGAATTGTCCGGCGGCATGAAGATGCGGGTGTCGCTGGCACGCGCGCTGGTCACCGATCCCGATATTTTGTTGATGGACGAACCCTTCGCCGCGCTCGACGAGATCACGCGCTTCCGCCTCAACAACGATCTGCTGGCGCTGTGGCGCAATCTGAAGAAGACCGTCATCTTTGTCACACACTCGGTATTTGAATCCGTCTATCTCTCGCAGCGCGTGATCGTGATGACGCAGCGGCCTGGCCGTATCGGCGCCGAGATCATGATCGATGCCGCCGAGCCGCGTGGCGAGGATTTCAGGACTTCCGCCGCCTACAGCGAATATTGCCGCAACGTATCGGCGGCGCTGGCGCCGTCCTATGCCGGGCAGGCCGCGCTATGAGCACGACCCAAATTGGGCGGGCTCCCACCTCGGCGGCGCCGGCGGATCGCGCGTTCAAAGTCCTGCGCATCCTGCTGCCGGTGATCGTCGCCGCGGCCGGCACGGCGGCATGGGAAATGGTGGTGCGCCTCAACAACATCCCGCCCTATGTGTTGCCCGCGCCGTCGGCGGTGTTCTCGACGCTGTTCAGCGACTGGGGCGTGCTGTCACAATCGCTGCTGACGACGCTGCTCACCACGCTGGAGGGTTTCATCGCGGCGGCCATCGGCGGCATCGCGCTGGCGCTGCTCTTCAACCTTTCCAAACTCCTGGAATATTCGCTCTTCCCCTATGCGGTGATCCTGCAGGTGACGCCCGTCATTGCGATCGCGCCGCTGCTCCTGATCTATCTGCCGCAGCAGACCGCCGTCGTCGTCTGCGCCTGGATCGTGGGATTTTTCCCCGTGCTGTCCAACACCACGCTCGGGCTCAATTCGGTCGACCGCAATCTCGCCGGCCTGTTCCAGCTTTACCGCGCCTCGCGCTGGCAGACGCTGCTTTATCTGAAACTGCCGACCGCGCTGCCCTATATCCTGGGTGGCCTGCGCATCGCGGGTGGGCTGTCACTGATCGGCGCGGTGGTGGCGGAAATTGCAGCAGGCACGGCGGGCGCGGGCTCCGGGCTCGCCTACAGAATCGCCGAATCCGGCTACCGTCTCAACATTCCCCGTATGTTCGCGGCGCTGCTTTTGCTCTCGCTTGCCGGGATTGTCATCTATGCCGTGCTGGCGCTAATTTCCCACCTGTTGTTGCGGCGTTGGCACGAAAGTGCGCTTGGAAAGGAAAACTGATGACGGCCCTCTCCTCTGAAAAGATCGACCTTCTGATCTATGGGCCGATGCGGCCGATCCTGGAAAATGGTTTTTCCGACCAGTACGTGGTGCATTCCGCGGAGACCCGCGCCGACCTCGAGCGGCTGACGCCGGACACCGTCGCCAAACTGCGCGGCATGGCTGTCACCTACCACACGGTAGTGGCGAACAAGGAGTCGCTGGCACGCTTCCCGAAGCTCGAAATCGTCTCGTCCTTCGGCGTCGGCTACGATCACGTCGATGCCGCCTACGCGCGCGACCACAACATCATGGTCACCAACACGCCCGACGTGCTGACCGAGGAGGTCGCCGACGTCGCGATGGGGCTTCTGATCGCGACCTTGCGTGAATTCGTCAAGGCCGACCGCTATGTGCGTTCGGGCCTGTGGCAGACGCAGAACTATCCGCTCAGCGTCGGCTCGCTGCGTGATCGCAAGATCGGCATTGTCGGCATGGGCCGAATCGGACAGGCGATCGCGCGCCGGCTCGAAGCCTCGCGCGTCCCGGTCTACTATCATTCGCGCAAGCCCGCTTCCGGCGTGTCCTACAAGCATTATGGCGACCTGATCGAGATGGCGAAGGCGGTCGACACGCTGATCGTGATCGTGCCGGGCGGCGCCTCGACGACCAAAATGATCAATGCCGAGGTCATGAAGGCGCTCGGTCCGCGCGGCGTCATCATCAATGTCGCGCGCGGCAGCGTGCTGGACGAGCAGGCGCTGGTCGCCGCGTTGAAATCGGGCACCATCCTCGCCGCCGGTCTCGACGTATTCGATAAGGAGCCGCATGTGCCTGACGAGCTGAAGGCCATGCAGAATGTCGTCTTGCTGCCACATATTGGCTCGGCTTCCGTGGTAACGCGCAACGCGATGGATCAGCTGGTGGTGGACAATCTGAAAGCCTGGTTTGCAGGAAAGCCGGTGTTGACGCCGGTTGCGGAGACTCCGATCAAGGCCAACTAACAAGGCCAGTTCACTAAGGGCCAGTTAACAAGGGCCAAGTCACAAGGGCCAGGTCATGAAGCTTCGTTTCTCGCTTGCGTTGGCGGTGCTGTCCGCGTTCGTCGTCATGGCATGTTTTTCGGCGTCGCCGGCGCACGCGCAGGACGCCACGACGCTGAAGAAGAACATGATCGGGCAGTGGGAGCTCTCCACCACCGAACGCAGCAAGACCTGCGTGGTGACGCTCAAGCCCGACTCCACGCCGCAAGGGTTGAAGCTCGAGCTCGAGCCCGGCTGCGCGGCGGCGTTGCCCTTCACCAAGGACATCACGGGCTGGAACGTCAAGGGCCTCGACATCGTGCGGCTGCAGGATGGCACCGGCGAGGCGGTGATCGACTTCACCGAGGTCGAGGCCGGCATTCTCGAGGGCGTGCGCTCGGGCGAGGGCGTCTACATCCTGCAGAATCTCGCGGCCGCGCGCTCGCTGGCGAAATCGATGGACCAGATGATCGGCGACTGGAACATGGTTCGCGGCAACGGCAACACCGTGTGTGGCGTGACGCTGACCAACAACGACGCCGGCAACGACAATTTCCAGGTGTTCTTGAAGCCGAAATGCGATCCGGGCATCGCCTCGTTTGCGCCGACGCAGTGGCGGCTGGAGCGCGGCCAGATCCTGCTGATGTCGGATCGCGGCGAGGTCTGGCGCTTCGAGGCCGACGACAACGCGCAGTGGCGGCTCGTGCCCGACAGCGCCGATCCCCTGATCATGCTGCGGCAGTAACGCATGATCCGGAAAAAGCCTGCCCCGCACTTGATGCGGGGTGGGCACCGGTTTTCCCTCGCGACAAACGCGTAGCGTTTGCCCGGAAATCATGCGCCCGACGCCCGCATCTGCTTCAACAACACGCCTGCGGATAGTCTCGAGTCCGTGCAGCGCCGGATCGCGCCCTGACGCCAAAAGCCTGTTGCGCGACCGTTATATAACAGGTAGATTAATTAATCAATTCGCTAAATAATGGATGCCGATGTCCGGGCGTGCGCCCCAGCTCGATCATTTGTTCGCAGCGCTCGCCGATCCGACCCGGCGGGCGATTGTCGAGCGGCTTCTCGCCTCGGGCGAGCTTTCCGTCGGGGACGTGGCAGCGCCGTTCGACATCAGCGCCCCGGCCATCACGCGCCATCTGCAGGTGCTGGAGCGGGCCGGCCTGATCGAACGCCGCATCGAACGGCAATGGCGCTACGTGCGCGTGCGCACCGATGCGCTGGAGCGGGTCGAGAGCTGGCTGTCGCGACAACGGCGATACTGGACCGGCGCGTTGGATCGGCTGGAGTCGCTGGCAGCGGCACGAACGGCGAGTCGGAGGAAATCATGAGTGACTCGGAGGACGGCGTCCTGCGGCTGGAGCGTCTGATCCCATCGCCGCCCGAAAGCCTGTTTGCGCTGTGGATCGAGCCGGCCGAGCTCGTCAGATGGTGGGCGCCGGATGGCTGCACGGCCGAGGTCGATGTGCTCGACGTGCGCCCCGGCGGTCGCTGGCGCGCGGTGCTGCGCCGGCCCGACGGCAGCGGGGTTGCGACCAGCGGCACTTATCGCATTGTCGAGCCGCCGCGCCGCCTTGCCTTCACCTGGGCCTGGGAGGATGCGTTCGGCGCACGCGGCCATGAGACTGAAGTGTCCGTCAGCTTCGAACCAGCTCCCGGCGGCACCCGGCTGGTGCTGGTGCAGCAGCGTTTCGAGACCAGGCAGGCCCGAGACAACCACGACCGCGGCTGGGCGGCGAGTTTCGACCGTATGGGCAGGATCGCGAGCCGATAGGAGCAACGCCATGACCAAACCGGAGATCATCGGCTCCCTGCGATCGAGCTATACGCGCGTGGTGCGCATGGTCTGCGAAGAGAAGGGCATCGACCATACGCTGACGGAAGTGCAGCTCGGCTCGCCCGAGATTTGCGCGATCCATCCCTTCGGCAAGATGCCGGTGTTGCGCCACGGCGATTTCACGCTGTGCGAATCCAAGGCGATCGCAACCTATCTCGACCGCGCCTTTCCGGGGCCGGAACTGATGCCATCCGAGCCGAAGCTCGCCGCGCTCGCGGAGCAATGGGTGTCACTGGTCAACACGGCAATGGACTCGACGCTGGTGCGAACTTATCTCTTTGCCTACGCCTTCCCGAAAACGGCCGATGGCAAGCCGGACCGCGCCGCCATCGATGCGGTCTTGCCCAAAGTGCGGGAACAGCTCGCGCTTCTCGACAAGGCGGTCGCCGCGACTGGCTACCTTGTGGGCGACGGCTTGACCCTGGCCGATATTTTCGTCCTGCCGATACTTCACTATCTGAAGCTTCCGCCGGAATCCGGACAGATGTTGTCGCCAGCGACGGCTCTCGGCCGTTATCTCGATACCCAAGCCGCGCGGCCGAGCTATGTCAGCACCGTGCCGCCGCTGGGCCCGCCACGGCGGGCTACACCGGCCGCCTGACGCGCCGGAACGCAAGCGCAAATTTTTTTGCCCGCCGATGTCGATTCGGGCACAGCCTGATCGTCGTCCCAAATGAGCGAGACGGTTCCCGCGGTCAAAACGGCCGCTTCTCGCCGCAACAGGAGAGCTTGAGATATGCGCTTCATGTACATCGTGACGTCCCCCAAGGGCCATATGGGCCCCAATCAGGGCCTGATGGAGGCGATCACCAAGATCCGCGACCGTGAGATCAAGGCCGGCCGCATGATCGACGATGGCGGGCTGATGCCGGTCGCGACCGGCGCTCGCGTGAAGATATCGGACAAGAAGCTCAGCGTGATCGACGGGCCGTTCGTGGAGGCCAAGGAAGTGATCGGCGGCTACGCGATTTTCGAGCTGCGCGACAAGGAAGAAGCGGTCGCGATGGCGAAGGAGTTCATGCAACTGCATGCCGATCACATGCCGGAATGGGAAGGCACCTGCGAGGTCCGCGCCTTTGCTACGCCGCCGCATGCCTAGCGCATGATCCGGAAAAGTGGGCACCGGTTTTCCGAAAAGATCATGCGCAAACAAGAGTCTAGCGCGAGGCAAGCGCCGGCGGCGATGAGCGCCGGCGATCTTCATCGCACCATCCTCGCGGCGTGGCGCATCGAGCAGCCGAGGCTGATCACCAGCCTTTCCCGCATGCTGCGCGATGTGCCGCTCGCCGAGGATCTGACCCAGGATACGCTGGTGGCCGCGCTGGAGCATTGGCCCAAAACCGGCATGCCCCAAAATCCCGGTGCCTGGCTGATGGCGACCGCCAAGCGGCGCGCGCTCGATCATCTGCGCCGCGGCAAGATGCTCGCGCGCAAGCACGACGTCATCATGAGGGATTTGGAGCAGGAGCAGGAAGCGATGCCCGATCCCGACGCCGCGCTGGACGACGAGTTCGGCGATGAGCTGCTGCGGCTCTTGTTCACCGCCTGCCATCCGGTGCTGTCGCGCGAGGCCCGCGCGGCACTGGCGCTGCGCATGATCTGCGGGCTCACGACGGAGGAGATCGCGCGCGCCTTCCTGATTCCCGAGCCGACCATTGCCCAGCGCATCGTGCGCGCCAAGCGCACGCTGTCGGAGTCCGGTCTCGGCTACGAGACGCCGCGTGGCGAAGAGCTGTCGGAGCGGCTGGCTTCCGTGCTGGAGGTCGTCTATCTCGTCTTCAACGAAGGTTTTATCGCCGCGCGCGGTGACGAATGGCATCGGCCGCAGCTTTGCAACGAGGCGATGCGGCTCGGACGCATGCTCACCGCGATCGCGCCGCAGGAGCCGGAGACGCACGGGCTGCTGGCGCTGATGGAGCTGAACGCCTCGCGCAGCGCGGCGCGCATCGACGCGCAGGGCGATCCCGTGCTGCTGATGGAGCAAGACCGCGCGCTCTGGGATCTGCTGCAGATCAGCCGCGGCCTGCGATCGCTGTTACGCGCCCATGAGCTCGGCGGCGCCGGCGGCTTCTACACCTTGCAGGCAGCGATCGTCGCCTGTCACGCACGGGCGAGCACGCCGGAAGAAACCGACTGGCACGCAATCGCCTCGCTCTATCGAAATTTGGCAGCGCTGATCCATTCGCCCGTGATCGAACTCAACCGCGCGGTCGCGGTCGGGATGGCCGAGGGGCCGGCCGCGGGACTTGCGATTGTAGAGGAGCTGACCAAGAGCGGTGAGCTCGGCAATTATCATCTCTTGCCGACGGTGCGCGGCGATTTTCTCGAAAGACTCGGCCGCCACGACGAAGCGCGTGCGGCGTTCGAGGCAGCCGCGCAGCTGACCGCCAATACCCGCGAGCAGGCGATGCTGAAGCGTCGCGCCGCGGCGGCAGCGAGCAAGTCGGCTCGATGAATCGGCTTACTCGATCACCTCGTCGGCGAGCGTGAGCACGGAGGGTGGGATCGTCAGTCCCAGCTCCTTCGCCACCTTGAGATTGATGACCGTCTGGAACCTCGTCGGCTGCATGACCGGCAATTCCGATGGCTTCTCGCCCTTCAGGATGCGTCCGGCATAGACCCCGGCCTGCCGCCAGGTGTCAGCCAGGACGGGGCCGTAGCTCATCAAGCCGCCTGCACCGGCTTCTTCCCGCGCGTTGAATATTCCCGGAAGCTTGTAGCGGACAGCCAGCTCGATCAGACGCTTCTGGCCGATGAAGCCGAAGAAGGGATCGGTACTGACAATGTAGGCACCTATCTTCAACCCTTTCATCGCCTCGAACGCAGTGTCGATTTCACTTAGCGTGCTCATGTTGAGAACGTGTACGCGCTGGTTCAGCCTTTCGGCGGCCGTCATTGCATCCTTTATCTGCCGCTCGGCGAGCGTACCCTTCGGATTCACCAGTAGTGCAACATCGGTGACTTCAGGTACGACCTGCCGCAGCAGCTCCATGCGCTTGGCGAGCAATGCGCTGCCAATGAAGGTTGCGCCGGTGACATTGCCGCCGGGCTTGTTGAGGCTCTCGACGAGACCATCGGCGATGGGATCGCCGCCATAGGCAAACACGATCGGAATTTTCACGGTCGCGGCCTTGGCCACGCGCGCCGGAACCGGCGAACCCGTCGCGAAGATCAGCGCTACCTGGCTGTTCACAATATCCGCGGCCAGCTCCGGCAAACGCTCGAAATGGCCGTCTGCCGAGCGCAGGATCACCGTGAGATTGCGGCCTTCGGCATAGCCTTGCTCCTGCAGGCCGGCGCGAATGGCGTCCGTCGTCCAGTCCGCCAGATTGGTGGAGGTCAAGAGCCCGATCACGGTGCCGGGCGGCTGCTGCGCCCGCAACGGCCAGGTGGCGGCCGCACCGCCAAGTGCAACAATGAAATCGCGACGTTTCACTTTTCTTCCAGCCCGACAACAGACCGATCTATATCAGCGCCGTCGATGTCGAGCCAGCCGCGAGCGGTCGCGTTTGCTATTTGCGATGATAGAGCCCGGTAAATGTCACGCCGGCGCCGCCGCAATCGCCATTGTCTTCCACCAGTAGCCACCGGCCGACCCGGTGCATCCGCACCCGGCAGCCTGAATCGCATTTGGTCGCGAAGGGGAGCCAGCCGTCGTCGAGGAAGGCGATGGTGTCCCCATCGGGCATCACCTGGGCATCGATGTCACCGGTGTGGACATCGCGCGCGCCCTGGAAGGCCGCGATCCCCTCGATGTGCAATCGGCCGCCAATTCCACCCTGCTTGATCTCGATGCCGGCGTGCGGCTGGTCCCAGGTGCCGAGCCACTCGGACAGGCTGGGCTGCGCCATCGGCGCGACCGGCGTGAGTGCCGAGCTCGGCAGCCAGCCATTGGTCCAGATCGGCTTTTTCCCCGCCGGCGATGGGAAGGCGACGCAAGTGAAGCCGTCTCGCGTCCTTGCGGCAAGGACGAGGTCGCCGGTCACGAGGTATGATTTCTTCCGGCACGCTTCGGTCGCCGCCGGGCAGGTGTCGGCCTTGAAGTCGTCGTCATAGGGGCTCTTGACGAAATTGACGCGCGGCTTTGCCGTTACCCGCGCCACCGCCAGGGGATGCGCCTCGTCCCAATCGGCGCCGACGCAATTGGCGGGGTCGTTGGCGTCATAGGCGGAGGCCTGCGTTGCAACCAGCAGTGCGCCCAGAGCCAGTAGGATGATATTTGCCCGCATTCCCTGCTCCCTGCGCATCGATCCGCTTCGCGCCACGGGCATGAGTTGCGGCAACAATGTGGCAGGTTCAAACCGTCCGCCGCCCCGGTTTGCCCATATTGACGGGTCAAGTGATTGACCTGTGCTGGCGCCGATGCCAACAAGCGCCACTGGAGGATCTTTAGAGGAGGATTCGGGAATGATTCGGAAGCTTGGGATTGCGGCTGTGCTCGGCCTTGCCTTTGCGATGCCAGTCCATGAGGCAGCGGCCCAGAACACCCTGGGCGGCGCCATCTTCGGCGGAGCCGCAGGCGCCATCGTCGGTGGCGCGGTCGGCGGCGGTCGCGGCGCGGCCATCGGCGCCATCATCGGCGCAGGCACCGGAGCCGCCATCGCCAGCGAAGGCGACCGGCGCGCCGGCGGTTACTACTGGTATCAGGATGGCTGCTACGTCCAGCGTGGCGACGGCGCCTGGATGCGCGTCCATCCGCGCTACTGCTACTGAGACAGGCTGCAAAGCCCTTCGAGAGGCGCCCTCGCGGCGCCTCTTTGCATTTGCGCGGCGGGGATTAGCCGCATCCCTTCAGGCTGCCGCGGCCTATTGTCCTGAAATCGGATCGACGGGAGGAAAGCCGAGCGCGTGTGCACCGGCCCGCGCATAAAATCTTTCCTGGGCGAAGATATGCTGCCTTGCGGCGTGGATATCGCGCAAGCGCCGCTGCAGCGGTGAGGCATTGAGCACGGCGCTGGCTCCGCCCAGCGTATAGCAGCCGCTGACGACGTCGGTGCAGGCCGCATGGATCCAGGCGCTGCCCTGCAGGCTTTGCGCGAAATCAGTCTTGTTGTCGAGCATGCCCGTCATCGCGAGATGCCAATGGTCTTTGGCCTGCACCTCCATCAGCGCACGCGCCGCGCGCAGCGCTGCGCCGAGCCGGCCGAATTCATGCTGGAAGACCGGCGAGTCCCTGAGATCGGCGGCAGCGAAAAGCTGGCGCCGGCCGCTGCCGGCCATGGCGACGAGGTCGGCGATCGCCCCGATCGCAATGCCAGTGGCAGCAGCGGCATGAAAGCTTCCGAGGAATGGCACGGTAGGGCTCTCGAAAGGCCCTGGCACGCATGACGGTCCATGAAGCAGATCAAAACTCTCGGCCTCGGAGACGGCGACATCATCGAGGACCACGTGATGGCTGCCGGTGCCCGCTAGGCCCGAGGCCTGCCATGTCTCCTCGATGCGCCAGCGCTCCGCAGGAAGCGCGACAGCTCGCATCAATGGTCTACCACCCGAGATGACCGGCGCGCCGTCCTTGAGGACGACGAAATGAGCAGCGATCCACTGCGCATTCTGGCAGCCGCTGGCGAACGGCCAGCGCCCGGAAACCCGATAGCCGCCATGGACCGGCTCGGCCCGGCCGGCCGGCGTACCCACCCCGATCACGAGCACATCGGCTCCATCCACGAAGATCTTGTCGAATACGGGCCGCGGCGCCCGCGTAAAGAACATCTGCGACGCCGTGCCGATCATAGCCACCCAGCCGACCGAACCGTCCGCCGCAGACAGGGCCTCGATCAGGGGCAGGACCTCGGGCACGCTGAGCTCCAGCCCGCCATGGCTGCGCGGCAGCAGGGTTTTGAACAAGCCCATCTTACGCAGCCTGTCGACGATGTCGGCCGGAACGCGGCGGGCATCTTCGATCTCCGCGGCGCGGGCTGCAAGCTCCGGCGCCAGATCATCGATGGCGCTACGCAGCCGCGTGGCTTCGCGCGCGACGGGCTGTTGCTTCGCCGGCGTGTCTGCGCCCTTGCGTGCAAGCTGGACATTGGTCGTGACCATCGGTGTTTTCTCCAAGCGAGCTGGTGATGTGAGCCGGACCGCTGGAGTTAGGCTGCCAGGGTTTCCCGATGGTGACGGAAACCGGCGGAATGGTTACGGCTGCAATATGGGTGCTCGATCCGCTCGCGCGCCGACTACGGAAACGGCACGATCGGGCGCCGGGTCGCAGAGCCGGTTAGTACTACTGCGTCACAGGCGGCGCTCTCGCCTCATCCTGAGGAGCCGCGTAAGCGGCGTCTCGAAGGATGAGGCCACCGCACGGGCCTCATGGTTCTCCCGGCGATGCGAAGCATCGTCCGGAGACGGCGCATTCGCGCCTCCTCACCATGAGGGTCTTGCCGCAGTAGGGTCAGATCAGCCGCATCCCCTTCAGGCTCGCATGCCCGTTCTTGCCGACGATGATGTGGTCGTGCACGGCAATGCCGAGCGGGGTGGCGATGCCGATGATTGCCTTGGTCATCTGGATATCGGCCTGCGAGGGGGTCGGATCGCCGGAGGGGTGGTTGTGCACCAGGATCAGCGCGGTCGCGGATAATTCCAGCGCGCGCTTGATCACCTCGCGCGGATAGACCGGGGTGTGGTCGATGGTGCCGACCTGCTGCACCTCGTCGGCGATCAGCTGGTTGCGCTTGTCGAGGAAGAGCAGGCGGAATTGCTCCTTGTCGGCAAACGCCATGCTGGAGCGGCAATAATCGATCACCTCGGCCCACGAGGACAGCGCCACGCTGCGTTTGATCTCGCCCCTGGCGATGCGATCTGCCGCCGCCGCGATCAGCTTGAGCTGGTTGACCGAAGCGTCCTTGATGCCGTCGACCTCGCGCAGCCGGGCTTCCGGCGCATGGATGACTTCGGCGAACGATCCGAACTTCTTCAACAGCAGTTTCGCAAGCGGCTTGGTGTCGCGCCGGGGAATGGCCGCGTACAACGCCATTTCCAGCAGCTCATAGTCGCTCAGCGCATCGGCGCCTGCGCTGTAAAAGCGTTCGCGCAGCCGCTCGCGATGGCCGTGATAATGCGGCGTCTCGTCGGGCGTATCTTCGGGGGGCTTGGAACCAGCGGGCATCGGCGGCAAGGATGCCGTGCCCGGCGGCTTTTGGGAAGTGTCCCGCGATCGGCCCACAACCGTCGCCATTGATCGCAGCTGCGTGATGAGCCGCCCGACAAGAATTGCGGATCCTGTTCGAGCTGACCACATTACCGCCGTCGGGCCGGTGGTTTATTGCCGACAGGCGCATTTTAGCGAGGGTAATGTCCACATGAATTCATCTGGTGGAAAGCAAGAATTGGCGCTTCAGCCGAATCTGGCAGGCGAAAACAGATTCAGTAAATACGGCGCCGCCGGGCTGCTGGCGTCTTCCGCCGGCCGGGGCTGGTCAAGCCTCGCGGCAGAGCTTCGTAGCCACAGCGGTACGGTCACCTGGAATAGCCCGCAGCCCGGCCCCGAGGTCTGCGTCGATGTCCGCGGCAGCCGATGTGTGGTCACGCGACGCTTGGACGGCGTCACCGACCATACTGTCTCGGAACGCGGAACCATCTGGCTTCGTCCGGCCGGTGTGCAGGAAGGCGTGATCGACATGTCCGAGCCCGTGCCGGCGATATTGCACCTTTATCTTCCTCCGAGCCGGTTCTCGCAGGAGAACTTCGGTGAAGAATTCGATGCAGCGGTGGTGGGGTCGCTGCGCTACGAGGGCGGCTTCCGGGATCCGCTGCTTGCCGAGATCGCGTATGCGATCACATCCGAACTGGAGCACGAAACGTCCGCCGGCAGGCTGCTCGCCGAAACCCTGGCGTTGAGCCTGATGGCAAGGCTGATCCAGAGCCATGTCGGTGCGCCACCGCCCGGCGCCTTCACATCCGCTGCACAGGAGGGACTTGACCGACGCAGACTGTCGCGTGTGCTCGACTACATTGAAGCCAATCTGGAAGGTGATCTGACTGTCGCGCGGCTGGCATCGATCGCATGTCTGAGCCAGTTTCATTTCGCGCGCGCCTTCAAGGCCGCCGTCGGCCGACCGCCGCATCGCCATGTCAGCGCGAGGCGGCTTGAGCGCGCCAAGGAGCTGCTCTCCGATGCGGACCAGGCTTTGGTCGATATCGCACTCACGCTCAAGTTTTCGTGCCAGGCCAATTTTACTCGAGCGTTCCGGCAAGCCACAGGGCAGACGCCGGCGCAATATCGGCGCAGCACGCTGACCTGACTTGTTACCGATGTAACCGATCTGCGCCAGCGACCGCAAGAAATGACAATAGTTGAGCAGCCGATGCAAAGCCGCATCGGGCCAATTGAGGCATCTATTCGCTCCTCCATACCTTTAATGCGTGACAGGAGCGAATATGACATCCGAGCCGAAGGTGGCCGTCATCACCGGCGCGTCGCGTGGCATTGGCGAAAGCCTGCTGAAAGCCTATCGCAAGCTTGGCTATCGCGTCGTCGCCAGCTCGCGCACCATCGGCAAGAGCGACGATCCCGCGATTGCCGCTGTCGCGGGTGACATCGGTAGCAAGGAGACGGCCAAACGCATCTTTGAACTGGCCATCGAGCGCTTCGGCCGGATCGATACGCTCATCAACAATGCCGGCCTGTTCATCCCAAAGCCATTTACCGAATATTCCGAATCCGACTTCGCGCAGATGGTCGCGGTCAATCTCGCGGGCTTCTTCCATTTGACGCAACGGGTCGCGGCGAGCATGTTGCAGGTGGGGGCAGGCCATATCGTCAACATCACGGCAACGATCGCCGAGCAGCCGATGGCGGTGCTGCCGGCCGCGCTTGCAACCCTCACCAAGGGCGGCCTCAACGCGATCACCCGCTCCCTCGCGATCGAATATGCAAGCCAACATATCCGCGTGAACGCCGTCTCGCCGGGTGCGATCACGACGCCCATGCATGCGCCGGAGGCGCACGGGTTCCTCGCAAGCCTGCAGCCGATGGGCCGGATGGGCGAGACGCAGGAGGTCGTCGATGCCGTGATGTATCTGGAGCAGGCCGCCTTCGTCACCGGCGAGATCCTGCATGTCGATGGCGGCGCTTCCGCCGGCCGCTGGTAGGAGATTTGCGATGTGGCCGACCGACGAACATCCGCTTGTGCTGGCGCCGATGGCGGGTTCCGGCACGGTCGAGCTCGCGGTCCTGCGCCGATGCCATAGCGGTTTACGGAAATAGACAGGACCTATCAAATTCAGGAAAGTCTCCATGGCCATCGACTTTACGCTAACGCCACCGCAACGAGAGCTCCAGCTTGAATCCCGCCGGTTTGCGGTGGAAGTGCTTGCAGGGGCGAGGGCGGCCGAGTTGCTGCCGACGGCGGAGGAACGATTCCTTGCGACCAGACCCGTGTACGAAGCCATGGTGGTCGCAGGCTTTTTGAGGAAATGCATTCCGCAACCGGCGGGCGGCGAGAACGCCGGCCTGATCGACATGGCCATCATGGCCGAGGAATTTTACAGCGTGAATGCGAGCGTCACCTTGACGATGCTCGGAACGGTGCTTGGTCTTTTGCCGATCTTGCTGGGCGGCACGCCGGAGCAGTGTGGCCGGCTGCTCGCTCCGTTCTTGAGGAAGAGTGGAACGCCGTTGGCCGGCTTCTGCTCCAGCGAACCGGGCGGCAGCGCCAACGCTGCATCTCCGCCGCCCGGCGAAGGCGTGCGTACTATTGCTAAACTTCAGGGCGACCGCTGGGTCATCAATGGCCGGAAGAAATGGGTCTCCTCGGCAACCGGGTGGGATCGTAAAGGTGCGGATGTCTTATGCGTGGTGTGCCGGACCGCGCCGGACGCTCCACCCGAGAAAGCGATTTCCATCATCGCGGTCGAACGCCCCGCATCCGGCATCGTCTTCGAGCGCGCAATCGAGTCCGTGGGTCACCGCGCGCATCTGACGCCGCAATTCGGTTTCGAGAACGTCTCTGCGCCGCGGCACAATCTTCTCGGGGAGGAAGGCGGCGGCCTCGCCCTGACGGCCGCCAGCTTTACCGGCACCGCAGCGCTGGTCGGAATTCTTGGCGTGGCCCTGATGCGCGCGGCGTTCGACTTCGCATTGCACTTCGCCCGGACCGAACGGCGCGGCGGCGATCATCCGATCATCGAGCATCAGGCGGTGGGATATGCGTTGGCCGACGCGAAGATGACGATCGAAGCTGCGCGATATCTGAGCTGGCGCGCATGCCATGCTGTTGACACGCAGTCTCCCGCCGCCGACGAGCTTGCGATACAGGCCAAGATCTACGGCTCGGAGACTGCGGTTCGTGTGATCACCGATCTGATGCGCGTCGTCGGCATCGACAGCTATGACCATGAAGCCCCGCTGGGACGTCTCTTGCAGGACGCGCTTGCGCTTCCGATCTTTGATGGAGGCAATATGGGTGTCCGACGGCGTCAGCTTCATACCCTGCTGAAGCGAGCGGACTACGAGCCCCTGCTCGCGAGCGGTGCGGCTTGAAGCGTCGCAGGTGTGGTCAGACGCCGACCTCGCTCTCTTGATCTTTGTGCCGAGGCGGCAACGCCACCGCTGACCGAGCGCTTGCGGCAGCTTGGGCGAAGCCGGATCACATAGCCGGCGGCTTCTCGCCGTTGCGCTGCGACAGCGTGAAGATTTCCACACCGTCGGCGGTGACGCCGACCGAATGCTCGAACTGCGCCGACAGCGAGCGGTCGCGGGTGACCGCGGTCCAGCCGTCGGACAGGATCTTCACATGCGGCTTGCCGAGATTGATCATCGGCTCGATGGTGAAGAACATGCCGGGCTTCAGCGGCACGCCCTCGCCGGGCCGGCCGATATGGATGATGTTGGGCTCGTCGTGGAACAGCCGGCCGAGCCCATGGCCGCAGAAGTCGCGCACCACGCTCATGCCCTGCGGCTCGACAAAGCTCTGGATGGCGTGGCCGATGTCGCCGGTGGTCGCGCCGGGCTTCACGGCGGCGATGCCGCGCATCATCGCCTCATAGGTAACTTCGATCAGCCGCTCGGCCTTGCGGGCGATCGGACCGATCGCATACATCCGGCTGGAATCGCCATACCAGCCGTCGAGGATGAAGGTGACGTCGATATTGACGATGTCGCCTTCCTTCAGCGCGCGGTCGCCGGGCATGCCGTGGCAGACCACATGGTTGATCGAGGTGCAGGTCGAATAGCGGTAGCCGCGATACATCAGCGTCGCCGGATAGGCGCCATGGCTGAAGGCGAACTCGCGGACGAAGTCGTCGATCTTCGAGGTGGGGATGCCGGGCTTGACCACGTCGGTGAGCTCGTCGAGGCATTTGGCCACCAGCGCGCCCGCCTTGCGCATGCCGGCAAAGCCGCTCGCGCCATGCAGCTTGATCTGTCCGGTCTTGCGCAGCGAGGTGTCGGTGGCTTCGATATAGCTCATGGGCGGTTTCTTGGGCGGGTCGATTCAAGGTGAGGAAGGGCTGATTTGGATGGTCTAATTTAATGATCGCGGCGGCCGGCGCAAGCCAAGGTTGGGGTGTTGGAACAGTCCTAAACGCATGATTTTCAGCTGGAAACCTCGACCACGCTCTCGACCGGCAGGGCCCCGCCACGGATCCGGATTTCGCGGACCGGATAGGGCACGCGGATGCCGTCGTGCTTGAAGGCGTCCCACAGCTCGAGCATCACCTCGCTTTTCACGCTGTCCATGCCGTCGGGGTCGGCGATCCAGAAGGTCAGCGAGAACTTCATCCCGGTCTCGGCAAATTCGGTCAGCAGGCAATTCGGCGGCTTGCCCTTGATCGCGCGCGGCGCGGCCGCGGCGGTCGCAGTCGCGAGCTTGACGACCAGCCTGGGATCGGCGTCGTAATTGGTGGCGAAGGCGATCTTCACCAGCGTATTCTTGTCGGTATAGGTCCAGTTGGTGACCTTTTGCGTCACCAGATCCTCGTTCGGGATCAGGAATTCGCGCCCGTCGCCGGCCGCGACCGAGATGTAGCGGGTCTTCATCGCGCTGATGCGGCCGGAATTGTCGCCGATGGTGACGAGGTCGCCGGGCTTTACGGATTTGTCGACCAGGAGAATGAGGCCGCTGATGAAATTGGCGACGATTTTCTGCAGGCCGAGACCGATGCCGACGCCGGCTGCTCCGGTGAACACTGCCAGCGCCGACAGGTTGATGCCGACGGCGCTGAGCGCAATCGCGATTGCGATCACCATCAGCCCCATGCGGATCATCTTGATCAGCAGCACTTGTATCGACGGCGTCAGGTCGGAGGCGCGGTTGATCCGGCTTTCCGCGAAATTGCTGGCGATGTTGGTCAGCCACAGCGCGACGATCAAGAGCGCGCCGGCCTTGATCAGGAGCAGCGGCGTCAGGCGCAGGCCCCCGATCTCGATGGCAAAGGAATCCAGCGCATCGGCGGCCCAGTCGAGCTGGCCGATGATGCTCAGCGCCGCGACCACCCATGCCGACAGCGCCACCAGGTTGACGATGAAGGCGTTGCGGATGACCGAGGTGGTCAGCCGGATCATCAGCCAGGCGAGCGCCAGTTTGGCCGACACCATGAGCATGTAGCTGCGGCTTGGCCAGGTCGAGTGGTACATGAGGATGCGCGCGGCGATCAGCACGATCGCGAACGTCGCGGTGGAGGCGCTGGCGACCAGCACGCGGGCGAAGTGACGCAGGGTTGGTGGCCAGCGCATCGCGAGCGAGCCTATGTCGACACGCGCGCGGATGATGACGTCGACCGCGCGGGCGAGCCCCGCCGCGGTCAGCATCAGGCCGAATTGCAGATAGAACCAGGGCGAAGTGACCTCGGCGCCGACCGAACGCAGGATCCCCTGCACGGCTTCGACAATGTCCTTGTAGTCCATTTCCATCGGCAAATGCTCTGGGCGCCCGGATCAGGCCGTGTGATTCGAAGGTGTGGCAGAATTCCACAACCGCGGGGCCGCCACAGTGCCAAACCCAGGGTAAGGCCGCAATTGAAGGGCACTTTGCCGCGATTGCGAGAAATGGGGTTGGCGTCCAATCATGGCGACGATAAGGATGCAATTGCAAGTATTTGACGGATTTTTTCGATATCCCGCATGGCTTCTCTCGACCAGGTCAGCATAGCCATTCTGCTCGGCGCCGTGCTCGTGATGGCGGGCATCCTGTCGAGCCTGCTCGCGCTGCGCTTCGGCGCGCCGCTGCTGCTGGTGTTCCTCGTGATCGGCATCCTGGCCGGCGATTCCGGCCCGGGCCACCTCGAATTCGACGATGTCCGCACCACCTATCTCGTCGGCTCGGTGGCGCTGGCGCTGATCCTGTTCGATGGCGGCTTGCGAACGCGCTTCCAGTATATCAGGGCTGTGCTCGCGCCCTCGATGGCGCTCGCGACCATCGGCGTGCTGCTCACCGCGGCGATCACCGCGCCGGCCGCGAAATACGTGCTCGACCTCAACTGGACCGAGGCGCTGCTGGTCGGCGCCGTGGTGGCCTCGACGGATGCTGCGGCCGTGTTCCTGCTGGTGCATGCGCAGGGCCTGCGGCTGCGCCCGCGCGTCGGCGCAACGCTGGAAGCGGAATCCGGCAGCAACGATCCTTTTGCGGTGTTCCTCACGTTGATGCTGGTCGAGTTCATCTCGGTCGGCCACTCTTCGCCCGGCCATGTGCTGTTGGAGCTCGCGCGCGAGGCGGTGCTCGGCGCCGTCGTCGGCGTGGTCGGCGGCCGTGTCATGGTGATCGCGCTCAATCGCGTGGCGCTGCCGCAAGGGCTGCATGCGCCCTTCGTCCTCACCACGGCGCTGGTGATCTTTGGCGTGGCGCAGCTTGCGCATTCGTCCGGCTTCCTCGCGGTCTATCTCGCCGGTATCATCGTGGGCAACCGGCCGACCCGCGCGCACAATTCGATCGTGGCCTTCCTCGATGCTGCGACCTGGCTCGCACAGATCGTAATGTTCGTGCTGCTCGGCCTTTTGGTGTCGCCGCATCGGCTTGGCGCGAGCATTGGACCTGCGGTCGTCATCGCCTTCGTGCTGATGCTGGTGGCGCGCCCGGTCGCGGTATTCCTGTGCCTGCTCCCGTTCCGCTTCAACTGGCGCGAAAAGGTGTTCATCGCCTGGACCGGCTTGCGCGGCGCGGTCGCGATCTTCCTTGCCTCGATCCCGATGCTGGTCGGGCTGTCCAAGGCCTATCTTTATTTCGATGTCGCGTTTGTCGTCGTCCTCATCTCGCTGCTGCTGCAGGGCTGGACGCTCGCCGCAGCGGCACGGCGGCTGCATGTCGCGCTGCCGCGCAGCGATCGCGGCCCGCGGCGCGTCGAGCTTGATCTGCCCGGCCAGCTCGAGCAGGAGCTGGTCGGCTATCCGGTGCGGTCGAAGAGCCTGTACTTCCGCCGTGGCCTGATCCCGTCCTGGTCCAAGCCGACGCTGGTGATCCGCAACGAGCAAATCCTGACACCGTCGGAAGCCGATCCCATCGCGCCGGGCGACTACATCTATCTGCTGGCGCCGCCGGAGCGTGCCGAGGCGCTCGACCGGTTCTTCGTCGACATGCAGCCGAGCTCGGCGCCCGATCCGCATCTGCTCGGCGATTTCGTCGTCTCCGGCGAGCACACGCTGTCCGAGCTCGCCGAGATCTACGGCGTCAAGGTCGCGGAAGATGAGGCGAAGCTGACGCTGTCGGATTATTTCGACGTCCATCTCGACAACGCGCCGAAGGAAGGCGCGACCCTGCCGCTTGACTCGATCGTGCTGGTCGCGCGCAATCTTTCCGGCGGCCGGGTCAATGTGGTTGGCCTGCGTCTGCCGGAGGACGGGGACGAGACCGTCCCGCCGACGCGGACGCAGTCGCTCAAGCGCAAACTCGGCGAGCTCTGGACCTCGGTTGCGGGGATTTGACCTGACCCTCATCCTGAGGAGCGGCGTGAGCCGCGTCTCGAAGGATGAGGCCACCGGCGTGGGGCCTCGTGGTTCGAGACGCCGCTTCGTGGCTCCTCACCATGAGGGTCTGTCAGCCACCTGGCTGTTGAGCAATGCTGCGACTATCTCTAGTCTGGCGCCAAAGCGCATAGGAAACGCAGGAGATTTTAACCATGCCCGCCCCGTCCGATAACGAATTCGGCTTTGCGGCCGACTACGATTCCCCGGTGCCCTACATGCAGCGGACGCGCGATTATTATACCGCGATAGGCTACACCACGCCCTATCGCTGGGCGCATTATGTCGAGGCGCCGTTTGAGACACTGAAGAAGCCGCTGTCGCAATCGCGCGTCACCATCGTCACGACCGCTGCCCCCTACGATCCGACCAAGGGCGATCAAGGGCCGGGCGCGGCCTATAATGGCGGCGCCAAGTTCTACAAGGTGTATGACGGCGATACCGCCAAGCAGCACGATTTGCGCATCTCGCATATCGGCTATGATCGGAAGCACACCACCGCGACCGACAGCGGCACCTGGTTTCCGCTGCCGCAGCTTCTGAAAGCGCAGGCGAGGGGGCGGATCGGCGAGGTCGCGCCGCGCTTCTTCGGCGCGCCAACCAACCGCAGCCACCGCGTCACCATCGATACCGACGCGCCGGAAATCCTCGCGCGCTGCCTCGCCGACAAGGTCGATGTTGCGGTGCTGGTGCCGAACTGCCCGGTCTGCCACCAGACCACTGCGCTGGTCGCGCGCCATCTCGAGGCGGGCGGCATTCCAACCGTAGTGATGGGCTGCGCCAAGGACATCATCGAGCATGCCGCGGTGCCGCGCTTCCTGTTCAGCGATTTTCCGCTCGGCAATTCCGCCGGCAAGCCGCATGATGTCGATTCGCAGGCGCTGACGCTCGAACTCGCGCTCGGCCTGCTCGAAAGCGCTGCCGGCGCGCGTACCACGATGCAGTCGCCGCTGCGCTGGAGCGAGGATGCCTCCTGGAAGCTCGACTACAACAATGTCGCGCAGATGAGCCCGGAAGAGCTGGCGCGGCGCCGCGCCGAATTCGACCGGCAGAAGGAGATCGCACGCGGCAACCGCGCCGCGTGATCTTCCTTCTCCCCTTGTGGGAGAAGGTGGCGCGGACAACGTCCGCGCCGGATGAGGGGTCTCTATCCGCGTACCCGATCAAGGTAATTTGCGCGGAGACAGACCCTCACCCGGAACACATCTTCGATGCGTTCCGACCTCGCCCACAAGGGGAGAGGTGCGCCGGTGATGCGGCAACCTGTTCAACTTCGTCTCTAACAAAAAGAAAATTACCTGGAGGAACCCCACGTGACGCGACCGTTCGAAGGCGTGAAGATTCTGGATTTCACGCAGGTGCTGGCCGGCCCCTATGCGAGCTATCAGCTCGCGCTGCTGGGTGCCGACGTCATCAAGGTGGAGCGGCGCGGCGGCGAGGACATGCGCCGCACGCCGCTGAGCCGCGAATGGGCCGAGCGCGATCTCGCGCCCGCCTTTCAGGCCGTCAACGGCAACAAGCGCAGCCTGACGCTTGATCTCTCCAAGCCCGAGGCGATCGCGATCGTCAAAAAGCTCGCTGGCGAGGCCGACGTGGTGATGGAGAATTTCCGCCCCGGCGTGATGGACAAGCTCGGCATCGGCTATGAGGCGCTCTTGGCGATCAACCCGCGGCTGATCTATTGCGCGATCTCGGGCTTTGGTCAGACCGGACCTGAGCGCAACGGCGCCGGCTATGACGGCAAGATCCAGGCGATGAGCGGCATCATGGCGATCACCGGCCACGAGGAGACCGGCCCGACGCGCGCGGGTTTTGCGATCTGCGACGTGCTGTCCGGCGCCACCGCGGCGTTCGGCGTCTCCAGCGCGCTGTTCCAGCGCAGCCATACCGGCAAGGGCCAGCTCGTCGACGTCTCCATGCTGGAGGCGTCGCTCGCCTTCCTGTCGGGCCAGATCGCCGATTACTCGGTCGCCGGCCATCGCCAGCAATTGTCCGGCAACCAGGCCGTGAGCCGCAAGCCGACCGCCAATCTGTTCAAGGCGGGCGAGGGCCACCTGCTGCTCGCCGTCAACAATGAGAAGCAATACCGCGCGCTGATGACCGCGCTCGGCCGCGAGGACGTCTTCGAGGATCCGCGCTTTGTCGACTGGTTCACGCGCCAGGAAAACGAGCCGGCGCTGCGCGCCATCATCGAGGAGCAGCTTTCGAAGAAGAGCCCGCGTGAGTGGGAGAAGATTTTGGACGCCGCCGGCGCGCCCTGTGCCTCGATCTGGAAGGTCGAGGAGGTGATCGACCATCCGCAGATCGCTGCGCGCGGCGCGGTGCAGGAGATCGATACGCCCTATGGCCGCCTGCGCTTTGCCGGCAGCGGCTTCCGGCTCGCGCATGGCGGCGGCAGGCTCGAGCACATGGCGCCGGAGATCGGCGCCCATACGGACGAAGTGTTGAGTGCGATCGGCTATGACGCCAAGACGATCGCGGAATTGCACGCGCGCGAGGTGGTCTAGAGCATGATCCGGAAAAGTGTGTAGCGGTTTTCCCTCGCGACAAACGCGTAGCGTTTGCGCGGAGATCATGCTCAATCAAAAAGCTAAAGCGCGGTGACGATTCAACCTAATCTCATCGCGCTTTAGGGCGCGATGAGACTAGGTCGACCTCGTTGGCGCAGTTGTGGGCCTTGGTCGGTTCCTGGCGCATCTTGGTTGACCGTGCTCGGCGCAAGGTCCGCTTCGGACAGAAGCGTGAAGCTGATTGTCCCGACCATTAACGATTTTGCGGCATGCTGCGGCAATCCGCCCGACGGCTTTGTTCGACCGGAATTGCAAAGACATAGCCAACGCCGCGTTCGGTCCTGATAACACGTGGCGCCTTCGGGTCTACCTCCAGCTTACGTCGTAGCCGAAGCACTTGAACATCGATGCTGCGATCGAAGATGTCTTCGTGGAGCCGGGTCGCCTGCAACAGATGCTCGCGCGAAAGCGGCCGCTCCGGCGCATCGAGGAAGGCCAGCAGCAGGGCGTACTCGCCTTTGCTCAGGGCAACCGGCCGTTCCTGCGGATCGGTCAGACGCCGGCTGCGACGATCAAGTCGCCATCCGTCGAACCTGTATTCGCCTTGCTCGACAGCGTGGGTGCGCACAGACCGTCCGTTCTCACGGCGCCGCAGCACGGCGCGGTACCGGGCATACAATTCGCGTATGCTGAACGGCTTGGTCAGGCAGTCGTCGGCACCGAGTTCGAGTCCGACCACACGGTCCACTTCTTCGCTGGAACGACCTGTCAGAATAATGACTGGGACGTCCGAACTGGAACGAATTTCCCGGAGCAGATCGAGCCCATTGCCCTGGCCGAGGCCCAGCTCGAGAATGATCGCACTTGGGTCCTCGCCAGCTAATTGACGCCCCGCTGCCAAGCGGCCGGTCGCCGAGACGGTCTGTATGCCGTGCTCCCCGAAATAATCCGAGATCAGGTGCCGTACGGCCGGATCCTCATCCACGACAAGGATACGGCCTGAGCTGAGGCCGGTGGCCATAGTGCGGCTGGACGCGACGTGGGTCAGCATGTGATCAGGCCTCCGCATCGCTGCTGCGGCCCGCGGCAGCAGCACAAAAATTGAAACAGATGAATCTCGTCGTTCGCCATGGCTATACCTTACTCAACGAATAATTTTCGGAGATCTACGGCCGGGCAGTCGCGTAACGGAGCGGTGGATCAGCGGAGCTTCGCCATCGTGCAGGGCCGGCGGCGTCCCGCCGCGATGCGGTCACGCCAATGCATCCGTAATAACAATCTAGACGATGAATGGATTGTAAGAATCGGCCAAGCTTGGCACCGCATCCCCGCCGCGGAAATTCCAGCTCCGTGCCGCGCCGAAGAATTCGGACGGCGTTCCGCCTACGATCGTGCCGAAATCATGGATCAAGTGCGCCTGGTCAGTAAAGCCGCAGGCGTATGCGACATCCGCCCAGCCAAGGCCGCTCTTCCGCGCAGCGATGACCTTCTCGATCCGCGCCAGTCGCGCATATTGTTTAGGGCTG
>DATMNV010000263.1:0-6379 GCA_035568535.1 Bradyrhizobium sp.
GACCGTGACATAGACTGTGCCGCTACAATTGGGCGCATCCCGTCCGCGCAACAAAACGGCCTGGCCCCTGTGGAGCCTTGCCGCATCCGCCCGTGTGACGGCCAGTGCCGGGATGTCGTCCAGCGCGGTCTCAACGGGCAACAGCGCGTCGGCGAGGCTGCCCTCGCCGGACGCGGCTCTATCGCACAAAGCCTCCAACTGTTCCAGCGGAATCATGTCGTTTTCGCCGAACGGGCCGACGACGGTCCGACGCAACGCGCAGATGTGACCGAAACAGCCCAGAATCCGCCCGATATCGCGGGCCAGCGCGCGGACATAGGTTCCCTTGCCGCACTCGGCCTCGAACACGGAATGACTGCTATCTGATTGTTCTACAAGGGTTAATTGGTGGATCTCGACGCGGCGCGGTTTCAGCTCGACCCTCTCGCCGTCACGTGCCAGGTCGTAGGCCCGCTCGCCCTCGACCTTGACTGCGGAATATTGCGGCGGGATTTGTTCGATCACGCCGGTGAAGCGCGGCAACAGGGCCGAAATTGCTTCCGCAGATGGCCTGATCTCGCTGGTTTTGACCACGCGGCCTTCGGTGTCGTCGGTGTCGCGTTCCTCGCCCCAGGCCACGGTGAAGCGATAACGCTTGCGGCCATCCATCACGAATGGGACGGTTTTGGTGGCCTCGCCGAGCGCGATCGGCAGTCCGCCCGAGGCAAGAGGATCGAGCGTGCCGGCGTGTCCGGCGCGCTTGGCCTGGAACAGCCGCTTCACGATCGCGACCGCGTGGGTAGAGGTCATGCCGATCGGCTTGTCGAGCACGACCCAACCGTGGACGTCGCGTTTTTCGCGGCGCGGCTGATTGTGGTGGCGTGGCTGCCTGCCCGCAGGGGCGTGATCGCCCTCACGGCGCGCTGAATGGTTTGTTGCAAGCTCGTCCGAATCGCCGGTCGGTGGTTGGATCAGGCTGTTTGCGCTCGTCATGATCATCAATCACTCATCGGATTCGTGCGAGCCGGATCGGCGCGCGTCTGGCGCGAGGTCTCTCTGCACCGCCGGCGTTCGCAGCAATTTCTCTATGCGCTCCGCTTCATCGAATCGATCATCGAGCCGGAAGCGGATATCGGGGGCAAATTTCAGGTTAACGCGCTGCGCGATTTCGCCGCGCAGGAACTTCTTGTTGCGCTCGAGCGCCGCGAGCACTCTTTGCGTGTCGCGTCCGCCAAGCGGCATGACAAAGATCGTCGCGAGCTTGAGGTCCGGCGACATCTTCACCTCGGGAACGGTAATGATGTGGCCCTCGAGCTCGACATCATGGGTGCTGCCCTGCGCCAGGATGTCCGCCATGGCGTGACGCACGATCTCGCCGACGCGCAATTGGCGTTGCGAGCCGCCGGCGGCGGAACTCCTTTTCTGGTGGCGGGGCATCGTCGTCTCTCGATTCGTCATGCCCGCGCTTGTCGCGGGCATCCACATCTTTCCTGTTGAATTGGCCAAGACGTGGATGGCCGGTAGCCGTTCGAAGAACGGCGTCGCTTCGCTCGCCTATGCCCGGCCATGACGCTGCATTTTCAGTCAATAAAAACCACGCGCTTCGCAAGATTTGGACTTACAGGCTGCGTTGGATCGATTCCACGCGATAGCACTCGATAACGTCGCCGACCCGCATGTCACCGTAGTTCTCGAACGCCATGCCGCATTCCTGACCGGCTTGCACTTCCTTCACCTCGTCCTTGAAGCGCTTGAGCGTCGACAGCTTGCCTTCATGCACGACGACGTTGTCGCGAATCAGGCGGACATTGGCGCCGCGCTCCACGGTCCCGTCGGTGACGCGGCATCCGGCGACCTTGCCGACCTTGGAAATGTTGAACACTTCCAGGATCTGGGCGTTGCCGAGCATGGTCTCGCGCAGCGTCGGCGCGAGCAGGCCGGACATCGCCTTCTTCACGTCATCCACGAGGTCGTAGATGATGTTGTAGTAGCGGATTTCGATGCCGTTGCGCTTGGCTGCCGCCGCCGCTTCCTTGTTGGCGCGGACGGAGAAGCCGATGATCGCGGCGTTGAAGCCTTCCGCGAGCGTCACGTCGGATTCCGAAATGCCGCCGACACCTGCGTGCAGAATGCGGGCGGCGACCTCCTCGGTGCCGAGCTTTTCCAGCGAGCCGAGGATCGCTTCCAGCGAGCCTTGCACGTCGGCCTTGACGACCAGCGGGAATTCCTTGCGGCCCGACGTCTTGAGCTGCGACATCATCTGTTCGAGCGAGCCGCGCATTCCGGAAATGCTGGCGGCGGCGTTCTCGCGCTTCTGGTGCGCGCGATAGCTCGTGATCTGACGGGCGCGGGCTTCGTTCTCGACCACCGCGAGGCGATCGCCCGCCTCCGGCGGCCCGTTGAAGCCGAGCACCTCGACCGGCACCGAAGGACCGGCCTCCTCCACCGTATCGCCCTGGTCGGAAATCAGCGCGCGCACGCGGCCCATCTCGGCGCCTGCGACCACGATGTCGCCGACCCGCAGGGTTCCGCGCTGCACCAGCACGGTCGCGACCGGACCGCGGCCGCGGTCGAGCTTGGCTTCGATCACGGTGCCTTCGGCGGGGCGCGACGAATTGGTCTTGAGGTCGAGCAAATCGGCCTGCAGCGCGATCATCTCGAGCAGCCGGTCGAGATTGGTCCTGTTCTTGGCGGAGACTTCGACGTCGACAACCTCGCCGCCAAGCGATTCGACCTGGACCTCGTGCTGCAGCAGCTCGGTGCGAACGCGATCGGGCCTGGCGTCCGGCTTGTCGATCTTGTTGATGGCGACAATCATCGGCACCTTCGCCGCCTTGGCGTGATTGATCGCCTCCACCGTCTGCGGCATGACGCCGTCATCGGCGGCCACCACCAGCACAACGATGTCGGTCACCTTGGCGCCGCGGGCGCGCATCGCGGTAAACGCGGCGTGACCGGGCGTGTCGATGAAGGTGATTTTCTTGCCGCTTTCCGGCGAGGTCACCTGATAGGCGCCGATATGCTGGGTGATGCCGCCGGCTTCGCCGGAGACCACATTGGCGTGGCGAAGCGCGTCGAGCAGCGACGTCTTGCCGTGGTCGACATGGCCCATCACGGTCACCACCGGCGAACGCGGCTCGGTATCGGTAGAGTTGTCGACGACGTCGAACAGGCCCTCCTCGACGTCGGCCGCGGCGACGCGCTTGACGGTGTGGCCCATTTCCTCGGCGATCAGCTGCGCGGTATCGGCATCGATCACGTCGGTGATCTTGTGCATGGCGCCCTGCTTCATCAGCAGTCTGATGACGTCAACGGCGCGCTCGGTCATCCGGTTGGCGAGTTCCTGGATCGTGATGGCTTCCGGAATGACGACCTCGCGAACGAGCTTTTCCTTCGGCTCGTTCGATTGATGTCCCTTCAGGCGTTGGGTACGGCGGCGGAACGAGGCGATCGAGCGCTCGCGGACGTCGTCGGCATTGAGTGCGGTGACGAGCGTCAGCCGCCCGCGCTGCTTCTGCGGCGCGGGCTTGGCCGCCTTCGGGGCGGTGGCCGAGCGGGCAGCGCCGCCGGCGCCGCGCCTGACCTGACGCGGTCCCTCGTCTTCGTCGGAAATGTCGGCGGCAATCCCGGGCGCCCGCGCCACGGGTATCGCGGGGCGGACCGGACGTTGCGGCTGGGCCTCGGCCTCGCCAAAACGCTTCTTGGCTTCGAGCTCAGCCTTTCGCTTGGCCTCCTCGTCCTGACGGTGACGTTCTTCCTCGGCCTTGCGGCGCGCCTCGGCGGCTTCGCGCTCGGCTTGTTCGATGCCTTCGCGGCTGCTGCGCCGCTTGGCTTCCTCTTCGGCGAGCCGCCGCTCCTCGATGTCGCGCAGCTTTGCATCCGCCAGCGCGCTGGCGCGTGCGGTGCGCTCGTCTTCGGTGAGCGTGGGCAAAACCAAACCGGAATTTCTGCGAGGCGCCGCCGGAGGGGGCGCGGCGCGGGTCAACGGTGCCGGGGCCGGCGTTGCCGCCTTGACCGCCACCGGTTCCGGTGCATGCGTCTCCGCGGCAGGCGCCTCTCCGGCGACCCGGCGCTTGCCGCGCTTCTCCACCACGACCTGCTTGGTCCGGCCGTGGCTGAAGCTCTGGCGCACGGTGCCCGTCTCGACGCGCGGCTTGAGCGTCAAGGTCTTGGTCGGGACACTGAGTGTCTTGTCGCCAGGGGTTTTCGTATCAACCATTCAGCAGTCCTAATCTTCTCTCATCGTGCGTGTCTGCACAGTGTGTGTCGGCGAATTCTTGGCCGGCTTGCCGGCCGCTCCGTCGTCGCCCGCCATCCGGTATCGGACCAGCATATGGCTGCGCGACAGGAAGGTGCTGCTCGCGGGGCCCGCGAGCAGCGCAGCATGTATCACATTTGAGCGGCCAAGTGCCAAATCCAATTGTTCCGAGGTCAGCGCGCTAACCACGGGGATATCCGCCTTTTTGTCGCGATTTTGGCCATTTTGCCTGACCATGGCGTCCAATTTGCGAATTCCCTCGGCGGCGCCGTCGGAAGCGTGGATCAGAGCCCTGATTGGTCCCTGTCGCCCGAGCGTGTCGGCCACCTTGGCAAAACCGGAAACCACCCGTCCCGCCTTGGCGGCAACAGCGAGAGCCTCGACCGCAAAACGTTCCAGCACGGCTTCGGTGTCACTGGCAAGCGTCGGCGCCACGCGCACGTCGCGCTTGAATCCCCGCTCGAATTGGTGACGCCGGACCGCTTCCGCAACCGCCTGGCGGCTGGCCGAAACCCAAAGCCCCCGGCCGGGAAGCTTGCGTTTCAGATCCGCGATCACCTCGCCGGACGGAGCGACCACGAACCGGATCAGTTCCCCGATCGGCTGCACTTTTCGGCTGACCGCGCACATTCGCATGGTCGCGGACTTATCCGTCCGCGGCCCATGATCGAGTTCGAGGTCAGCAAGCGCGAGCATCGGGAAGGCATGGCTCCAATGATCAGGCCGGCTGGCCTTCGGGGGCCTCGGCCCCCTCGGTCGTCTTGTCGAGATCGGCCTGGGTGATCCAGCCGGCCAGAACGCGCGCCTGCATGATCATGTTCTCCGCGTCGTTGCGCGAGACTTCGTTGCCGTCGAGAATGCCGGCGTGCCTGGTCGGCTCGCCGCCTTCCTTGCGTTCGGTCCAGCCGACGAGGTCGTCGGTAGCGCAGCCGGCCAGATCTTCCAGCGTCTTGATGTCATTCTCGCCGAATTTCACCAGCATCTTCGAACTTACGCCGGGCACCTGCTTCAATGCATCGTCAACGCCGAGTTCCTTGCGCCTGTTCTCGAGTTCGGTCTCGAGCCGTTCCAGGTATTCCCTGGCGCGATTCTGCAACTCGTTGGCGGTTTCATCGTCAAAGCCTTCGATGCCGGCCAGTTCCCTGACATCGATCAGCGCCAGTTCCTCAACCGAGGTAAAGCCTTCCGAGGCGAGCAATTGGCCGACGACTTCGTCGACATTGAGCGATTCCATGAAAACCCGCGTGGAGTTTTCGAAATCGGCCTGACGGCGTTCGGATTCCTCCTGCTCGGTCAGAATGTCGATATCCCATCCGGTCAGCTGCGAGGCGAGGCGCACGTTCTGCCCGCGCCGGCCGATCGCCAGCGAGAGCTGGTTGTTGGTGTCGGGAACCACGACTTCGATCCGCTCGCGGTCCTCGTCGATCACCACCTTGGAGACTTCGGCGGGTGCGAGAGCATTGACGACGAAGGTTGCAATATCCGGTGACCAGGGAATGATGTCGATCTTTTCACCCTGCAATTCATTGACGACCGCCTGCACGCGCGATCCGCGCATGCCGACGCAGGCTCCGACCGGATCGACCGAGGAATCGCGCGAAATCACGCCGATCTTCGCGCGCGAGCCGGGATCGCGGGCCACCGCCTTGATCTCGACGATGCCGTCATAGATCTCGGGAACTTCCTGCGCGAACAGTTTCGCCATGAATTGCGGGTGGGTGCGGGAGAGGAAAATCTGGGGCCCCCGCGTTTCGCGCCGCACGTCGAAAATATAGGCGCGGACGCGATCGCCGTTGCGGAACACTTCGCGCGGCAGCATCTCGTCGCGGCGCACGATGGCTTCGCCGCGGCCCAGATCGACAATGACGCTGCCATATTCCACGCGCTTGACGATGCCGTTGACGATATCGCCGATGCGGTCCTTGAACTCCTGATATTGCCGGTCGCGCTCGGCTTCGCGCACCTTCTGCACGATCACCTGCTTGGCCGATTGCGCGGCGATACGGCCATATTCGAGCGGCGGCAGCGTGTCGGCGATGGTGTCGCCGATCTGGGCGCCGGGATTGGCTCTGCGGGCGTCTTCCAGTGAAATCTGGTTCGCCGAATTCTCGACCTGCTCGACGACCAGCATGTGGCGCGACA
>DATMNV010000264.1:0-6896 GCA_035568535.1 Bradyrhizobium sp.
GCCGAGGCCATTTGATAGGCGATCTTGTTGGGCTGAGTGCGTGCGTGCACCGACGGATGGGTCATTGGGAGTTTCCTCTGGGCGTCTTATTTTTTTCGTCGATGAAAATCAGCCGTCGTCCCAGCGAACGCGGGCATCCATAACCACCGATTCGAGTAGATGGAACGAGCTGTGGCTCCAGCCCGGCGCAATCATGAATATTAGTGGTTATGGGTCCCGGCTTTCGCCGGGACGACGATAAGAAACTTCCCGGCGCGTTACAGCCGCTCGACGATGGTCACATTGGCCATGCCGCCGCCTTCGCACATGGTCTGCAACCCGTAACGCTTGTTGCGCTGCTTCAGCGCGTTGACCAGCGTGGTCATCAGCTTGGTGCCGGAGCCGCCGAGCGGATGGCCGAGCGCGATCGCGCCGCCGTTGACGTTGAGCCGGGCCGGATCGGCGCCGGTGGTCTTCAGCCACGCCGTCGGCACCGAGGCGAAGGCTTCGTTGACCTCGAACAGGTCGATGTCGTCGATCGACATGCCGGCCTTCTTCAGCGCACGCTCGGTGGCGTGCAGCGGCGCGTCCAGCATGATAACGGGATCGCCGCCCATCATGGTCATGTGATGGATCCGCGCCATCGGCTTGGCGCCGAGCGCCTTCAGGCCCCTCTCGTTGACCACCACGACGCCGGAGGCGCCGTCGCAGATCTGGCTGGAAGAGGCGGCGGTGAGCTTGCCGTTTTCGGCGATCAGCTTGACCCCCTTGATGCCGGCGAGGCTGGCGTCGAAGCGGATACCTTCGTCGATATGGTGGGTGTCGGTCGAACCGTCGGCGCGGGTGATCTGCAGCGGGATGATCTCGTCCTTGAATTTTCCGGCCTGGGTCGCGGCGATGGCGCGCTGGTGGCTGTTATAGGAATACTCGTCGAGTTCATCCTTCGACAGACCGTATTTCTCGGCCATCATTTCCGCGCCGGTGAACTGGCTGAACACGATGTTCGGGTAGTGCTGCTCGATGCCCGGGCTCTTGTAGGTGCCAAAGCCGTTCTTGGCCGGCAGTTGCGAGGCCAGTCCCATCGGCACCCGCGTCATGGATTCCACGCCGGCGGCGATCACGCAGTCCATGGTGCCGGACATCACCGCCTGCGCGGCGAAATGCAGCGCCTGCTGCGACGAACCGCACTGCCGGTCGACCGAGGTGCCGGGCACGCTCTCCGGCAGCTTCGAGGCCATGATGGCGTTGCGGGCGATGTTGTTGGACTGTTCGCCGGCCTGCATCACGCAACCCATGATCACGTCCTCGATCTGGTCGGGGGCGGCGCCGGAACGCTCGATCAGCGCATCGAGCACGGAAGCGGCGAGATCGGCCGGATGCCAGCCGGCGAGGCGTCCCCCCTTGCGGCCGCCTGCGGTACGTGCGGCGGCGACGATATAGGCCTCGGCCATGACTGTTCTCCCTGGGTGTTTTTGGATGGGGGTTCTGAAGGATGGTCCGGATTTAAGAGGTGCACAGGGATTTAGTCAATCAATCAATTAACTCTTGAGTGCGGCGCCTTCATCGGCTTATCTGCGCCCCTCGGGATTTCCCGGCAGGCGGGTCAAGGGATCACAGTTGAATACCAGCGTACCGACAAGGCTTCCGGCCAGCAAAAATACCACTGCCGAAAAGCTCCTCGTCGCGGCGAGCGGGCTGATGATCGAGCGCTCCTCGATCGAGGTATCCTTAAGCGACATCGCGCAGAAATCCGGCGTCAACGCCGCGCTGGTGAAATATCATTTCGGCAACAAGGACGGCCTGTTGCTGGCGCTGTTGGCGCGCGACGCCGCCACGGAAGTGGCAAACCTCGAATATCTGCTGGCGCAGCCGATCACGGCGACCGCGAAGCTGAAGCTGCATACCGGCGGTATCATCCGCGCCTATCACCAGTTCCCCTATATGAACCGGCTGATCCATTATCTGCTGCATGAGAGCACGCCGGAGGCCGCCGACGAGGTCTCGAAATTCTTTGTGGCGCCCCTTCTGGAATTTCATCGCCGCCTGCTCGCGGAGGGCATCCAGGCCGGCGAGTTCCGCGACATCGATCCGGTGCTGTTCTACACCAGCCTGATCGGCGCCTGCGATCATCTGTTCTTCGGACGGCACGCGATGTCGCGCGCGACCGGCGTGGGGCCGGTCACCGACGAGGTCTGCCGCCAGTACATCCGGCACATGGAAGCGCTGATTTGCGGAGGCATGCTGGCGAACACGGAAACGGCTGCCGCGGCGGCCGGATGAATTTGCTTCACGACGACCAAGCCTAGAGAAGAAACGCCCAAGGAAAGGTTCTATCATGCAGTTGAAAGACGTTGCTGTTCTCATCACCGGCGGTGGCTCGGGCCTGGGCGCGGCCACCGCGCGCGCCATGGCCGCCAAGGGCGCCAGGATTGGTATCATCGACCAAAGCAACGAAAACGCCGAAAAGGTCGCGGCCGAAGTGAAGGGCATTGCGCTCCACGCCGACGTCACCGACGAGGAAGCGATCAAGGCGGCGATCGCCAGGGCCGAGGCCGCCCACGGCGTCGCGCGCGTGCTGATGAACTGCGCCGGCATCGGCGGCTCGCAGCGCATCGTCGGCAAGGACGGCGTCTATCCCCTGGCGAAATTCGCCCGCATCATCAACGTCAATCTGATCGGCACCTTCAACTGCCTGCGGCTGTTCGCCGAACGCCTCGTCACGGCGGAGCCGATCGGCGAAGAGCGCGGCGTCATCATCAACACTGCGAGCGTCGCGGCTTATGAAGGCCAGATCGGCCAGATCGCCTATTCCGCCTCGAAGGGCGGCGTGGTCGGTCTCACGCTGCCGGCGGCGCGCGATCTCGCGAGCCAGAAGATCCGTGTCAACACCATCGCGCCCGGCCTGTTCCTGACGCCGCTGCTGATGGGTCTGAACGAGGAAGCACGGAAAAGCCTCGGCGCACAGGTGCCGCATCCGGCGCGGCTCGGCGATGCCTCGGAATACGGCAACCTTGCCGTCCACATCGTCGAGAACCCGATGCTCAACGGCGAGACCATCCGCCTCGACGGCGCTATCCGCATGGCGCCGAGGTAGGGCGCCGCTGCTTCTTCCCCTCTCCCCCTGTGGGAGAGGGTGGCTCGAATGAGCGCAGCGAATTCGAGTCGGGTGAGGGGTTTCTCTCCGGCTGGCAACCCCTCACCGCATCGAATGCCAGGCTCGCGCCGGTGTTGCCCTCTCCCACAAGGGGGAGGGCGCGGCAATCAGCGCCGCATTCGCGGATGCAGGAGTGATGCGTGACCCAACCGCTGCTGATCGAACATGACGACGGGGTTGACCGGGTGACGCTCAACCGTCCGGAAAGCCTCAACGCGCTCGATGCCTCGCTGATCGACGCGCTGAATGCCTATTTCGAAAGCCTGCAGCGCAACCGCGCCACCCGTGTCGTGGTGCTGAAGGGCGCGGGCGCTTCGTTCTGCGCCGGGCTCGACCTCAAGCAGGCGATGGCGCGGCGCGCCGGGCAGCAGGAGCCGCCCGGCGTCACCGAGTCGCTCGATTCTCAGCGCCGGATCGCCGACATCGTGATGCTGATGCGGCGTTGTCCGCAGCCGATCATCGCGCTGGTGCAGGGGGCGGCGGCCGGCGGCGGCTTTGCGCTGGCGCTCGCCGCCGACATCCGCATCGCCACCAGATCGGCCCGGATGAACTGCGCCTTCATAAAACTCGGGCTCGGCGGCTGCGACATCGGCACCAGCTATTTTCTGCCGCGGCTGGTCGGGGTGTCGGTTGCCTCCGAGTTGATCCTCACCGGGCGGTTCATCCATGCCGAACGCGCGCTGGCGGTCGGTCTGGTCTCGGAAGTCGTCGAAGAGGGCGGGCTTGAGGCCGCTGTCGCGCCCTACGTCGATGCCATGATGACGGCCTCGCCGGTGGGGCTGCGGCTGTCAAAGGAATGCCTCAACATGAGTGTCGATGCCGGCTCGATCGAGGCCGTCATTGCGATGGAAGACCGCAATCAGGTCCTGTGCAGCCGCTCGGAAGATTTCAACGAGGGCATCAGGGCCTTTCTTGAGAAGCGAAAGCCTGTCTATATCAGGCGATAAAGACGGATCCGAAAACGGACCGATATTTCGGGAGACGCAATATGAGTGGGAATGCCGCCGCCGCTGTTCTGACCAAGCCGGCCTTTCGCAAGATCGAATGGCTGAAGCGCGATATCGCGGTCGAGCGACGGCCCGACGGCGTCATCGTGCTGAAGTCGCGGATTCCCCTAAAACCCTATGAGAAGCATATCCCGGCCTCGCTGGCGAAATGGGCGAGCGAAGCGCCGAACCGCGTCTGGCTGGCGCAGCGCACCGGCACGGAGCGGCAATGGCGCAAGGTCTCCTACGGCGAGGCCAAGCGCACGGTGGATGCGCTGACGCAAGCGCTTCTCAATCTCGGGCTCAAGCCCGGCAGCCCGGTCGCGATCCTGTCGGGGAATTCGATCGAGCACGCGCTGATGACGCAGGCCGCGATGCAGGCGCGCTTTCCGGCTGCTCCGGTGTCGCCGGCCTATTCGCTGATGAGCCACGACCACGTCAAACTGAAATATCTGTTCGACCTGATCAAGCCGAAGGTCGTGATGGTCCAGGACGGCCCAAGCTTTGAGAAAGCGTTGAAGGCGCTTCCGCTCGACGGCGTCACCGTCATCCATGTCGCGCGCCCCTGCGAGGGCATCAAGAGTGTCGCCCTTGCCGATCTTGCGGCAACGCCGGTGACGAAGGCCGTTGAGGAGTCGGTCGCGGCGATCACGCCGGACACCGTCGGCAAGTTACTCTTTACTTCCGGATCGACCGGCATGCCCAAGGCCGTCATCAACACCCAGGAGATGATGTGCGCCAACGCGGCGATGATGATGCAGGTGCGGCCGCGCGACGCCGGCGCGACGTTGCCGACCGTGCTGGACTGGATGCCCTGGAATCACACCATGGGCGGCAACGCGGCGTTCCATCCGGTGCTGGTCGACGGCGGCACGCTCTATATCGACGACGGCCGGCCGATGCCGGGCATGATCGAGGAAACGCTGAAAAACCTGCGCGAGATCTCGCCGACCTATTACGCCAACGTGCCCGCGGGCTACGCGGCACTGGCGGCTGCGATGGAAAAGGACGATGCGCTGTGCCGCAGCTTCTTCAGGAATCTTTCGGTCATGGCCTATGGCGGCGCGCGGCTGCCCGACGATCTCTATGAGCGGATGCAGGCGCTGGCGGTGCGCACCACTGGCGAGCGCATCGTGTTCTATACCGGCTGGGGCTCGACCGAGACCGCGCCGACCTCGACCGGCACTTATTGGGACACCGAGCGGGTTGGCCTGATCGGGCTGCCGTTCCCCGGCGTCGAACTGAAGATGGTGCCGGTCGGCCCGAAATATGAATTGCGGCTGCGCGGCGTCAACGTCACGCCCGGCTATTTCGGAAGGCCGGACCTGACCAAGGCCGCGTTCGACGAGGAGGGCTTTTACTGCATCGGCGACGCCGGCGTGTTCGTCGATCCCGCCGATCCCGTGCAGGGCATCATCTTTGCCGGCCGCGTGGTCGAGGACTTTAAACTCACCACCGGCACCTTTGTCCATGTCGGCTCCTTGCGCACCGACGCCATCGCGGCCGCGACGCCTGTCGTGCAGGACGCGCTGGTGGCGGGGCAGGATCGCCCCTTCGTCGGCCTGCTGGCCTGGCCCAATTTGCACGCCTGCCGCCAGATCGTCGGCAACACGGAGGCGAGCTACGAGGAAGTGGTCATGCATCCCGAGGTGCTGGCCTGCCTGAAGCGCGGGCTCGAGGCGCACAACAAATCATGCGAAGGCGCCAGCAGCATGCGGGTCGCGCGCGCCATGCTGATGGTCGAGCCGGCCTCGATCGACGGCAATGAACTCACCGACAAGGGCTACATCAACCAGCGCGCCGGCCTCGAGCGCCGCGCGACGCTGGTGGAGCGGCTCTATGCCGAACAGCCCGGGGAAGATGTGATTGTGCTGCAATGAGTGCTCTTGCCAAACCTACTCCTGTCGTCCCCGCGAAAGCGGGGACCCATACGCCGGGAACTATCGATCGCAGGCTGGAGCCAGTTCCGGGTGAATCTCAAACACCTGTGGTTATGGGTCCCTGCTTTCGCAGGGACGACGCAATAAAGATGTCTCACACAACAGAGTAGCGCCATGAATTTCGATTTCTCCGACGAACAGAAGCAGATGCGCGACGAGGCGAGGAAATTCCTCGCCGAGAAATGCCCGCCGAAGGCGGTACGCGCGGTGCTGGACGGCAACGCGCCCTACGACAAGGACTTGTGGAAGGGCCTTGCCGAGATGGGCTTCCTCGGCGTCGCGATCCCGGAGGAATTCGGCGGCGCGGGCGCGGGCCATCTCGAACTCTGCGTGATCGCCGAGGAAATGGGCCGCGCGCTGGCGCCGGTGCCGTTCTCGTCGACGGTCTATCTCGCGGCCGAAGCGATCCTGCTGGCCGGCTCCGACGCGCAGAAGCAAAAATGGCTGCCGAAGATCGCCTCGGGCGAGGCGATCGGCACGCTGGCGCTGTTCGAAGGCAAGGGCAATCCGCAGCCTGCCGCGATCAAGCTGACCGCGTCCGGCAACAGCCTCAATGGCGTCAAGAAGCCGGTGCCCGATGGTGCGATCGCCGATTTCGTCGTCGTCGCCGCGCGCACGGGCTCAACAGGGCGCGACAGCGACATCTCGCTGTTTCTGGTGGACATGAAGGCCGGCGGCGTCGAGACCAAGGCGCTGATCAACGTCGATCCGTCGCGCGGGCAGGCCGAACTCGCCTTTGAGAACGCCAAGGCCGAGCCGCTCGGGCGCACCGGCGAAGGCTGGGGTGTGATCTCGCAGGTGCTCGACCGCGCCGCGGTGCTGATGGCGTTCGAGCAG
>DATMNV010000265.1:0-16048 GCA_035568535.1 Bradyrhizobium sp.
TCGGTCTTCCCGGCGCATGCGAACACTGGTGACCCAAATGGCCCCAATCGAGGCCTGTCCGCTAATGAGAACGCACGCGCGCTGATATCCATGATGGCCCGGAGCACAACACGCTCCAATCAGAGGCCGGATACATTGATGAAAGACCGCTCACCGCCAGCTCGGCGAAACCACTTGCAACGCACGGCCGGACCATACATTCGGGTCAAAAGCCGAAATTCCGGGGGATAATCAGCGCAGGTCTGCTTTAGCCCCAAAAGCGGACGTCTTTCGCTTTTATGAGTATACGCCCTAGCTAATGCCGCACCACCAGCACCGAACATTTGGCGTAGCGTACGACATGGCCGGCGTTGGAGCCGAGGAAATAGGTCCGCATCGCCGGCCGGTGCGAAGTCATCACGATCAGATCGGCTTTGACAGCGGCGGCCTCTTCGAGGATTTCGTGATAGATGCCGCCTTGCCGCACCACGGACGAGATGCGCCCCTCTTCGATGCCGGATTCGCGGGCGACGATGGCGAGCGCTTCTTCGGAACTCTGGCGCTGCTGTTCGTCGAAATCCGCCGGCACATATTCGGCCAGCATCACCGGCGTCATCGGCAGCACATTCAACAGACGTACCGTGCCGCTCCAGGTCTGCGACAGCGTCGCGGCGGTGGCAATCGCGGGCTTTGCCAGATCGGTGTCGGACAGATCGATCGGCACGAGAATGGACTTGAACATCTGCGCCTCCCAGTTTTCGATCAGATTAGCACGAAGGCACAACCTTCCTTGGTCGCGCTTCAAGCCTGCTTCAGCAGTTTCGGGCTGACAAAGAGCACGAGCTTGCCACGGCGGAATGCCACTTCGTTCCAGTTGTTGGTAGCAAAGTCGAGAACTGCGAGCCCGGAGGTCGGCAGATTGTCGGATAGCGCTTGCCGCCTTGCAGCATCGCCGCTGCCGGTCAGCATCAGCGCGAACTCGTGCATGCCGGGATTATGCCCGACCATCATCAGATGTCGGGGATCAGCGGCGGAGGCGGTGCGGATAATTTGTAACATTTGCGCCGGATCCGCGCCGTAAAGTTCTGGCAAGAACTCGACCTGCGGCGCCGGCGCGCGTTGTTCCTTCATCGCCTCCCGGACCAGTTCCCAGGTCTGCTTGGCCCGGACGGCGGGTGAAACCTGAACGAAATCGGGAAAGGGCGGATGGCGGCCGAGCCAGGCGCCGATTTCGGCGGCGTCCCGGTGGCCGCGATCGTCGAGACGGCGGTCCCGGTCGCGGCCCGACGGCGCGTCGGTCTCGGTCTTGGCATGACGCAGCAACATCAAACGGCGCATGGGCGGCAATCTCGATTCGAGCTTCGCATTAATCTACAAGCCCACGCTTAGGACAAGGTGACAACGTCGCCAAGGCTGCGTAAGAAAAGGTGTCCAAGAAAACGGCATGAGCGAGACTTCCACAGACATGAACGAGGGACCCGACGCCGCCGCATTGCACGAGCGCGCGCGGCTTTCCTTCGACCTTGACGTCGACATCTGCATCGTGGGCGCCGGCCTCGCCGGACTGACCGTCGCGCTCGAGGCGGCGCGGCTGGGCGCCAGCGTCGCGGTGCTCGAAGGCCGGCATGTCGGCTGGAACGCCTCCGGCAACCAGCTCGGCACGGTCATGCCCGGCTATGCGCTTTCGCTTGCCGAATTGATCGAGCGCGTCGGCTTCGAGGATGCAAGCGAGCTCTGGGCGCTGTCGAAAGAGGGGGCGGAATATGTCCGCGGCCTCGCGACCGAGCAATCGATGCCGGGCATCGGCTTGAGCGAGGGCGCGCTCGAAGTCTCCAATGTCGATGTCGGCGATCAGCTGATCAGCCGGCTGCAGATGCTGAACGAGGATTTCGGCACGGAAGTGGAGGGCTGGCAGGTCGATCGCGTGCGCAGCGAGCTCAAGACCGACCGCTATTTCCACGGCGTCTATTATCCCAAGGCGTTCCAGATCGACGGCCGCAAATATGTTCATGGCGTAGCCTCGTTGGCGCGGCGCTCCGGCGCGCGGATCTTTGAGGACACGCCGGTCGTCAGTATCGATGCCTCCGGTATCCGCAAGCGTATTGTCACGCCGTCGGCGCGGCTGCGCGCCTCGCATATTGTGCTTGCGGGCAATATCCATCTCGGCGCGCCGCTGCGGCGGCTGTCCGACACATTGCTGCCGGTCTGGCGTTACGGCGGCGTCACCGCGCCGCTCGGCGACCGGCTCGGTGAGGTGATTGCGTTCAAGGGATCGGTGGCCGACACCGACAACATCGATCATTTTCGCATCGTCGACGGCGACCGGCTGATGTGGGCGAGCCCGGAGACCACCTGGTCGGCCAACCCCAAACGCTTTGCCGGCGCAATCGGGCGGAGGATGCAGACGATCTTTCCAAAACTCGGCCAGGTCGAGATATCGGAGACGTTTGGCGGGGCGATCGGTCAGACCGTGCACGGCATGCCGCAGATCGGCCAGTTGCGCAAAGGCCTCTGGGTGACGAGCGGGTTTGGCCGCCAGGGCCTCAACACCTCGGCGATGGCCGGCCAGTTGATCGCCCGCAGCATCCTGTGGGGCGACGAGCGCTGGCGGCTGTTCTCGCCGTTCGAACTGGTCTGGGCGGGTGGTCCGACCGGCCGTGTCGCCGGATATTTTGTCGGACTCTGGAGCCGGAGCGCCTCCGCAGCTGCCGGTGCGCTCGCCCGTCACCGCGAGCGGGTGAGGATTCAGGACCGTGTCCGCGAAGCCAGACTGGCCGAAGCCAACCGCCAGGCGGGTAGCCGTCCGGCTGTCCGCCGTCCGCCGCCCGGCCATGCACCGACGGGTCGCCCGCGGCCGGTCCGGCCGCCGCCGCCGCGCCCGCAGCCTGAGGTGCCCGTTCCCGCCGACCAGAGCGGAGGCGAGGGGGCCTAATACCGCTCGCATAAAGTTGAGAATAATCTTCGGAAAGCGGTGTAACTTCCAGCGAAGACTCCCGTATTTCAGGGCGAACAGTCACGGAGAACCCAATGATTGACCGCCGTATTCTGCTTGCCTCTGTCGCCAGCCTGCTCGGCCTTGCGGCCTTCCGGTGGTTCAGGATTTCGCCGGCCCGCGCGGGCCAGAAGTTCGAAATCGAGAAGACCGATGCCGAATGGCGCGCGCAGCTGACGCCGCAGCAATATGAGATCCTGCGCAAGGAGGGCACCGAGCGGCCCGGCTCAAGCCCGCTGCTGAAGGAGCATCGCAAGGGCACCTTCGCCTGCGCCGGCTGCGACCTGCCGCTGTTCTCCTCCGAGACCAAGTTCGAGAGCGGCACCGGCTGGCCGAGCTTCTACCAGCCGCTGGAGAATGCCGTCGGCACGACCGAGGACCGCACCTTCGGCATGGCGCGGACCGAAGTGCATTGCCGCCGCTGCGGCGGCCATCTCGGCCACGTCTTTGACGACGGCCCGAAGCCGACCGGCCTGCGCTACTGCATGGACGGTTACGCGCTGGTGTTCCACCCGGCGGGGCCGCAAGCCAGCTGAATAGGCGCGGCTTTAGCCCGGCAATTGTTGCCCGCCCGGCAAATGTGCCCCGGTCATCCGACCGGGGCATTTTCATTCAAGTGGCTGATTTGAAACGATTTTCGATGTTGGCATAGCGCTTGCGACAGTCTCTGCGAGTTATTGCGGCCTTAAGCCCTCGGGCTGACCGCAGGATCAACGTGGAGACAATGTTATGGGTATCTTCGACGCACTGAACACCTCGGTCGGCGGCTTGCGCGCGCAGTCCTTTGCGCTGCAGAACATTTCCGGCAACATCGCCAACGCCTCGACCACGGGTTACAAGGGCATCGGCACCTCCTTCGAGGACCTGATCCCGGACGCCACGACGCCCAGCCGCCAGGTCGCTGGCGGCGTCGACGCCTTCTCGCAGGCCACCATCACCACCCAGGGCACGGTGTCGGCGACGACGGTCTCCACCAACATGGCGATCAACGGCGAGGGCTTCTTCTCCGTGCAGAAGCCGACCTCGATCACCGACAACGTGCCGGTGTTCGACGGCGTCACCGACTACACCCGCCGCGGCGATTTCCAGGTCAACGCCAACGGCAATCTGGTCAACGGCGCCGGCTACTACCTGATGGGCGTCACCGTCGACGCCAAGACCGGCAACCCGACCGGCAACGTGCCGCAGGTGCTTCAATTCCAGAACAACTTCATTCCGGCGCAGGCGACGACCGCCGTCACCTATGCCGCGAACCTGCCGACCCAGCCGAAGACCCCGGCAAGCTCTTCCGCGTCCTCCGGCACGATCACCGCGGACGGCGGCATCAACCCCTCCGACTTCGCTTCCAACCCATTGCCGGTCGGCTCGCCGGCGCCGCCCGTCGACGCCTCCGCCGCTGGCAGCGTCGTCCATAACCAGCAGGCACCGACGCCGGCCCTGATCACGAGCTCCACCGCCCTGTCGGGCACGACCGGAAGCGACTCGCTGGCCGCGGGGTTCTCTGCCGGCGACACCATCACGGTTGACGGCACGACCATCACGTTCACCAGCGGCGCCACCAACCTCGGCCAGAACCAGATCAACGTCAACGATAACGTCGGCACGTTGCTGAGCGCGATCGGCAATATCACCGGCGTCACGCCGACCCTCACCGGCGGCGTGATCACGATACACACCGGCACCGCGAAGGATCTGACGATCAATGCCAGTGCGGGCGGCGCCACGAACGCCCTCACGGCGCTCGGCTTCACCCCGACGTACAACTTGCCGCGCGCAGCCGGCACCAACGTCGGCACGGGTATCGTTACCGGCAACGACTTGCAGACCTTCACCAACGAATCCATCTCGGGCGGCGCGGTGACGACCTACAACGCAGCCGGTACGCCGGTGAACCTGCAATTGCGCTGGGCCAAGACCGACAGCGCTTCCCTCGGGAGCGGACATCAGGACACCTGGAACCTGTTCTATCAGACCTCTACCACAGCGACCGGCAACACGGCGGCCTGGATCAATACCGGCACGAACTTCGTCTTCAATGCCAACGGCGCGCTGTCGTCGCCGAGCGGCACGGCGATCAGCATTCCCAGCGTGTCGGTAGACGGGCAGGCAATCGGCAACCTGACCGTCAACATCACCACCGGCGCGCTGACGCAATTTGCCAGCTCGGCCGGTGCTGCGACCATCAACACCATCACCCAGAACGGCTTTGCCGCCGGGCAGCTGCAGTCGGTCGCCATCAACAACAGCGGCATCGTGGTCGGCACCTTCTCCAACGGCCAGAACATCGATCTGGCCGCGGTGACGCTCTCGCACTTCAACGGCACCAACTACCTCAAGGCGCTCGACGGCGGCGCCTATCAGGTGACCGACCAGTCGGGACCGGCGATCATCGGCGCCTCCGGTACCATCTCCGGCTCCTCGCTGGAAGGGTCGAACACCGACATCGCCGACGAGTTCACCAAGCTGATCGTGACCCAGCAGGCCTATTCGGCGAACACCAAGGTGATCACCACGGCCAACAACATGGTTCAGGACCTGCTGAACGTGCTGCGCTGATATCAGGCGCGCACACGGTCAGGTCCAGTAAAGGCAGGCAAATAACATGGGTTTGAGTTCAGCCCTTGCCAGTGCGATGTCGGGACTGCGCGCCAACCAGGCTGCGCTGTCGATCATCTCGTCGAACATCTCCAATGCGCAGACGCCCGGCTACGTCAACCAGAACCCGAACCAGATCGAGGTATCGAGCGGTACCATCGGCTCGTCGGTCACGGTCACCGGCGTCAACCGCGCGCTCGACACCTTCGTGCAGAACCAGCTGCGCACGGAGACCTCGGGTGGCGCCTATGCCAACCAGATCGCCAATTTCCTGAGCCAGCTGCAGAGCGTCTACGGCACGCCCGGCGGCGACGGCACGCTGGAAAACGCGCTCAACAATTTCACCACTGCGTTGCAGTCGCTGTCGAACAGCCCCGGCGATTCCTCGGCGCAAAGCGTGGCGCTGTCGGCAGCGCAGACGCTCGCCGGCCAGCTCAACTCGACCACGCAGGGCATCCAGGCGCTGCGCTCCAATGTCGAGCAGGATATCGGCAATGCGGCCAACCAGGCCAACACCGATATGAGCCAGATCGCGACGATCAACAGCCAGCTGCAGGGCTTGAGCCCGACCGACCCGATGGCGGCGACGCTGATGGACCATCGCGACAACGCCATCAACGACCTGTCGAAGCTGGTCGACATCCGCGTGGTCACGGATCCCTCGAACCAGACCAACATCTTCACCAACTCCGGAATCCAGCTGGTCGGTGCAGGTCTGGCTTCGAGCTTCACCTATACCTCGCCGGGCTCGCTCACCGCGACTTCTCTTTATAATGCAAATCCTGCCCAGAACGGCGTCGGCTCGCTGAATGTCAAGCTGCCGAACGGCGCCGCAATCGACGTCGTCGCCAACAACGTTCTTAGCTCGGGCCAGATCGCGGCCGACATCAAGCTGCGCGACCAGACGCTTCCGCAGGCGCAGACCCAGGTCGACCAGATGGCGGCGACGCTCGCGTCCTCGCTCTCCGATGTCACCACCGCGGGCACGGCGATCACCGGACCTCCGTCAGGCTTTTCCGTCAACACTTCGAACGTGCTGCCGGGCAACACCGTCAACCTGACTTATACCGACTCGTCCAACAACCAGCACCAGGTCTCGATCGTCAACGTCACCGATCCGGCGGCGTTGCCGCTGAAGAACGGCGCCAACGCCAATCCACTGCTGGTCGGAGTCAATTTCTCGCTCGGCATGGCCTCGGTGGTGTCGCAGCTCAATACCGCGCTTGGACCCAGCGGCCTGACATTCAGCAATCCTCCTGCCCCTCCCTCCAACTCGTTGCTGAACATTGTCGGCTCGTCGACGGCGACGGTGAACGCCGCGTCGACCACGACCACGAGCACGGCGGTTGCCAGCGGCATCCCGCAGCTTGCCTTGTTCACCGACGGCAATTCGCCCTACACCGGGCAATACACCAAGAACGGCCCGGAGCTGACGGGGCTTGCCGGACGCATCTCCATCAACCCGGCCGTCATCAACAATCCGGCGGCGCTCAGCGTCTACTCGACCTCGCCGCAAACCCCGGCCGGCGACAATACCCGTTCGGATTTCCTGTTCACGCAGCTCACTTCGGGACGCTTCACTTTTTCGCCGTCGACCGGGCTCGGCTCGGCCGCACAACCCTTCACCGGCACGATCTCGAACTACCTGCAATCGTTCATCAGCCAGCAGGGCAATGCCTCGACGCTCGCAACGCAATTGCAGCAGGGGCAGAGCGTGGTGGTCAACACGCTGCAGCAGAAATTCGACTCGACCGCCAGTGTCAACATCGACACCGAAATGGCGGATTTGATCCAGGTGCAAAATACCTATGCAGCCAATGCCCACATCATGTCGGTGGTTCAAAGCATGATGCAGTCGTTGCTGCAAGCTCAAGTATAGGACGCGTAAGATGTCGGTCAGCAGTATCAACTATGCCTCTTCTCTGCTCGGACTTTCCGTGCAGAACATCAACAACCAGTTGTCGAACCTGTCGACGCAGCTCTCGAGCGGCGTCAAGTCGAGCAATTACGCCGGCATGGGCGTCGACGAGGGCTTTGCGATCGCGGCGCGCTCGCAACTGTCGAACATCGCGGCCTTCACCACCACGATGACCAATGTCAACACCGTGATATCGGCGGCCAATACCGGGCTGCAGTCGCTGTCGACCATCACGGGCGATGTGCAGAGCGCCGCGAACAGCTCGCCGCAGAACCTGACGTCCACCGGTCAGACCATCGGCCAGCAGAACGCGCAATCCGAGCTGTCCGCGATGGTCGGCATCCTCAACACCCAGGTCGGCAACCGCTACATCTACTCGGGCACCGCCATCAACACGCCGGCGGTGGCGTCCGCCGACGACATCATGAACGGCACGGCAAGCCAGGCCGGCTTGAAGCAGGTGATAGCCGAGCGGCTGCAGGCCGATCAGGGTGCCAACGGCATGGGCCGGCTTGTCCTCACAGCGCCGACGCCGGCGCCGGCACCGCCGACACCACCGCCGCCATCGGCGACAATCACGACGGTGGGTGAAGACGTTGCGGGCTCGCCGTTCGGTTTGAAGCTGAACTCGGTCACTTCCTCGCTGACGAATGCGACCGTCACCGGCCCTTCCGGCTCTCCGGCGGCGTTCTCGGTCGACTTCGCCGGCGGCAATCCCAATCCGGGCGATACGATCAGCGTTACCTTCACCGAGCCGGACGGCACCACCGATTCGATCAAATTGACGGCGAGCAGCGCGAACCCGGTGCCGTCGGGCAGTTTCGCGATCGGCGCGACGACGGACGTGACCGCGGCCAATTTCAGCAACGCGCTGACCTCGTCGATCTCGACGCTCGCCAACACCTCGCTGGTCGCGGCCTCCGCCGTCGAGGCCGGTGACAATTTCTTCAACACCGACAGTTCGGCGATCGGCGCCGCGAAGAACAACCAGGCGACGCCCGCAGCCCCAATTACCGGCGCCACCGCGCTGTCGGGCACTTCGGGTACGAATTCGCTCACGTCGAGCTTTGCGACGAACGATACCATCACCGTCAACGGCACGACGCTGACCTTTGTCGCGTCGGGTGCGACCGGCAACCAGATCAACGTTACCGACAGCGTGCAGACGCTGCTGTCCAAGATCGACCAGATCACCGGCACGTCGACGCCGTCGACCGTCCATGGCGGTGCGATCACGATCAATACCGACAACGCCTCGACGCTCTCGATCACGAGCTCGAACGCGGCTGCCTTCGGCGCCCTCGGCTTCAGCGGCACCGTGACCGCTACCCAGCCGCCGCTGCGAGTCCCGTCGCCGTTGTCGTCGGCGACCAGCCTCGTCAATGGCTCGGCCAATACGGTGAAATGGTACACCGGCAATTCCGGACCCGGTTCCGCGCGGTCGACCGCGACGGTGCGCGTCGACTCCTCGCTGGCGGTGCAGTTCGGCGCGCAGGCCAATGAGCAGGCGCTTCGCTCGGCGATCCAGGCGATCGCAACCTACGCGGCGGTGACGGTATCGCCGACGGCCACGACCTCGCCTGCAACCGCGAACGCGCTGAGCCAGCGTGTCGCGGCCAATTTGACGCCGCAACTGGGCCGGCAGACCATCCAGGACATCCAGACCGACTTCGCCACCGCGCAAAACACGATGAAGGATGCCACCGCCCGGCAGACCCAGACCCAGACGGCGCTGCAGGACCTGGTCGCCTCGACCGAAGGCATCAACCAGAACCAGGTCGCGAGCGAAATCCTGTCGTTGCAGAACAGCCTGCAGGCCTCCTACCAGACCACGGCCATGCTCTCGCAGCTCAGCCTGACCAAATTCCTGCCGGCGGCTTAACGGGTGAGGGCGCCCGTTAGGTTTTCATTAACCACGTCTATTTACTAATTGGTGAGAAGTGCAGGGCTCGCCTGCTGCTTCGGAGCCAGTCAATGACCGAACGTTTCAACCTTACGATCGCCACGCCCTGCTTCGGCGGCCAGATCTCGACCGTCTATGCCAGCTCGCTTTTTGCACTGCAGGTCGCGCTGCAAAAGTTGTCCAACGTCAATCTCAAGGTCCACCTGCGCGATGGTGACGCGCTGATCACCCGGGCGCGCGCCAATCTGGTGACGCTGTTCCTCGACGACCCCTCCGCGACGCATCTTCTGTTCGTCGACGCCGACATCGGCTTCAAGCCGGAGCAGGTGTTCCGCATGATCGAATCCGGCGCCGACATGGTGGCCGGCTGTTATCCGATCAAGCAGGTCAATTGGGACAAGGCCAAACGGGTGATGCAGGCGGGCCATCCGAACCCTGCTTCGGCCTCGCTCGATTACGTGCTCGAGCTCGACAATCCGGAGGAGGTGAGGGTGATTAGCGGCTTCGCCCGCGTCCGCTATGCCGGCACCGGCTTCCTGATGATTCGCCGCCACGTGCTGGAGAAGATGTGCGCGCATCCGGACTACGCGCCGCTGCAGTTCCTTCGCGAACATTCGCTCGATGCGCTCGCCGGCAGCCCGAACCGCTTCGCGCTGTTCGAATGCCTGATCGACCCGGCCACCGGCACCTATCTCAGCGAGGACTTTGCCTTCTGCAAGCGCTGGACCGATATCGGCGGCGAGATCTGGGCCGATCTCGAAAGCCGGCTCGACCATGTCGGACCGTCCGTGTTCCGCGGCGACATCGCCTCGCAATTCGCGGTGGTGCCGGGCGCGGCGGCGAATGCGGCCTGAATGAGCCCGCGGAAATGACGTTTGCCGGCCCCCGCCTGGAGATTCCGGAGCAACCGGGTTTCCCCTCATTCAATGGGGGCTTGCGCGACCTCTTCGCGACCCTCGATGACCTGCTGGCCTGCGGCGGCGACCCTAGGCTGATGCTCGATCCAATCAGCCGCCTCAATGATTATGGCTGCGGACCGATGCCGTCGCCGCAGACGTTAAGCTTCGCGTCGAGCACGGCGTCCGCAATCTCGGAGCGCGCCTATGAGCGGGCCGGGCTGGCGCGCGAGGAGCTGATGCGGTTGGCCATTGCCATCGGCCTCGAGGAAGCGCTCGAGACCCGCATCGAGGAGATGCGCGGGGAGCTGAAGGCGCATCTTGCGCTGGGCACCGATGTCGACGTCGTCTTTTCGCCGTCGGGCACGTACTCGCAGCTTCATGCGCTGTTTCTCACTCGTCTGTTGCTCGGCGAGGAGCTCACCACCATCATTGTCGGCTCGGACCAGACCGGAAGCGGCACGGCCTACACCGCGGGCGGACGCCACTTCAACCGCTTCACGGCAAGCGGTGTGACGGTGCGCAAGGATACGCTGATCGCGGGCCTCGCAGCCGACTGCATCGCGCTGCCGCTTGCCGACGCGACGGGTCTCAAGCTGCGCGCCGATATCGATGTCGCGGTGCTTGAGGCCATCGAGACGGTGGTCGCGCGCGGCGCATCCGTCCTGCTGCAGATCATGGACGCCTCGAAACTCGGCTGGCGCGCGCCGAGCAACGCCTGCCTCGATGAGATCGCGCGGCGCTGGCCCGGCAAGGTGCAGGTGGTTGTCGACGCCTGCCAGATGCGGCTCGGCCGCGGCCGGCTGCGCGCCTGCCTCGACCGCGGTTACATGGTGCTGGTGTCAGGCTCCAAGTTTTTTGGCGGCCCTGCCTTCAGCGGCGCGTTGCTCGTGCCATTGCGGCTCGCGCGATCGATTAACGCGCGTAAGGCGAACGTGGCCGGGATTGGCGACTATGCCAACCGCAACGATTGGCCGAAGGGCTGGAGGCTGCGATCCAATTTCGAAAGCCGGGCCAATATCGGGCAGTGGCTGCGCTGGGAAGCGGCGCTGGAGGAGATCGACGCCTATTACCGGGTGCCGGACGCCTGGCGCGCGAGGGCATTGCAGGAGTTTCGCACCTGCGTCGAGAACCTGCTCGCCCTGTCGCCCCAGCTTTGCCTGATCGGCTCGGACAGGAACGCGGCTGATATGGGTGATGAGGAGTTTGGCGAGGCCACGATCTTCCCGTTCACGATCGAAGGCAAATACCGCAGGTTTTCGTCGCATGAATGCCGCGTCCTCTACAGTGCGCTGACCCAGGATCTCGGCGACGTGATCGGCCGCAGCGCTTCCGACCGCGATCTCGCCGCGCGCCGCTGCCTCGTCGGTCAGCCGGTGCGGATCGAGCGGAGCGATGGTGAGCCCACGGCTGTGCTTCGCCTTTGCGCCGGCGCGCGCCTCGTCACTGAAACCTGGGCGCCGAACGCGGATATCGCGGAACGCAACCTGCAGGCCGCGCTCGATTGCGCAGCCGAAGTCGTTGCCAAGATCGAACTCACGCTGGCGCACACGGAAGAAAAGGGATTTGCGGAGCTGTCACATGGAATCTAGGGCGCTCGAACTGTCGGAAGCGGCGCGCGCGGAATGCGCGGATCGTATCGGCATGGCCAAGCTGGCAAAGATGGCTTTTGATGGACGCGATCTCCGACCCAAATGGACGGAGCTGATCGCCAAGCTCTTGAATGGCACCGCGAACGCGGGCGAGGGGATCGATCTCTCTCTGATCGCGCAACTGCTCGGCGACAAGCAGGCGGGCCTTGTCATCCAGGAAGAAGTGCTGCGCTCGCATCGGCTGTTCCGCTCGCCTTGTGCGACAAAAAATCCGCGGCTGCGTGTGCTGGCGCTGGCGGCGGCGACCGACATGGGCAGCAACACGCCGATCGAATTCCTGCTGGAGGATTCCGGCATCGAGCTGATGGTGCTCTATGTCATTGGCGATGCCGAATTGCCCTCGCCGTTGCCCGAGCACGACGTCGCGATCGTGATCGCCTCCGATTCCGAGGATTGCCGCGACGCGCTGCGCAAGATCGATGCTGCGGCGCCCAGTTGGCCGCGGCCGCTGCTCAATCCGCCGGGGCTGGTCGGAAGCCTCGATCGCGACAAGCTGCACCGTCTGCTTGACGGCGTCGACGGACTCGAAATCCCGGCGACGCTCGTGGTCACGCGCGAGCGCCTCTCGGAGGTCGTGCAATCGTCCGACGAGCTTGCCGATATCGCCAAAGATCTCGCTTTCCCCGTCATCGTCCGGCCGCGCGGCTCGCATGCGGGTTCGGGGCTGGCCAAGATCGATGACGGACAGGCTTTGGCAAGCTATCTCGAGGGTCGCGACGAGGAGCTGTTCTTCATCTCGCGCTTTGTCGACTATTCCGCCGAAGATGAACTGTTCCGCAAATACCGCATCGTCTTCGTCGATGGCGCGCCCTATGCCTGCCACATGGCGATCGCCGATCGCTGGGACATCTGGTATCTCAACGCCGGCATGTCGGAGAGCGCGGAGAAGCGTCTCGAGGAAGAGACCTGGATGCACACCTTCGACATCGGCTTCGGCCGCCGGCATCAGGCCGCGCTCGCGGCGATGGCCGATCGCGTCGGGCTGGAATATTTCACCATCGACTGCGCGGAAACCTGGGATGGCTCGCTCCTGATCTTCGAGGCGGACAACACCGCCGTCGTGCACAACATGGATCACGCCCACGTCTTTCCCTACAAGCCGCCACAGATGCGCAAGATCTTCGACGCCTTTGCCGCCATGCTGGTGCGGCATGCCGGAGAGCGGCGGGAGCAGGCGGCGTGAACATGCCGCGCCACCAGGCGCCGCCGCCGGGTGAGTCGAGCGAGACGCTCGACCCGAAAGACTGGGACGAGTTGCGCGCCCAGGGTCATCGCATGCTCGATGACATGATCGACTACATCGCGACCATCCGCGAGCGTCCGGTCTGGCAGCCGATCCCGGATGCGGTGCGGGCGCAGTTTCGCGAGCAGCTTCCGCAAAAGCCGTCAAACCTCGCCGACGTCTATCGCGCGTTCACCGATTTCGTCATGCCCTATACGACCGGCAATGTGCATCCCGGCTTCATGGGCTGGGTGCATGGTGGCGGTTCTCCCGTCGGCATGCTCGCGGAAATGCTGGCGGCCGGACTCAACGCCAATCTTGGCGGCCGCGATCACATGCCGATCGAGGTCGAACGGCAGATCGTCGAATGGACGCGCCAGATGTTCGGCTTCCCCGCGGGCGCGAGCGGCATTTTCGTTACCGGCACGTCGATGGCCAATCTGATGGCGGTACTGGTAGCGCGCACTTCGGCGCTTGGCAGGCAATCGCGGCTGCGGGGCGTCGGCGAGGCGGGCGCCTTGCTGACGGCCTACACCTCGAAGGCGGCGCATGGCTGCATCACCAAGGCGATGGATATTTCGGGTCTTGGCAGCGACGCGCTGCGCTGCATCGCTGTCGACGGTGCGCATCGCATCGATGTCGAGGCATTGCGCGCCCAGATCGCGCGCGACCGCGCCATTGGCCTGGATCCGTTCCTGGTAGTGGCATCCGCCGGCACGGTCGATATTGGCGCGATCGATGATCTCCGGGCGATCGCCGAATTGTGCCGTGATGAGGAACTCTGGCTTCATGTCGACGGCGCCTTTGGCGCGCTGGCGGTCCTTTCGCCCGAGCTCGCGCCACTCCTTGCCGGCATCGAGCACGCGGATTCCATTGCGCTTGACTTCCATAAATGGGGGCAGGTGCCCTATGATGCCGGCTTCCTCATGGTCCGCGACGGTGAAAAGCATCGCGATGCCTTCGCGGCGCCGGCAGCCTATTTGCGCCGCGAGACGCGCGGGCTTGCCGCCGGCTCATGCTGGCCGTGCGATCTCGGGCCGGACCTGTCGCGCGGTTTCAGGGCGCTGAAAACCTGGTTCACGCTGAAGACCTACGGCACCGAAAAGCTAGGCGCCGTCATCGCGCGATGCTGCGCGCTCGCCCGCTATCTCGAGGCGCGTGTGCTGGCCGAACCGCGGCTCGAGCTGCTTGCGCCCGTCCATCTCAATATCGTCTGCTTCCGCTATCGCGCCGACGAGGCCGATGCGGTCAATGCCGAGATCGTCGTCGGTCTTCAGGAGTCCGGCATCGCGGCGCCGTCGACGACAATCCTGGACGGCCGGCTTGCGATCCGCGCGGCTATTGTCAATCACCGCACCGATATCGGCGATATCGACCGGCTGGTGGCTGCGGTGCTGGAGTTCGGGGCGCGGCGATCGCCGGCTGCGCGCGATCAGCTCAAATCCATCGAACCATCGTCGCTTGCGATGTGACCGGGTAGTGGCCGAGTCGATCCGGCCGCCTCGATGTCAGGCGGAACGGCGCTCGGCTTCGGCCTGACGGTTCGCCTCGAGTGCCGCGTGCTGGTCAAGCAGCTTCTTTTCGTAGGCGATCAGCTTCTTGGCTTCCTTCAGCGCCTGGTAGAGGTCGCCGCTCAGGATACAGTTGTTGATGCCCTCGATGATCGGCCAGGCGCTCGGCACGGTAACGACGATGTCGCGCAGCAGGTTGAAGTAGGTGCCGTGGCTGTTGTGCAGGTCCGGCGAGATGTACATCAGCTGCACCGCCAGATAGACGAGCTTGGCGGGCGTGTTCGCCGTCTCCGGCGTCAGGATGTCCTTCTCGCGCAGGATCGGAATATTGTCGCCATCGATCAGGAGGCGCGCGCGCTGATCGGTGTTGGTGACGACGCAGGAACCGATGATGATCCGTTCGTGCGGCTTGAGCTCGACTTTCAGGGCCATATTGTTCTCCGTTGCCGCTTTTGACGCCGGCGATCCACTACAGCGAATTCGAAACGGTTGGCGGCCGGCGCAACCTGTACCTGTGTCTTTTTGCCAACTCGAAGCGATCCTTTCCGATCAAGGTTAACGCTCGGTAAACACGCACCTCCGCGCGCAAAACTGTAATGGGATCAATGGCGTTTGCCGGCGGCTCCGGGCGGCTGATCGCGCCCGCCGCGCGGGTTTGCTTAATTCCGGAATCAGGGAGGGCCTCCCACTTCATGCTTTTTTAGCCACTTCAGACGACCGTCGCGAGGTCACCTGACCAAGAAGGTCGGGAAGTATTCTGTGTTTCACACCAGAAAGGTATGAAAAATGACCGGTATCGTTCTTTCGGCGTCAGTCCGCCAAAACCTGCTCTCGCTGCAGTCGACGGCTTCGCTGCTCGCCACCACCCAGAATGACCTCGCCACGGGCAACAAGGTCAACTCTGCCCTCGACAACCCCACCAACTTCTTCACCGCCCAGTCGCTCAACAACCGCGCCAGCGACATCGGCAATCTGCTCGACTCGATCGGCAATGGCGTGCAGGTCCTGCAGTCCGCCAACACCGGCATCACTTCGCTGCAGAGCCTGGTCGCTTCCGCCCAGTCGATCGCCAACCAGGTGCTGCAGACCCCGACCGGCTACTCCACGAAGTCGAATGTGACCTCGGCTGTGCTCACCGGCGCGAGTGCCACGAACCTGCTCACCGGCGTGACGAGCGTGACCGGCAGCGCCATCAACAACGACAACGGCACCGCGGCCGCGGGGATCAGCGCCTCGACCAAACTGTCGGGCACCGCCAGCTCCACGTCCAACGATCTCGCCACTGGCCTTGCCACCGCCGATACCCTGGTCGTGAACGGCACCACCTTCTCCTTCACGACCGCCACCACCTCCAGCGGCACCAGCATCGGCATCGGCGAC
>DATMNV010000266.1:0-2278 GCA_035568535.1 Bradyrhizobium sp.
CAGCGCGATGATGTTGGCGAAATTCAGCGGCATGTCGATCGCCACGCAGATTTCCAGCGTCACCACGCCGGCGACCAGCAGCGGGATCAGGGTCAGGAGCACATCCCCGAGGCGCCGCAACGTGATCCACAACAGCACAGCGATCGAAAGCAGCGCCCAGGCGCCAGCCTGGAAGAAGGCGGTGAGAATCGTCTGACGCGCCTCGAGAATCGAGATCGGACCTTCGGTCGCATTGGGTTCGGCCTCCTGGACCGCGTGAGCGAAGGCCCGCAGGGTCGCGTTGTCATTCACGTTGCCGCTGGGCGTGATCTGCAGGCGGGCTTGCCCGTCCGGAGTCACCCATTGGGCGGCGAGGTCGGCCGGGAGGTTCTCGCGGGTGACCTCCTGGGCTTTGAGCAGATTGCGCAAATCGTCGAGCGCGATTCGCAGTGGCGGCACGAATGCCGCTTCGGCGCGTTGCCGCGCTGCCTCATCGGACTTGGCAAGCGCGGTCATGTCGGCGGCAAGGCGCTTTGCCGCCTCGGCGCCTGGGCCGGGGGCGTCGGCAGCCAGACGGTTGAGCGTTTCGACCGCCGCGTTGATGGTTTTGACGTTTTCCGCATCTGTGGGCGGTGGGCTGATGCTGGCCGGATAAAGCGCGGGATGGAGCGTCTTCTCCGCCGCCGCTATCAGCGGCAGCTTGTCCTTTTGCCGGTCCGGGATGAACGTTGACAGCGTCACCACGTGCGCGACCTGGGGAAGCGCGCGCAGCTTGGCGGCAGCCTCGTCGGCCGCCGCCAAGGTAGGTTCCAGCGCCTGGATGTCGCTTGCGCCGCCTTGTTGATCCTTCTCCAACCAGAGATAGGTCGCAACCGATTCGACCTTGGTATTGCGCAGGTTCATCGGATTGAAATCAAACCGCAGCCAAAGCAGCAGCGGCGAGGCGCCGAGTATGACCAGCCCGGTCACGATGAGGATCGCTATCCGATGGCGCTCGAGAAAGCTGTCGACCGGCGCGAGGAAAGCGTAACCCAGGGGGTAAGGTTCGCTCCGCGGCTTGACCCGATAGAGCAAGGCCGGAAGCAGAGTGATGCTGGTGAAGAACGCGATCAGCATGCCGAAGCCGGCGATCCATCCGAGCTCCGACAGCCCGCGGTAGTCCGTCGGCAGAAACGAGAGAAAGCCGGCCGCTGTGGCCAGCGCCGCCAGAGTAAGCGGCGCGCCGGCGCGCCGACCGGCATGGACCAACGCCTCGCGCAGGCTATCGACTTCGTGCCGCTCGGCCCGATAGCGGACGCTGTACTGGATGCCAAAGTCGACCCCCAGGCCGACAAAGAGCACGGCAAAATAGACAGATATCAGATTGAGGGTGCCGATCATCAGGAGACCGAGCGCCGCGGTGACCGATAGCCCCACCAGAAGACTGACGAACACCGCAAAAATGATTCGCCACCAGCGCAGCGCCAACCAGAGGATGAAAAGCACGACGGCAATTGTCAGAGTGGCGTTGAGCGCCGCATTCTCCTTGATCGTAGCGAATTGATCATCGGCCATTGGCACGGGGCCGGTCAGGCGCACGTGTGCCTGATACTCGGAGGCGAGTTTCAGCTCGTCTGCGGCTTGGCGGACGGCGTTGCTTGCCTTGAGCCCGGGCTGCAACTCCGAATAATCGAGCACGGCCTGGATCTGCAGGAACCGCCGCAACTCATTGGGCTTCGCCTGGTGCCCCTGGAGCAGCTCGCGCCACGAGAAGCTTGCCGGCTGATTTGCGTTCACGCGTTCGAGCGTGTCCGCGGCGAGAGTCATCGGCCATTTCATGTCGTCGAGCTTGATCTGGCCGCCTTGAACGCCGAGGAGCCCCAACTGCAAGGCGCGGACCACCCCGCGCAAGCTCGGGTCGCTCGCCAGCGCCTGCAGCAGGCGCTGCGCCTCGCTCAGCATTTTCATCTGCGGTTCGAGCTGTTCCTTGGTCTGGAACAGGAGGCCGTTCTGCGCAAAGAAGACGCCGCCCCCCGGCTCGTGGACGGTGCGGAAAAAGTTCTTCTCCGGCGACAATCGCTTCACCAGCGCCTCGGTCGCCCCTTCGACCAGCTCCGGCGTCGGCGCATCGATCACCGCGACGATCGTCTCGAATTGCGGGAAGGCCTTTTCGAACACTATTTCCCGCTGCCGCGCCGGACTCTTGGACGAAAGGAGCTGGTTGATATCGGTCGTCATGGCGAAATGCGTGATGGAATACCACGCCGACAGAATCGCCAGGATGATCGCCCCGGCGATCACCGGCCAGGAGTAATGCGTA
>DATMNV010000267.1:0-16224 GCA_035568535.1 Bradyrhizobium sp.
CGGAACGGCTTCCTTGAGCAGCTGAAGCCGTTTCGTCTCAAACTCGGGACCGGTATAGGCGAGAAACCCGGTGACGTTCCCGCCGGGATGCGCGAGGCTTGCCACGAGGCCGGCCCCGACGGGATCGTCGCCGTACGGCGATATGATCGGCACAGTTTTAGTCAAACGCTGCAGCGCCTGAGCCATAAAATCTCCGCCGCCCGTTATGATGGCGTCGGGATTAAGACCCACGAGCTCCGCCGCGAGCTCGCCAATCCGCTCAAGCTTCCCCTCCGCAGACCGACGCTCCAGCATCAGGTTCTGCCCCTCGATATATCCCAGGTCGCGTAAGCCATACACGAAGGCCCTGCTGACGGGATCGACCGGATCAGGCCCGCCCATGTCTTTGAGAGGCACTGCGGCAAACAACCAGCCTACGTGGTAGAGCCTCGCTGCCTGCTGTGCGCGCGCCACGAGCGGCCACATCGCCGCGCCGCCGGTAAGCCTCATGAACTCGCGTCGCCGCATCTGCCCTCGCCGAGAACACGTCCTTATGCGATGGCCCAAATCGGCACTTCGCGATCGAACGGTGAGCGAGAATGGCATGCTGCTCGCCACAGTGCCAGCCAGGTCCAAATCTGTTCTGGTCAATCGCGTCGGTTTTGGCATGTCCGCGACATGTCCGTGTTCTTCGCCGTGTGCCACATAGCGTCGGCCGGCCTGATCTTCACCGGCGAATACACCCTCAACTTTGACAGCGTACGGCCCGCACAGGCAAGCACGTCAAATCCGTTTCATCGTCCCGTTACCAACCACTCGAAGGTCGATCCTGTCGATCAGATCCGAACGGAGTGCCTCGGCGGCGCTCATGGCCGCCATCGTCTGTCGCAACGTGCTGACGTTCGATCCGAGCGACACGATGCCGCCCAGCACCGCGGCAATCGACCCGATGGCGGCGGCCTGATTTGACCCGAAGAGGCCGAGCGTCATGACGAGCGGCAATGTGACGCCGATGGCGATCGCCGCCTTCGAAACCAGAATGATCTTTCGGCATCGCTCGGCGACCTCGGCAAGCTCCTCGAGCCGGGCTTCGATCAGTGAAATCTCGTCGATCGGGTCTTCCTCGGCCATCAGATTCGAGTTCCGTAACGGTTAATTTCGGAAGTGGAGCCACGCCTGCTCATATGGCGCCGATGCCTGCCGAGGAACAGAAGAACAGCCTGATCGCAAGCGTCAGGGCTTTCCTCCCTTCATGACTCTACGTCGTTCTCAATAAAAGCTTAACCGGTAAAGAAATACAGTCGCCGATCACCACCGTCACGAAGGCGCCCATCATGCGACATCTTACTGTCTACAATCGTTTTGCGATGATCATCGCGGTTTTGACCGTTGTTTTCGTCGCCGCGCTGACCGCTCAAGTGATGGTCCTTCGCGATACCGTGATCGGGGAACGCCGGACCAAGGTGTTCGATCTGGTCGAGGCGGCAAAGAAGATCCTGGCGAATTATGATGAAAAGGCCAAAGCCGGCAAGATCTCGGCAGAGGAAGCACGGCAGCTTGCTTTCGATGCGATCGGCGCGATGCGCTGGGGCAAATCCGCTGACTATCTCGGAATCTACGGCGCCGGCAGCACCAATGCGGGCGTTACCTATGTGCACGCCAATCCGAAATACATCAATGTCAATCGCTGGGACTACAAAGACAATCAGGGCCAGCTGCTGATTCAAAGTATCGTCGGCAAAGCCCGCAGCGGCGGCGGTTACCTCGAATACCAGGTGCCGAAAGCAACGGGTGGTCCCGAGCTGCCGAAGCTCACCTATGCCGGCGGGTATGGCGAGGGCGACAAGCTGCTCGCAATCCAGGCAGGCGTCTACACCGACGATATCGACGCGGTCGTGTTCGACCGCGCCGTCTGGATCGTCGCGGGCGGATTGGCGGGATTGCTCATCGCGGGATTGGCCGCACTCATTCTCGGTCGCGGCCTGGTTCGTCCGCTCGGTGCGATATGCGGCGTCATGGACGGTCTGGCGAAGGGCGACCTGAACGTTGCGGTCCCGTTCGTCGAACGTCGCAACGAGATCGGCCATATCTCACGCAGCCTGGCCGTCTTCAAGGACCGGTTGATTGACGCCGAACGTCTCCGCGCAGAGCGGGAAGAGGCCACAGCGCACGCCGTGGCGGAACGGAAGTCGGCCATGAACCGGATCGCGGGCGAATTCGAGAAGAGTGTCGGCGGAATTGTCGCCGGGGCCGCTTCGGCAGCCACCGAAATGCAGCGCTCGGCGCAATCGCTGTCCGCGATCGCGAAGGAGACGACGCGGCAGAGCACCACCGTCGCCGCAGCCGCGCAACAGACCACGGCGAATGTGCAGACCGTGGCTGCCGCGGCAGAGGAACTTTCGACATCGGGGCAGGAAATCTCCCGTCAGATTGCTCACTCGGCATCGATAGCCCAAAGCGCCGTTGCCCAGGCCGACCGCACCAATGCGATGGTGGAAGGGTTGTTGCAGGCGACACAGAAAATCGGCGAAGTGATGGGGCTGATTCAAAGCATCGCCGCACAGACCAACCTGTTGGCCTTGAACGCGACGATCGAAGCCGCGCGAGCCGGCGAGGCAGGCAAGGGCTTTGCGGTGGTGGCAAGCGAAGTGAAGGCGCTGGCGACCCAGACCGCGAAAGCGACGGAGGAGATCACCGATCAGATCCAGGCGATCCGCGACGCTACCGGGACAACGGCCGGGGCTATCCGCGAGATCGGCGGCACCATCGGCCAGATCAGCGAGATCGCCACGACGATTGCCGCCGCGGTGGAAGAACAGGGTGGATCCACCAAGGAAATTGCCCGCAGCGTGCAGCAGGCCGCGCAGGGCACGCAGGGGGTCATGCAAAACATCGACGGCGTGACCCAGGCGTCAGGCCAGGTGGGAACTTCCGCCGAACTGGTTCTCCGTTCGGCCGGCGAACTCGCGAAGCAATCCGATCGCCTGAAGCAGGAGGTCGAGAGCTTTCTCGCGACAGTCCGGGCGGCCTAAGCGAGATCCCGGCCGCAGCAACGATGTTGTCGTTGAGCATCTTCAAGAGTTGTACTGATTACGGGGCAGCACGTGAATGGGCTGGAAAAAGTCTCCGGAATAGCCAAAGCGCCAACGAACCTTCGCCGGCGATCGCGCCCGCAGTGCTGATTTCAGAACTGGCCCGGTTGAGCGCGTGGACTGGGCCAATCTGATCGCAGGTTGTTCGGGTTATTTCGATCGAACAGGTCTTGCCTCGAAATAAAGCCTCTCGTGGGGGCATCAATTGATGGCGGGATATTCCGAACATCCCATTACGCCTGAGAGAATATCATCTCGCAAGCATCCCGCCAGAGCCAACGTCCGCTCGGGGCGATCGCCCGTCATGTTCGTTCTTGCACCGACAACGGACTCGGTTTCTACTATGCGTGGTGGTCATATCTTCCCGCCCCAAGGAACAACTCCTTGCCCCGCCTAACCGACCAAGGCTTGCAGAAAATAAACGATCTGGCTCAGCACTACGGAGTCAGTGTCGACGCAGTCATGACATTGTTGCAGGCCCTCCTGAACAGCAAAGGCACGATGGCGCAGTTTGACCATCGCGAGCTGGGTGGTGCCGGGCAGTGGATGGCGGGTGGCATGACGATGGTCGGCGACATGTTCAATCACGGCCTCAAGGCGAAGGTCGACGGCTTGTGTTCCGAGCTATCACAAGTCTTGGCTACGCAACCCTTCGTGCCGTTCCCCGCGGGCTTTCAGTCACAGTCACAGAGACAGGGTGGCGGCCAGCAGGAGGGCGGCCACGACTTCTTGGATACAGGTTCTGGCAGCCTATTCGTACCGGAAACACCCGGCCGAGCCTCAGGCCAATGGTGGCCAGCGGAACTAGGGTTCCCCAACGGGACTGGCGCGCAGAACCAGGTCCGCTATGCCTATTTCAACCAAAAGCGTCGATTGGCAGTAGAGTTGAATGGACACGTGACCGTCTACGACACGCTGGATCACCAGATCAGCGGCGTCTCCCAGCAGCAGGGGCGCGGCGGCTCACTTACCCTTACCAGCCAGCATGGGACAGTTAGCGTCTCAACTCTGCCGGTCGTCTCGGTGGAGGGCGGGCAAACCAAGGCTCCGGAAGAACCACGGGTGACGCCTGCCAGCGAGCCGCATCGGCCCGACAGCGCCCAGGAAGCGGACCTCTTCGTCAAAATCGAGCGGCTGGCCGAATTGCACAAGAAAGGCATTCTCTCATCGGAAGAATTCGCAGCCAAGAAGGCAGAGCTTCTCTCCCGGTTGTGAGGGACTGCCCCGATCACCCATGACCGGAGATGCTGGCAGTGGTCGAAGTGGGAAGAACTCAGTACGAGTATACATCTTCCACTTTGCACTTAAACTCGGACACCGCGCGACGCGGCCGGCACTTCGCTTTTATGCCAAACCCGCAAGTCAGCCTAATTGCTCAAGTTTAGCAAATCGGATCAAATAAGACTTAACTGATCGGAAGGCATCAACAGAAGGGCGATCCGTCGCGGCGTGGGCGGTCCGTCCGCCCACGCGCCAGCGCCATCCCGTCAGGTAATCGCGATCGGGCAGCCGTTGCTTCCCGTAGCGCCCTTGATGGGAGCAGGCGCAAAGCAATAGACGAACTGGTACTTCTTGTCGGCGATCAGTTCGTCGAAGATCAGGTTCTCGTGGTTGTGGATGCCGTGCTTGGTCTGCAGCTCGGCATGAACCGCGAAGGCGAGCGTCTTGTCAGGATTGGGCACTACTTCGACCGCCCAGGTGTCCGCGCCGGTGAGTGCGAGGTCTTTCTCAACCACCCATCGGGCGGCGTCGAGGCCGATACCCGGCTCTCCGCTATTGAAGCGGTCATTGTTCTTCATCCACAGCGAGCCCCAGCCGGTATGGAACATGATCGCATCGCCAGGCTTGATGTCGCTTTCGGACATGTTCTGCTTCTGCAACGCCGCCTTGATGTCGGCAGTGGTGATCTCCTGACCGGCGTCCATCATCCCGCCCTTCAGCGCGACCATGTCGAGAAGATGAGCGCGGGTAAAGAGCGGCTTGAGCTTCTCGACGCCGAGCTTCTTCAGACCATATGCGTCGCTGATCTCCGCGGCGCTGTGACCGTTGTAGAAGCGCATCTCGCTCTTGTCGCCGTCCTTGCCCAGTTGAATGCCGATGTGACCGAGGCCGTCGAACTGCGTACCGGTCTGCCCGATCTCGGTGGAGAGAAACTCGTCATGATACACAAGCTTGTTGTCGCCGAACGGACCGCCGGTCGGACCGCCGGGAATGCGCAGCACGAACGCGCGCGCACCGAAAAGCGGCATGCCGCCCTCGTAGACGCGGCCGATCTTGTAAATCTTGCCGTCCTTGATCCATTTCACCGTGTCGAGCACCTTCGCCGGCGTGATGTGATTGGATGCGCCGCACTCGTCGTCCTGGCCCCACTTTGAGGGCCACCACGGCTTGTCGGTTCCCTTGGGCATCGAGGTAGCGGTCTGCGCCTGCGCGGCGCTGATCGGCGCGAGCGAGAACTTGCCATGCACCGCACCCGCGAGCGCCGCCCCCGCGGCGCCGGCCAGGCCGGCTGTGCGGAGCAAGGTCCGGCGATCGGTTGTCGTCACCCCGTCCTTCTCTTGTTTCTGTTCTTGATCAACTTCTTGTTGATTAAGGTCTTGGCCCCTGACGTCTTCCTCCATGGTACCCTCCCAGGTTGCGCCCGTGAGCTGGGCTTAAAAATTTATTTTCGACATGCTCCTCCTCCGCTACGCTGTTGTCCAGCGACAAAAATAAGACGGCAGGTGAGGACACCGATGAGCATCTTCGAGAAAGACAAGTCGGCCGAGCGGCTGCCGGTGTCGCTGATCACCGGCTTTCTCGGCAGCGGCAAGACGACGCTGCTCAATCGCCTGCTGCGCCACGACGGCATGAAGGACAGTGCCGTCATCATCAACGAATACGGCGAAATCGCTCTTGACCATCTCCTCGTCGAGCGCGTCGACGGAGAGGTCGCCGTGCTCGCGAGTGGCTGTATTTGCTGCACAATTCGCAGCGACCTCGAGGAAACGCTGCGCGCGCTTCTGGTACGGCGCGATCGCGGCGAGGTGCCGCCGTTCCGCCGCATTCTCGTCGAAACCACGGGTCTGGCCGATCCCGCTCCGATCGTGCAGCTCCTGCTTAACAATCCGCTGGTCTCGCATTTCCTGCGGCTCGACACCGTCGTGACGACGGTCGATGCAGTCAACGCACCTCATCAGCTCGACCGCCAATATGAGGCGGTGAAGCAGGTGGCGCTTGCCGACCGGCTGTTGATCACCAAGTGCGATTTGGTCAGCAATATTGCCGCATTGGAATCCCGTCTCGGCCAGCTCAACCCCGGCGCGAGGATCGAGCGCGTGATGCATGGCGAGATCGATCCGGCGGGGCTATTCGGGGCCGGCCTGTTCGATCCAGAGAAGAAAAGGATCGACGTCGAGCGCTGGCTCAACGAGCCGGCGTTCGCAGGATCCTGCGAGGCGGCCCACGAGCACCACGGTCACGCCGATCACGGCCACGACCATCACGGCCACGATGCAGCGATCACCAGTTTCATGCTCGCGTTCGACGAGCCGCTCGACTGGATGGCCGTTTCGCACTGGCTTGCCTATCTGCGCAGCATGCGCGGCGAGGACCTGCTGCGGGTCAAAGGGATCGTCAACCTCCGCGGCGAGCCGACGCCGGTCGCGATCCACGGCGTCCACCATGTCTTCCATCCGCCGGTGGCGCTTCCCGCATGGCCCGACGCCGACCGCCGCTCGCGCATCGTGTTCATTACCCGCGGCATCGCGCGCCAGGAGGTGCTTGCGCAGTGGCAGGCCCGCGCGGCCTAGCCCGCTAGCGACGTAGAATGCCGATCCGCCCCAGACAAGCTACAGACCGTAGGATGGGTTGAACGAAGTGAAACCCATCGCGTTGCGCGACATGATGATGGGTTTCGCTGCGCTCAACCCATCCTACGCGGTTACGGCTTGGCCTCGACGGCCTTACCAAATGGCGCACGCTTCAGCCTCATCCCCTGCAAAGCGCCGACCACGCCCTGCGGCATGAAGATGATGCAGAGCACGAGCAGGATGCCGTAGATGGTGTTGGCGGCGCCGATGAACTCCGTGCCGAACCACACGCGCAGACCTTCGGTGAGCGCGAGCGTGAGCAGCGCGCCGACGCTCGGGCCGAACATCGAATAGACCCCGCCCGCGATCGCCGCGAACACGATCTGCAAGGATACCGTGATGCCCGAGACGGTTTCGGGATTGAGATACATCACGTACTGGCCATAGATCGCGCCGCCCAGCGCGGTGAGCGCCGCGCTGATCATGGTGACGTGCATCTTCTGGCGCATCACGTCGATGCCGACGGACGCGGCCGCGTCCTCGTCCTCCCCGATCGCCTCCAGCGCCTCGCGGCTGATGCTGTGGTCGATGCGCTGCCAGATCACGAGCCCGACCAGCCAGAGCAGCACGGCAATGCCGTAGAAATAGCCCTTCTCCGGGAATTGCAGCGCATACCAGGAGTGGCCGACCGCCTTCTGCGTAAAGCCCAGCGAGCCGCCGGTGATCTCGCGCGCCGCGACCAGCGACAGCAGCACGACCTGGCTCAGCGCGAGCGTCACCAGCGCGAAATAATGCCCGACCACCCGGCGCGCAAAGCAGGGATAGCCGACGATCACGGCGAGCAGCACGGATGCCGCCACCGCAAGCGGTATGCCGAGCCAGGGCGTGAGCCCCCAATAGGTCCAGAGCAGCGCCGGGACATAGGCCCCCAGCCCCATGAAGGCGCCATGGCCGAAGGAGACGAAGCCGAAGCGGCCCATCAGCGACCACGCGGTGTAGATAAAGGCCCAGATCAGGATCTGGATCACCAGATGCAGGACATAGGTCGAGGTGGCAAACGGCAGCGCGATCAGGATCGCGATGCCGACGGCAAGAAGTGTGCGGTTCGCGGTCATGGCGTGAACAACCCCCGCGGCCGGATGAACATCAAGACGATAAAGAAGGTGAAGGCGAATACATAGGAGAGCTCGGTGGACCAATAATAGCCGCCGATCGAGATGATCTGGCTGATGATGAAGGCGGCGAAGAAGCCGCCCAGCATGTTGCCGAGCCCGCCGAGCACGCAGATCATGAAGATCACGGGGCCAAAGGTGTTGCCGATGAAGGGATGGACATCGTATTGAAGTGCAAGGAGGCACGCCGCGAGACCGGCCAGCGCGCCACCGATCGCGGACACCACGAGATAAACCCGGCGCTGGTCGATTCCCATCAGGCCTACGATCTCGCGGTCCTGGGCGATGGCGCGGATCGCGGTGCCGACATAGGTCTTCTTCAGGAAGAAATAGAGCGCGACCGCGCCGACCAGCGCGACACCAAAGGCGATCAGCCGCGCGAAGCTCACATACATGGTGGCGATTTCGAGCACCGGCAGCCGCACGCCGATGTTGCGGAAGTCGGTGCCGAACAGCAGCGTCGCAAAGCTCTGCAGGAAGAACAACAAGCCGCCGGTTGCCAAAAGCTGGTTGAGCGGCGGCGAATCCAGCACCGGCGCGATGATCAGCTTGTGCACGAGGATGCCGAGGCACGCCGAGCCCACAATCGCGATCAGGCAGGCGAGCGGCAGCGGCACGTGATACTGGGCGTAGAGGAAATAGACCGCGTACATGCCGCACATGACGATGTCGGCATAGGAGATCCAGACCACGTCGATGACGCCGAAGATCAGGTTCAGCCCGAGCGCGAGCAGCGCGAGCACTCCGCCGAGCAGGATGCCGTTGATGATGGCCTCGAGGAGATAGATGTCCATTCTCACAGACCCAGATAGGATTCGCGGATGAAGCTGTTGCCCTTCAGCTCCGTCGCGGTGCCCGACAATTTGATGGCCCCGACTTCGAGCAGATAGGCGCGGTCGACGACTTCGAGAACCTGCTGCACGTTCTGCTCGACGATCAGCACGGTGAGCCCCTCGGCGCGGATCTTGCCGACGAGATCGAACACCTGCTGCACCACGAGCGGCGCCAGTCCCGCCGACGGCTCGTCCATCAAGAGCACCTTCGGCTTCGACATCAGCGCCCGGCCGATGGCGCACATCTGCTGCTCGCCGCCCGACATGGTGCCCGCCGCCTGTGCACGGCGGTCTTTCAGCTTGGGAAAGAGGCTGTAGACCCAGTCGAGCTGCTCGGCGAAGCGCGCACGGGCGGCGGGGATGAAGGCGCCGACGCGGAGATTCTCCTCGACCGACAACCGCGGAAACAGCCGGCGGTTTTCCGGCACATGCGCAATGCCGTGCTCGATGATGTGGTGCGCCGGCAGGCCGCCGATCGCCTGCCCCTCGAAGGTCATGCTGCCGTCGCTCAAGGGAAGCATTCCGGAGATGACCCGCATCAGCGTGGTCTTGCCGGCGCCGTTCGGCCCGATGACGCCGACGGCCTCCCCGCGCGAAATTTCGAGCGACACGCCGAACAGCGCCTGGAACGATCCGTAGCCGGCGGAGACGGAGGCGAGCGAGAGCATGCGGGTTATGCCTGTGTCTTGCCGAGATAGACTTCGGTGACGCGCGGATCGCTAGCTGCTTCCGCCGGCTTGCCCTCAAAAATCTTCTCGCCGTGATCGAGCACGATGACGCGGTCGACGACGCGCATCAAGACGCCCATGATGTGCTCGACCCAGACGATGGTGATGCCGATGCGGCTACGGATGTCACCCAGGAGATCGGCGGCGCGCTCCATCTCCGATCGGTCGAGCCCGCCCAGGCTTTCATCGGCGAGCAGGAGCCGTGGCCTGGTCGCAAGGGCGCGCGCGAGCTCCAGTTTCTTCAGCGCGGCGGCACCCAGTCCATTGGTGGTGGCGGACGGATCGGTCGGCAGGCCGACGAGGCCGAGCGCTTCGGCGGCGCGGTCGCGCGCCTCGCTGCGCGAAATCTTGCCGGCCTCGCCGTAATAGGCGGCGAGCGTGACATTCTCCAGCAGCGACAATTTGCGGAACGGCCGCGGAATCTGGAACGTGCGCCCTACCCCCTGATGGCAGATCGCATGCGCCGGCAGGCCCGCGATCTCCTTGCCGTCGAGGCGGATCGAGCCGGAGCTCGGGCGCAGCGTGCCCGCGATCAGGTTGAAAGTCGTGCTCTTGCCCGAACCGTTCGGCCCGATCAGGCCGAGGATTTCGCCCGCGCGCACTTCAAAGGAGACCTGGTTGACGGCCAGGAATCCTCCAAAGCGCTTGCTGAGGCCTTCGACAGCGAGCATCGCAATCTACTCGAGCAGGATGACGCTTCTTCGAATCGTCATCCCGCTCGATTCTCTTTTTTTGAGCATGATCTTTTCGGAAAACCGGTTCCCACTTTTCCGGATCATGCTGCGTAAATCGACGATTTCGGCAGCGGGAAGACCGGGTCTTGCGTGCGGATATTGGTCGGCCAGACCACCGTGATGCGCTCGCCGGCATTCTGCATCACCACCGGCGTGGAACGCTCGTTCTGGCCGGACATCGGCGTATCCGGCGGGAAGAATTTCACGCCATAGCCCTGGATGGTGCCGCCCGGGGGAATGTCGACATCGAGCGCGGCCTTGCGGATCGCCTCGGGATCGAAGCCGCCATATTTCTCCTTGGCGACCGGCAGCACATTGTTGAGCAGCACCCAGGTCTGGTTGAAGCCCATCGAGCAATGCGGCGGCACTTCGGTGGCGCCGGTCTTGGCCTTGAAGCGCTCGACCATGGTCTTGATGAGGTCGCCGAGCCCCGGCGCGAGCTTCGCCGGATCGAGCAGTTGGGCGGGCACCGGATCGATGTTGCAGAAATTGTCGATGTCGGCGCCGAAGGTCGCGCGCAACTTGTCGAGCTGGCTGTAGCCGGCGCCGGCGCCGAACAGCATCTTGAAGCGAAGCCCATTCTCGCGCGCCTGGCGCAGGAACAGCGTGATGTCGGGGTTGTAGCCGGCATGCGAGATCACATCGGCGCCGGAGCGCTTGATCTTGGTGACGAGCGTCGAGAGGTCGGGCGCGGCGGCCGAATAACCTTCCTTCAGCACGATCTGGACTCCGACCTGCTTGGAGAAGGCTTCGTCCGCTGCGGCGACGCCGACGCCGTAGGGGCCGTCCTCGTGGATCAACGCGACCTTGACGTCCTTGGCCTCCATGCCGAGCTTGGCCTTGGCGTGTTCGCCGAGGAAGCCGGCAAAGGCCTGGCCGTATTGATCCGAATGGATCTGGGCGCGGAAGACGTAACGCAGGTTCTTGTCCTTGAACACCGCGGTCGAAACCGCCGTGGTGATCCATAGGATCTTCTTCTGCTGCTCGATCTTGGCGGCGAGCGGCACCGCGTGCGCGCTCGCGAACACGCCGTCGATGATGTCGACCTTCTCCTGGCTGATCAGCCGCTCGACCTCGTTGATCGCGACATCGGCCTTGCTCTGCGAGTCCGCCTTGACCGGGGCGACCTTGTATTTGCCGCCGACGCCGCCCTTCTCGTTGACGAGGTCGATGGCGATGTCGGTGCCGACCGAGGACGCTACTGAGCCGCCAGCCGCGAACGGGCCGGACAGGTCGTAGATGGTGCCGATGCGGATGGTTTCTGCTTGCGCCTGCGCGCGCGTCCAATCGAGGCTCATTACGGCCGCAGTGGCCGCGGTCCCCTTCAGCAGCGTCCTGCGTGAAGTCGGCATGGCGCGTTCTCCCTCCGAGACTGAAAGTCGTCTTTGCGACTGTTTTCTTGATCTTTTTCTGGAAGTATCGAGAGGCGGCTCGCGAAAGTCAACACACGCCGCGCCTGGCCGCCTGCTACTATTGCACGAGGCGTCTCTTTTGTTCGTGGCCCGGTCGTCGCGTTTGCGGCATCGGGCCGCGCTTACGTTTTGTGCAGACTCTCTCTGTCGTCATTCCGGGACGTGCCGTGAGGCGCGGGCCCGGAATCCGTAACCACGATCGGGAGTATGGATTCCGGGCTCGCGCCTCGCGCATCCCGGAATGACGAAAGGGCGCGCCTTTCAGCACGCCCTTGTCTCTCACACCGCGCCGGCCTTCTGCGCGTATTCCCAGGAGGCTTTCGCCAGCGGCACGGTGCGCTTGGCGGACTCCATGGCCCTCGCATTCGCCGCGGTGCCGTCGCGAATGCGCCCCGCGATGCCCTGGGTGATGCCCGCGAGGCGAAACAGGTTGTAGGAAAAATACCAGTTGAGGTCGGGCACCGCGGTGCCGGCGACGTTGCAATAGATCTGCGCGGCCTCTTCCATGGTCGGGATGTTGAGCGAGTTGAGGTCGGCGCCGGCCAGCCCCGGCATGGTCCATTGCATCAAGAGATAGGTGAAGTCGGCCATGGGATCGCCGAGCGTCGACAGTTCCCAGTCCAGCACCGCCTTCACCCGCGGCTCGGTCGGATGGAAGATCATGTTGTCGAGGCGGTAGTCGCCGTGGACGATGGAGACGCGCTTCTGCTCGGGCAGCGTCTTCGGCAGCCACACGATCAGCTTTTCCACTTCGGGAATGTGCTGGGTCTCGGAGGCGCGATACTGCTTGGTCCAGCGGTCGACCTGGCGTGCGAAATAATTTCCCGGCCGGCCGAAATCGGACAGGCCGATCTTCTCGGGTTCGAAGTTGTGCAGATGCGCCAGCGTCTCGATCTTGCTGATGAAGATTTTCCGCCGGTCTTCCGGGGTCTGGGCCGGCAGCGCGGGATCCCAGAACACCCGGCCCTCTTCCATCGACATGATGTAGAAGGCCGAACCGATGACGTTGTCGTCGGTGCAGAGCGCATAGGCATGCGCCACGGGAAATTTCTGTTTGGAAAGCGCGGCAATGACGCGGAACTCGCGGTCGACGGCGTGCGCCGACGGCAACAGCTTACCGAACGGTTTGCGCCGCATCACATAGGAACGGCCGGGCGTGTCGAGCCGGTAGGTCGGATTGGACTGGCCGCCCTTGAATTGCAGGACGGTCAGCGGTCCCCGATAGCCCTCGACGTTCTGGGCCATCCAGCGATCGAGGCTGATCTCGTCGATCCGATGCCGTTCCTCGACCGGCTTGGTGCCGGAAAATTCCTCGTCTTTCCTGACGCCGTCGGCCACCTTGGCGCTCCCTTTTTTGTTGGAGCATGATCCTTATCGGAAAACCGGTACCCACTTTTCCGGGATCATGCTCGCTGCGGGAGCGCTGCTGGTGCCCCCGTTAGTGCTTGGTCGGAGAGTTTGCATACTTCCGAAGTTCAAGTCTGGCAATGGCGCGGTTATGGACCTCGTCGGGGCCATCTGCCAGACGCATGGTGCGCATCGAGGCATAGTCCCGCGCAAGGCCCGCATCCTCGGTGACGCCGGCGCCGCCAAAAGCCTGGATCGCCTGGTCGATGATCTTCAGCGCCATGTTCGGCGCCGCGACCTTGATCATGGCGATCTCGAGCTGCGCGGTCTTGTTGCCGACCTTGTCCATCATGTCGGCGGCCTTGAGGCAGAGCAGCCGGTTCATCTCGATATCGGTGCGGGCTTCCGCGATGCGCTGTTCCCAGACCGAAAATTCGATGATCTTCTTGCCGAAGGCGGTACGCGACATCAGCCGCTTCACCATCTTCTCCAGCGCCTCTTCCGCCTTGCCGATGGTGCGCATGCAGTGATGGATGCGGCCCGGGCCGAGACGGCCCTGCGCGATCTCGAAACCCCGGCCCTCGCCGAGCAGGATGTTCTCCTTGGGAACGCGGACGTTCTCGAGCAGCACCTGGGCATGGCCATGCGGCGCGTCGTCGAAGCCGAATACCGGCAGCATGCGCTCGACCTTGATGCCTGATGTGTCGAGGGGAATGAGGATCTGCGACTGCTGCTGGTGGCGCGCGGCGGAAGGATCCGTCTTGCCCATCAGGATCGCGATCTTGCAGCGGGGATCGCCGACGCCCGACGACCACCATTTGCGGCCGTTGATGACGTAGTGATCGCCGTCCTTCTCGATCCGCGTTTCGATGTTGGTCGCGTCCGACGAGGCCACCGCCGGTTCGGTCATCAGGAAGGCGGAGCGGATCTCGCCCTCCATCAGCGGCTTCAGCCATTTGCGCTTCTGCTCTTTCGTGCCGTAGCGCATGAACACTTCCATGTTGCCGGTGTCGGGCGCCGAGCAATTGAACACCTCGGAAGCCCAGCCGATGTGGCCCATCTCTTCGGCAAGCGGCGCGTATTCGAGATTACTCAATCCCGCGCCACGGAATTCGTCGTCTTCGTGCGCGTTCGGCGGCATGAACATGTTCCAGAGGCCTTCGGCCTTCGCCTTCTTCTTCAGGTCTTCAAGAACCGGGATCACCTTCCAGCGCGGACCTTCGGCGTCCTGCTGCTTGTAGATCGGCACCGCGGGGCGGACATGCTGGGTCATGAAAGCCTGCACCCGGCCGAGCCATTCCTTCTGCCTGTCCGACATCGTGAAATCCATGGGACGCTCCTCACCTGTTCTTCGAAATTGTTGGGCCGCACTCTCTCCCCGCCATCAGCGCACCGCAAGAGCCTTCGCGGCCACGGGCGCGCATGACGGAAGCGTGACAGGCCGAAACATGCGGTGCGCAAATTATCGCGCATTGACATTTCCGGCCTTTAAAACGATAGTTTCATACAAATGTTTGAAATGCAACCGCTCTGGTAGAGGTGATCCATGCCGAGCGATCAGACCCGATCCGCCATCCTCGCCGCCGCCGAGCGGCTCTATGCCGATCGCGGCTTCGGCGATGTGACGCTGCGCGACATCGTCGCGGCGGCCAACGTCAACCTCGCTGCGGTGAACTATCACTTCGGCTCCAAGGACGAACTGATCGCCGAATTGTTCGTCACCCGCAGCCTCGCGCTGAACAAGGAACGGTTGCGGGAATTGCGCGAGGCCGAAGAAGCCGGCAATGGACGCGCCGACATTTCCGAGGTGCTGCGCGCCCTCGTCGGCCCCACCCTGCGCGGCTGCCTCGGTCCCGCCAATCAGACCTCGACGCCGGCGCGCTTCATGATCCGTGTCAACATCGAGTCAGTGCCGGCGATCCGCCGCATCCGCAATCGCGAGATCGATCACTTAAGAAAATTCGTCGCCGCAATGCGCCGCTCGCTGCCCGATCGCAGCGATGTCGAGCTCTACTGGGGCCTGCACTTCGCGCTCGCCATGGCGCAGCAGACCGTGCGCGACAGCGAGCGGCTCGCGAAACTGTCGGAAGGCAAATGCGACGTCGACGACGTCGAGGGCGTGATCGCGCGCGTGGTGGATGTAGCGGTGATGGGGCTGGTGGCGGGCGGGAAAGAAAAACCAGTCGCCCGTTCCGCGGCCCTCACCGCCAAATAGGCCTCTGCTATGCCAGCTTCAGCATCGCCCGCGCTTCTTTGGCGCTCGCAATGTCGGCGCCCATCATGTGCAAAATCGTCACCGCATGCGCGACCAGCTCCGCATTGCTCTTCGCCAGCACGCCCTTGGACATAAAGAGATTGTCCTCCATCCCTACCCGCACATGGCCACCGAGCAGCCAGGCCTGCGCCACCATCGGAAACTCGGCGCGGCCGATGCCGAAGCCGGACCAGATCGCGCCCGGCGGCAGCAGGCCTCTCGCATACATCATGGTCTCGGGTGACGGGTTGAAGCCGTATTTGACACCGAGCACGAGCGAGAACAGGCCGGGCCCCTCGAGCGAGCCGTCGGCGAACATGTCGCGCGCGAGGTGGCAGTCGCCGCTGTCGAACAGCTCGATCTCCGGCAGCACGCGTACGGCGCGCATGCGGTCCGCCATCTTGCGCACATTGCGCGGCGTGTTGATCACCACCTCGCCGCCGGAGTTCATAGTGTTGAGATCGAGCGTGCAGATGTCCGGACGCAACAGCTCGACATGCTCGACGCGCTTTTCCGGCGGCATCAGCGTGGTGCCGGGACCGGCGATCTTCGGGTCCTGTTCCGAGGGGACAAAACGTCCGCCGGGGCCGGTGGTGAGGTTGATGATGAGGTCGTGGTTCTTGGCGCGGATGCGGTCCATCACGTCGCGGTAGAGATCGATCTCCATCGACGGCCGCCCCGTCGCGGGATCGCGGACATGGACATGCGCGACGGCCGCCCCCGCTTCGGCTGCCTCCAGCGCGCTGTCGGCGATCTGCTGCGGGGTGATCGGCAGGTGCGGCGACTGCTCCGGCTTGGTGATGTTGCCGGTGATCGCGTAGGTGAGGAAGGTCTTGTTCGACTTGGCTGGCATCAAAATTCCCTATTTGCGACACCGATTTA
>DATMNV010000268.1:0-19919 GCA_035568535.1 Bradyrhizobium sp.
CCGCGCATAGTCTTCGTCGAGATGGATGTTGCCGGTCTCGAGCGTCAGCTTGCCGCCGCGGGGCATCGCGTCGCGCGCATTCAAGGCGAGATTGAGGACTGCGGTCGTGAGCTGGCTCGGATCGACCATCGCCGACCAGACGTCGTGCGCGAGCTTTGGCGAGATCTCGATCTGCTCGCCCAGCGTCGGATGCAGCAATTTGCCGGCTTCGAGGATCAGCGAATTGACGTCGATCTCGACTGGCTGCAGCGGCTGCTTGCGCGCGAATGCCAGGAGATGCTTGGTCAATTGCGCGCCGCGCTCGGCGGCATCGTCGATCAGCTTGGCGATCGAGACCAGCTCCGGGTGTTCGGCGACCGCATCGGCCAGGATGCCGATGGTGCCGGTGATGACGGTCAGGATGTTGTTGAAGTCATGGGCGACGCCGCCGGTGAGCTGGCCGATCGCATCCATCTTCTGGGCCTGCCGCATCTGGGCTTCGGCGGCGTGCTTCTCGGTGAGATCGCGGCCGATGAAAAAGTGGCGCCGCACCGGCTCGGACCAGCTTCCCATCCAGTTCAGCGTGACGATGTGTCCGTCGCGGTGCGGATAGCGCGCCTCGAAGCTGCGCACCTGCAATCCGCGCCGGGCGGCGCGCATTTCCTGCCGCGTGCTCTCGAGATCGTCGGGGTGGATGAAACCGACCGCGCTGTGTCCGATCATCTCGTCGGGCCGGTAGCCCAGGATTTTCTCCACGCTGGGGCTGACCTGGACGAAATGGCCGAAACCGTCGGTGACCAGGATCAGGTCCTGCGAGGTCTCGAAGATGCGCTGCCGCTCCTCGCTCTCGCGGGTGAGCGCCGTCTGCGTCCGCTTGCTCTCGGTGATGTCATGCGCGATCTTGGAGACGCCGATGATGTCGCCGGCGGCCGAGTGCAGCGGAGAAATGCTGACGGAGACGTCGACATTGCGACCGTCCTCGTGCACCCGCACGGTTTCGAAATTGTCGATCAACTCTCCGCGGCGGATGCGATCGAGAATGCCGTCGGTTTCGTCGCGCCGGTGCGGCGGCACGATGAGCGAGATGTGTTGCCCGACCGCTTCGTCCGCGGCGTAGCCGAACAGCCGCTCGGCGGCGCGGTTCCATCCGGTGATGGTGCCGTCGAGCGCCTGGGTGATGATGGCGTCATTGGAGGACTCCACCACGGCGCTGAACAGCCGCTCGCGCACCTTGTACTGGTCGCGGGTGAAGGCGGCTTCGCGCCGCATCGACCGCAGCAGCCGCGACATTTGCGCCTGCAGCGCGACATTGTCGACCAGCAGCACCGCCAGCACGAAGCTCGCCGCGAAAAGCCCGTAGATGCGCCCGACATAAAAGCCGAGATCGAACCGCGCCACGTTGAAGATCGCCGACAGCGCGATGTCGAACAGCCAGGCGCAGAGCACCACGATCAGCCAGACATCGAGCACCGAATGCGGCCGGCGATACCAGAGCACGAACAGCGCGGCGAGGCTGAGGCTCCATACCGCCCACACCACGCCGACCATGGCCGGCGTGTAGCGGCCCTGGCTCAGCAGCGTCGGCAGCAGGTCGTGGGCGGCGGTGGCGAGCCAGGTAAAGGCGGTCATGGCGAGGATGACTGCGGCGATGCTGGCGAGGATCGCGGTCGAGGTCGGCAGTTTTACCTTGGCACCGCCGTCGCGCGCCTTGTTGAGGCCGTAGCCCAGCACGAACAGCGGGAAGCCGCCGTGCCAGACCATGTAGAGCCAGACCGTGGTCTGCGGGCCGGCACCGAGCAATCCCGACGGCGTGAACAGGCCGGGGAAGCTCAGGGCGTGTATGACCGCGGCGGCGGCGGTGAAGAGATAGCCGCTGGCAAGCAGCAGCAGCGCGCGCGAGCGCAGGATCGCAAACTGCGACAGCAGCAGCACCGCGGTGATGACGTCATTGATCGCGAGCGCGGACTGGTAGGCGGCGACGAATGCTGGAACCGGGGTGAGCGGGATGCCGGCAAAGGGAACGGCGATGGCGAACAGAACGGCAGAAACGGCGACAATGATCGATGCTGCGATGCGGTCAGCCCGGCTGGCCGGCAGCGTCGACAGAAAAATATTGCGGTCACCGACCGTCTGCATTCACGCCTCCCGCGAACTCCGATCGAGTGCGGTATCTCTATGGCCGCATTATTGATTTTGGGGAATCAACCCAGAGTTACGTATAGCTCAAATCTTCGCGGCTCCAAATCGGGTGCGTGGGTTCCCGGTAACCGTGCCTTTACTGATCGGTCGAAATTTTGCGCGCGGACTGTGCCGTACGTCAGACGTTCCATTGTAGGTTTAGGCCGCGAAGCGATCCTGGAGTGAATGATGCCCCGCATTCTCGTTGTCGACGACCAGCAGGACGTACGCGCGATGATCTGCATGGTACTGCGCCTCAACCGTTTCGAAGTCACCGAAGCCGAAAGCGCCAAGGCGGGGCTGAAGGCGTTCGCCGCCGAAAGCTTTGACGCCGCCGTCGTCGATATCTTCCTGGAGGATACCTGCGGCTTCGACCTGATCGCCGCCATGCGCGAACAGGTTCCGCATCTCGCCGTCGTGGCCGTATCCGGGATGGCGACGCTGGATGCAGTGGCGCGGTCGTCCGATCTGTCGAGCGTGGTCTGCCTGCAGAAGCCGTTTCGTCCCATCGAATTGATCCGCGCCATCGAGAAGGCGCGTGGATCGGCCAAGCGGGTGAAGGCTGAGAAGATCGCGGTGTGAAAGCCGGAAGGATCGCAGGGTGGGCAAAGCGTAAGCGTGCCCACCATCCTTTTGGAAGCGTTGATGGTGGGCACGGCGCATTCGCGCCTTTGCCCACCCTACAACTCGCGCGATCGCTTTTTTACGACCCCTTGGGATTGACTTCGGCGTAGCCGCCCTTGTCGTCCCACTTGTAGACGACGTAGTCGATCTGCTTGATGTCGCCCTTGGCGTCGAACTCCATCGTGCCGATCACGGTGTCCCACTTGCCGCCCTTGATGGTCTCCATCACCTTCTTCGGGTCGGTGGTGCCGGCCTTGGCGACGGCCTTCGACCACACCTGGAACGCGGCATAGGTGTAGAGCGTATAGCCTTCGGGGTCGATGTTCTTGGCCTTGAACTTCTCGACGATCGCCTTCGCGGTCGGCTTGTTGCGCGGATCGGGACCGAAGGTGAAGAGGGTGCCTTCGCCTTGCGGACCGGTGATGGAAGCGAACTCCCTGTCGGCCAGCGCATCGCCCGCCATCAGCACGGTCTTCAGCCCCTGATCACGCATCTGGCGGATGATGAGACCGGCTTCCTGATGGTAGCCGCCGACATAGACAAGATCGATGTTCTCTTTCTTCAGGCGCGAGACGATGGCGTTGAAGTCCTTGTCGCCCTTGTTGTAGGACTCATACAGCTTTTCGGTGACGCCCGCCTTGTTGAGCGCCTTCTTGGTCTCGTCGGCAAGACCCTTGCCGTAGGTGGTCTTGTCGTTGAGGATGGCGACGTTCTTGCCCTTGTAATTCTTGGCGATGTAGTCGCCCGCGACCGTGCCCTGCTGGTCGTCGCGGCCGCAGACGCGCGCCACGTTCCAGAGCTTGCGCTCGGTGAACAGCGGGTTGGTCGAGGCCGGCGTAATCTGCAGCACGTTGCCGTCGGCATAGGCCTCCGAAGCCGGGATCGACGACGACGAGCAATAATGGCCGGCGACGAACGGAACTTTCGCGCTACCGATCTTTTCGGCGACCGAACGCGCCTGCTTGGGATCGCAGGCGTCGTCCTCGACGTCCAGCGACAGTTTCTTGCCGAGCACGCCGCCGCCGGCGTTGAGGTCGGCCACCGCCATCTCGGCGCCGTTCTTCATCTGCCGGCCGAATGCGGACTCGCCGCCCGTCATCGGGCCTGCGACCGCGACCGGTATGTCTTGCGCAAGTGCTGCCGTCGACAGCGCGAGCGTTGCGCCGAATGCCAGGCCGATGAGCTTTACTGATTTCATGAGGGTCCTCGCGATCACCTTGGGGTCTGTCCCCGGACACGCCGGGTAATCCAGCCTATTGTCGGCCGATTTTACCGCGAAGTCATCGGCAATTTTCAGGCAATTCGGGGGTGCTTTGCCGCACACGCCAACTGGCGCTAGCCCCGCCGGCCGCCTTCCAGATAGGCGGCACGGATTTCCGGGCGCTCCAGGAGCTCAGCGCCGGTTCCTTTCAGGGTGATCAGGCCGTTGACCATGACATAGCCACGATGGGCGAGTTTGAGCGCATGGTTGGCGTTCTGCTCGACGATCAGCACGGTGAGCCCGTCCTGGCGGTTCAAGGTGCGGATCGCATCGAAGATCTGGCGGGCGATCAGGGGTGCCAGGCCCAGCGAGGGCTCGTCGAGCAGCAGCAGGCGCGGGCGGCTCATCAGCGCGCGGCCGATCGCGAGCATCTGCTGCTCGCCGCCGGAGAGCGTGCCGCCGCGCTGGGCAAGCCGCTCCTTCAGCCGCGGAAACAGCGCGAACACACGTTCGAAGCCGTTCTCGCGCTCCGCTTCCGAGGTATCGGTCGCATCCGCGCCCATCTGCAGGTTTTCGGCGACGCTCATGCGCGGGAAAATCCGGCGGCCCTCCGGCGCTTGCGCGATCCGCAGCCGCGCGATCTCATGCGTCGGGACCGCGGTGATGTCACGGCCATCGAACAGGATATCGCCGGCGCGGGCGCGCGGACGGCCGAAGATCGTCATCATCAGCGTCGACTTGCCGGCACCGTTTGCGCCAATCAGGGCAACAATCTCGCCGGAATTGATCTCGAGATCGACGCCCTTGAGCGCCTCGATCTTGCCATAGGCCGCGCGCAAGCCCCGGATCGCGAGCAGGGGAGTAGCGGGCGCCGTCACGTGCCGCTCTCCATCACGGCGATGGCTTCGCTCTCGTCGGCGCCGAGATAGGCCGCGATCACCTTGGGATCGTCGCGGACCTGCTGCGGCGCGCCCTCGGCGATCTTGACGCCATAATCCATCACCACGACATGGTCGGAGATTTCCATCACCACGCTCATGTCGTGCTCGATCAGCAGGATCGAGGTGCCCTGGTCGTTGCGGATGGACAAGAGCAGTTCGCTCAGCGCGGCGCTCTCGCGCGCGTTCAGGCCGGCCGCGGGCTCGTCGAGACAGAGCAGTGCGGGCTCGGTGCACATCGCGCGCGCGATCTCGAGCCGGCGCTGGTCGCCATAGGGCAGATTGCCGGCGGCGTCATCGGCGCGGTCGATCAAGCCGATACGATCGAGCCAGAACTTTGCGAGATCGATTGCGCGCTTTTCGGCCGCTCGATAGACCGGCGCGCCGATCAGGCCGAGGAAGGTCAGGCCCGAGGCCCGCATCAGCGCATTGTGCTGCGCCACCATCAGATTTTCCAGCGCGGTCATGCCTGGAAACAGGCGGATGTTCTGGAAGGTGCGCGCGACCTTGGCCTGCTTGGAAATGCGGAAATCGTTCAGCCGCTCCAGCGCGATCTCGGCGGCATCGTCGCGGGCGAGCCGCATGGTGCCGGCCGTCGGCTTGTAGAAGCCGGTGATGCAGTTGAACACGGTGGTCTTGCCGGCGCCGTTCGGGCCGATCAGCGCGGTGATCTTCTTCCGGCCGGCGGCGAAGGAGAGATCGTTGACGGCGACGATGCCGCCGAAGCGCATGGTGAGACGATCGACGGAGAGAATGGTCTCGCCGCTCATCCGTGTCCCTCCTTGACGAGGTCGGAGGAGATCGCCCGCGCCTGCTTCAGATACACCGTCGGCGCGCGATGGCCGATCAGCCCGCGCGGCCGCCAGATCATGATCAGCACCATGGCGATGCCGAACACCAGCATGCGGTATTGTTCGAGGCCGCGGAACAGCTCGAAGCCGCCGATCATGGTGAGCGCGGCAAGCGCCACGCCAAGCTGCGAGCCCATGCCGCCGAGCACGACGATCGCAAGCACCAGCGCCGATTCCTGGAAGGTGAAGGACTCCGGGCTGATGAACCCCTGCCGCGTCGCGAAGAAGGCGCCGGCAAAACCGCCGAACATCGCACCGGTCGCGAACGCCGTGAGCTTGGTCGTTGTGGTGTTGATGCCGAGCGCGCGGCAGGCGACCTCGTCCTCGCGCAGCGCTTCCCAGGCCCGCCCGATCGGCAGCCGGCGGAGCCTGATCGTCACCCAGTTGGTGAGCAAGGCGAGCGCGAGGATCAGGTAGAACAGGAACACGATGCGATGGGTCGGCGAGAACTCGATGCCGAGCTTGGCAGCGAGCCCGTCATCGCCCGGTATGAGCGGAATGCCGAACAAGGTCGGGCGCGGAATGCCGGAGACGCCGTTGGGGCCGCCGGTGAGAGACTGCCAGTTGATGATGACGAGGCGGATGATTTCGCCGAAGGCGAGCGTGACGATCGCAAGATAATCGCCGCGCAGCCGCAACACGGGAAAGCCGAGCAGCACGCCCCAGAAAGAGGCGAGGATGCCGGCAAGCGGCAGGCAGACCCAGAACGACAGGCCGAAATTGGTGGCCAGCAGCGCGTAGGAATAGGCGCCGACCGCGTAGAACGCGACATAGCCGAGATCAAGCAGGCCGGCGAGGCCGACCACGACATTCAACCCCCAGCCCAGCATCACATAGGTGAGGACGAGGATGCCGAGGTCGAGAATGTAGCGTTGATTGTAGAAGATGACGGGAACGAGGAGGGTGAAGATCAACAGCGCCGGCCCGACCAGACGGCCGGCGATCGAAAGGCCGTGCTGCACCGACGGCGGAATGAGCCCGCGCGTGTCTGCAGGCCCGAGCCATTGCCGCAAGACCTCGATCACGATGCTGCCGCCGAACACCGCGCCGACGAGGGCTGCGAGATCGCCGAAGCGCGTCCAGTAGATCAATTGTCCCGTCGGTCCGGCCTCGGTGCGGATGCCGACCATCAGCGAGAACAGCACCAGCGCGACGCCGGCGCTGATCAACGCCTTCTTCAGGATGAACGGAATCCCCAAGCCGCGCGCGGCCGGGCCGGAGTCGGGCGCGGATGCTGCCACGCGCTCAGACTTTCTCGATTTCGGGCCGGCCGAGCAGGCCGGTCGGCATGAAGATCAGCACGACGATCAGGATCGAGAACGCGGCGACGTCCTTGTACTCGACCGAGAAATAGGCCGACCACAGTGTCTCGATCAGGCCGATGGCAAGCCCGCCCAGCATCGCGCCGGGCAGCGAGCCGATGCCGCCGAGCACGGCAGCGGTGAACGCCTTGATCCCTGCGACAAAGCCCATGTAGAAATCGACCAGCCCGTAATAGAGCAGGTACATCATGCCGGCGACGGCGGCCAGCGCCGCACCGATCACGAAGGTCATGGAGATGGTGCGGTCGACATCCACACCGAGCAGCGCGGCCATGGTCTGGTCCTGCTCGCAGGCGCGCATGTCGCGTCCGAGCCGCGTGCGCGCCACGAGCCAGGTGAAGATCGCGAGCAGCACGATGGTGGTGAGCACCACGACGATCTGGATGTTGGAGAGCTGCACGGCAAAGCCGCCGGCGCTTTCATGCAGGGTGTAGCCGCCGGTGATGATCGGCGGCACCGGTTTCACGCGGGCGCCTTGCGCGACCTGCGAATAGTTCGACAGCACGAAGGACATGCCGATCGCCGACAGCATCGGCGCGAGACGGAAGGAATGGCGCAGCGGCCGGTAGGCGATGCGCTCCACGGTCCAGCCATAGAGCGCGGTGATCGCCATCGAGACCAGCAGCACGATCAGCAGGATCACGGGTACCGTGGTCAGCCCGAACGAGACCAGCACCAGAAACGAGATCAGCGCGATGAAGCCGCCAATCATGAAGATATCACCGTGGGCGAAATTGATCATGCCGACGATGCCGTAGACCATGGTGTAGCCGATTGCGATCAGCCCGTAGATCGAGCCGAGCACGAGGCCGTTGATGAGCTGCTGGGCGAAATATTCCATGCTGCCGCTTTGTGACGACGACGCGGCGCGGGCCCCCGGGCAGCCTGGAACGCTCACGTCGTGCCGTTTCTAACAGGTGGGAACCGGGTGCGGCAACAGCGCGGCGTATAGTCCAAAGGGCTTGTACAGGGTTGTTTTTACAGCCGGTTCCGCTGCCCCGTCCCGGACATTCGATCGACACATTAAAAACGTCCGGGAACCTCTGTTCCCGCGCGCAACCAATTGGTCGGGGAGGGGGTTGGTCCCGACTTGTATTCAACAAGGGAGATCCCGAATGAGCAATCCAAACCAGAACCCTGGCCAGCAGACCCAGAATCCGGGTCAGCAGAAGCCAGGCCAGAAGCCTGGCCAACAGCAGCAGGGCGGCGGCCAGCGGAAGCCGGGCCAGCAGCAACAGGACCCCGGCGAGGGACGCTAGTTCGGGCGACATGGAATAAAGAGGAAGGTCCCGCCGAAGGGCGGGACTTTTCTTTGGCGAGGGGCAGGTGGGCCGCGCGGTTAAGGTAAACAAAGGGTTTACATTGCCGCTCTCACTTTAAGGGAGTTACTTCGCCGCAAAGGGTGTGTCGCCTCACAGCACGCCCATCGATTGCGGGAAGCGACATGTCCACGAACTGGCGGATCAGCTCATTCAACGGCGCGCTGCTGGCGGCCTATTTCATTCCGACCTGGACCATCCTCGCGTACAGGATCACGGAAGCGCCGATCCACTCCTTCTATGAGCGGGCGAACGTCGCCGTCGCGTTCTTCGCCAGCGACTATCTGCAATTCGCGGCGACCGGCATGGTGCGCACTGCCTGGCTGCTCGCGCTCGCCCGGATGACGGTGGTGGCGTTCTTCGCCATCTTCCTGGTGCTGCTTGCGCGGCCATCGATCCGCAAGGCGGGCGGCTGCAACGAGGCGCTCGCGATCGCGCTCGGCCTCGGCAGTGTCATTTGCTTTGCCATGATGCTGATGGCCTCCTATGTGCACGAGCTGGAGGCCATGCGGCTGCATGCGACCGAGCTGTTGATGCTGCTCGGCACCGCCATCCTGCTGCTGGTGGAGGGCCCGGCACAGCCAAAGACGGCGGAAGCTGCCCAACAGCCGCCTGGTGAGTTACCGCTTCAACAGCCCCAGCTCCTCAATAATGGCTGAGGCTTCCTTCACGGCGTGATTGGCGGCGGGCACGCCGCAATAGATCGCCTGCTGCAAGAGAATTTCCTTGATGTCGTCGGGCGTGAAACCGCCTTCGGCGAGTGCGGCGCGCACATGCAGGCGAAACTCGTCCCAACTGCCGAGCGCGACCAGGGTGCTGATCACAAGCACGCGGCGCGTGCGCTCGTCGAAATGCGGCCGCGTCCAGATCTCGCCCCAGGCATAGCGCGTGATCAGGTCCTGGAAGTCGGTGTTGAAGGCGTTGCGGTTGGCGACGGATTTGTCGACCCAGGCATTGCCCAGGACCCTGCGGCGCTGGCCCATGCCGCCGTCGCGGCGCTGTTGGTCGTCCATGGATGTTTCCTCCTCGTCATTGCGATCCAACGGGTCGCGCGAATGCGCGCCCGATGGCTCGCAATGACGTTTTCAGTTGCTACCGTTGCGTCAAGAAGCCGACCACCGTGTCGGTAAAGGCGTGCGATTGCTCGATATTGGAAATATGGGCGGCGTCGAGGATGGTGAGGCTCGCGCCGGGGATCTTGCTGCGGATGAATTCGCCGGCGGCAATGGGCGTGGCCATGTCCTGGCGGCCGGCGATCACCAGCGTCGGGCTCTTGATGGCAGGCAAGAGTTCGCGCTGGTCGAGCGTCGACAGCGCTTCGCAGCAGGCGAGGTAGCCGGGCACGGGCGATGCCAGCAGCATCGCCTTCAGGTTCGCGGTGATCTGCGGCTCGCGCTCGCGGAAGTCCGCGGTGAGCCAGCCCGCGATCACGGTTTCGGCGACGGCGGCTATGCCACCTTCCTTCACCGCCTTGATGCGGTTGTGCCAGTTGGTTGGGTCGGCGTAATAGCAGGCGGTGTTGGAGAGGATGATCTTGCCCATGCGCTCCGGCGCGTTGGCGCCCAGCCATTGCCCGACCATGCCGCCCATCGACAGTCCGCACCAATGCACCTTCTCGATGTTGAGATCGTCGAGGATCGCGAGCACGTCGCGGCCGAAACGTTCCATCGAATAGGGACCGGGCGGGACCTGCGACTTGCCATGGCCGCGGCGGTCGTAGCGGATGACGCGGAACACCTGCGTCAGCGCCTTCATCTGTGGCTCCCACATATTGAGATTGGTGCCGAGCGAGTTCGACAGCATCAATGTCGGCCCGCCGTCGCGGCCCTCGACGGAGACATTGAGCAGGCAACCGTCGGCATCGATCATCGGCATGTTTTCGTCTTCCCCTCGTCATGCGCGCGGCGAAAGCGCGAAGCGCGTCTTAAACTCAAGCGACCCGCGCATCCATCTAAAGAGAGTCTTTTCAAGTTGATGGATTGCCGGGTCAAGCCCGGCAATGACATCACGTTATTTCGTATCGAGCGAAGCGAGCAGCCGGTCGATCAGGGCCTGTGAGGCGCCCTGATAGGCCATCGGCTCGAACAGCGCGGCAATCTTGTTCGCATCGAGATGCGCCGTCACCTTCGAATCGCTTGTTAGCACGTCGCGCAGATGTTTTTTATCGGCGATCGCTTTCTTGCTCGCCGCTTCGACCAGATGATGCGCGTCGCTTTTGCCGATCTTCTCGGCGAGCGCGAAGGTGACGGCTTCCGCCATGATCAGCCCGTGCGTCGCATCGAGATTTTCGAGCATCCGCGCCGCGTCGACTTCCAGGCCCTCGGCGAGATCCACGATCGCGGCGAGCGCGCCTGAGGTGACCAGCATCAGCGCCGGCAGGGTCGGCCATTCCGCGTGCCAGGGACCGGCGCTGCGCTCGTGATCCTGCACCTGCGCGGCGAAGATGGTAGCGGCGAGATTGGGCGCCATGGTCGCAGCGCCAAGCGCGCTCGCGGCCGCAACCGGGTTGCGCTTGTGCGGCATGGTGGAGGAGCCGCCGCGGCCAACGCCGGCAGGCTCGAAGGCTTCGCCGACATCGGTCTGCATCATGAGCGAAACGTCGCGCGCGATCTTGCCGCAACTGCCGGCGAGGATGGCGAACACGGAAGCCGCTTCGGCGATGCGGTCGCGATGGGTGTGCCAGGGCGCCTCGGGCAGCGGTAATTTCAGCTCTCGCGCCAACGCTTCACTGACCGCGAGTCCCTTGTCGCCGAGTGCGGCGAGCGTGCCCGCCGCGCCGCCGAATTGCAGCGCCAATGCCTCTTCGCGCAGTCGCTTGAGGCGCAGCCTGGAGCGATGCAGTGCCGCGGCGTACTCCGCGAGCTTCAGGCCGAACGGCATCGGCAGCGCATGCTGCAGCCAGGTACGCGCCACCACCGCCGTGTGGCGATGTTTTCGCGCCAGCGCCGCAAAGCCCGCGATGGCGCGGTCGAGATCAGCCAGCAGCACATCGACGCCCATCCGAAGGGTCAGCATCGCCGCCGTATCAATCACGTCCTGACTGGTTGCGCCCCAATGCACATATCGCGAAGCCTCCGCATCTGATTTGGCGACCGCGGAGGTCAGCGCCTTCACCAGCGGAATGGCGAGATTGCCGGAGCGCGTCGCAGCTTCCGCAAGTGCGGCCACGTCAAACGATTCGGCCTTGCAGGCTTTCGCTATCGCCTCGACCGCGGCCCTGGGAATGACGCCCGTCGCGGCCTCGGCGCGCGCCAGGGCCGCTTCAAAATCCAGCATGTGCTGCAGCGTCGTCGCGTCGTCGCAGACGGTCCGCATGGAGGCGCTCGACAGCATCGGAGCAAGCAGAGGGGAAAGGGCGGTGCTCATGGTGCGCGCGACCTAACCATTTCTCACCGCCCCCTGCCAATCCCAAAGCGCGGCGGCCAGGCATTTCGCGTGTGCGAATATGCATCCCACATGGTCCTAAGGTGGCCTTCCTTTTCGCCCCCGTGTGTTCTAACTGGGGATAACAGATCAGGGTATTCGGGGAGGTCCTCATGGCGATGACGATGACCGGCGAGGTCCAGCTTCCCGCAAGCCGCGAAGCGGTGTGGGCCAAGCTGAACGATCCGGAGGTGCTGAAGGCCTGCATTCCCGGCTGCGAGGAGCTGGAGAAGACGGACGAGCATGGCTTCCGAGCGGTCGCCAAGATGAAGGTCGGGCCGGTGTCGGCGCGCTTCAAGGGCAAGGTCACCTTGAGCGATCTCGACCCGCCCAATGGTTACAAGATCTCGGGCGAGGGCGAGGGCGGCGTCGCCGGCTTCGCCAAGGGCGGCGCCACCGTGGCACTCGCCGACAAGGATGGCGGTACGCTGCTGAGCTACAATGTCGAGGCGCAGATCGGCGGCAAGCTGGCCCAGCTCGGCCAGCGCCTGATCAATGGCACGGCCAAGAAACTGGCCGACGAGTTCTTCGCCAATTTCGCCAAGGCGGTAGAGGGCTAAAGTCATGTCCGGCCCCTCCCGGCAAGGTTGCCCCTTGCCGGGAGGGGCCATATTATGGCTTTTGGAGTGATTTTAAACGCTGCGCCGCCGATATGCGGGGCGCAGATCAAGAGAGTGCTGATGGCCAAGGTTTCCCTGATCGTTAACGGCAATCCCGTCTCCGCGAATATCGACCCCCGTACTCTGCTGGTGCAGTTCCTGCGCGAGCATCTGCGCCTGACCGGTACCCATGTCGGCTGCGACACCTCGCAATGCGGCGCCTGCGTCGTGCATCTTGACGGCAAGGCGGTGAAGTCCTGCACCACGCTGACGGTGATGGCCGACGGCCATGAGGTGAAGACGATCGAGGGGCTGGCGGCCGACGGCGCGCCGCTGCATCCGATGCAGGAAGCCTTCCGCGAGCATCACGGCCTGCAGTGCGGCTTCTGCACGCCCGGCATGATCATGACCGCGGTCGACCTGGTTCACCGCAGGGGGCACGACCTCTCCGAGCAGGTGATCCGCGAGGAGCTTGAGGGCAATCTTTGCCGCTGCACCGGCTACCAGAACATCGTCCAGTCGATCGCCGCCGGTGCCAAGGCGATGGCGAAATCCGATCTCGCATAACCGATAACGCCGCTCCGCTGCGCGCGAGGAAGCTTCAATGTACGAATTCAAATATCATCGTCCGGGGACCGTGCGGCAGGCCGCCAATCTCCTGACCAAGAACGAAGACGCCAAGCTGATCGCGGGCGGCCACACGCTGGTGCCCGTGATGAAGCAGCGCCTCGCAAGTCCGCCGCATTTGGTCGACCTCTCCCACATCGAAGGCCTCGACACCATCGAGATGAAGGGCCGCTCGCTCGTGATCGGCGCGACTGCGAAGCACGCCGACGTTGCCAATTCCGCCATTGTCGGCGAGGCGATCCCGGCGCTGGCGGAGCTCGCCGGCCAGATCGGCGATCCCGCCGTGCGCCACAAGGGCACGATCGGCGGCTCGCTCGCCAACAATGATCCGACCGCCGACTATCCCGCCGCAGTGCTGGCGCTCGGCGCGACCATCGTCACCAACAAGCGTCGCCTCAAGCCGGAAGAGTATTTCCAGGGCCTGTTCACCACGGCGCTCGAAGCCGACGAGATCATCATCAAGGTGATGTTTCCGCTGCCGAAGAAGGCGGCCTATATCAAATTCCGCAACCAGGCCTCGCGCTATGCGCTGGTCGGCGTGTTCGTGGCCAGGCGTCCGTCGGACGTGCGGGTGGCCGTCACCGGCGCCGGCTCCAGCGGCGTATTCCGCGTCACTGCGTTCGAGGAAGCCCTGAAGAAGCGCTTCTCGCACAAGGTGCTCGACGGCATGACCGTGCCGGCCGATGGCCTCAACAGTGACCTGCATGGCAGCGCCGAATATCGCGCGCATCTGATCGCGGTACTGGCGCGCCGCGCGGTCGAAGCCGCGACGGCCAAGTGATTGCCAAGTGAGGTTGCTAGCCCGCGGCGTAACAAGAGTTCTTCCATGACCGCATCGGCCCTGCCTGCATCCGTCGATGCGCTGCTCGACCTTCTGACCTCGCGCGGCTATCTTGCCGAGCGGTCGCTCGCCACCGTCACCTATCTCTCGCTGCGTATGGGCCGGCCGCTGTTTCTCGAGGGCGAGGCCGGTGTCGGCAAGACCGAGATCGCCAAAGTGCTGTCGGCGGCGCTGGGACGGAAGCTGATCCGCCTGCAATGCTATGAGGGCCTCGACGTCGCCTCCGCCGTCTATGAGTGGAACAGTGCGGCACAGATGATCGCGATCCGCCTCGCGGAAGCCGCCGGCGAGCACGACCGCGACCAGATTTCCTCGGACATTTTTGCCGACCGCTATCTGATCAAGCGGCCGCTGTTGCAGGCGCTGGAGCCGGACGTCGCGGGCGCGCCGGTGCTGCTGATCGACGAGCTCGATCGCGCCGATGAAGCCTTCGAGGCCTATCTGCTGGAGATTCTCTCCGACTTCCAGATCACGATTCCCGAATTGGGCACGGTAAAGGCGCCGCATCCGCCGATCGTCATCATCACCTCGAACCGCACCCGCGAAATCCATGACGCGCTGAAGCGCCGCTGCCTCTATCATTGGGTCGACTATCCCTCGGCCGAGCGCGAGCTCGCCATCGTCAAGGGCCGCGTGCCCGGCATCTCCGCCAAACTGTCGCAGCAGGTGGTGCGCTTCGTGCAGGCGCTGCGCGACCAGGATTTCTACAAGTCGCCGGGCGTGGCCGAGACCATCGATTGGGCGACCGCGCTGTCCGAGCTCGACGCGCGCTCGCTGACGGCGCAAGTGGTTGGAGACACGCTGGGAGCGCTGCTCAAATATCAGGACGACATCGCGCGGATGCAGGGCGATGCGCTGAACAAGGTTTTGAAGGAAGCGACGAGCGAGACGTGACCGAGCGCCTTGCGGCGCATCCCGGAATGACGACGGAGAGTGTGGTACCGATGGCCATCAATCATCTTGCACCTCCGACCGGCAACATCGCCGACAATGTCGTCGGCTTTGCCCGTGCGCTGCGGGCGGCCGGGCTTCCCGTCGGCCCCGGCGCGGTCATCGATGCCATGCACGCGCTGCAGCTGATCGAGATCGGCAATCGCAGCGACGTCTTCACCACGCTGGAATCGATCTTCGTCAAGCGCCACGAGCATGCGCTGATCTTCAGGCAGGCCTTCAACCTGTTCTTCCGCGCCGCCGAGGAGTGGAAGAGCATGCTGGATTCGGTGCCGCTGCCGGCGCATGCCAGGAAGAAGCCGCCGCCGGCCGCCCGCCGGGTGCATGAGGCGATGGCGCAGCCCTCGATGCATGAGGAGCCGCAGGCCCAGGAGCAGGATCTGCGGCTGTCGGTGTCCGACAAGGAGATCCTGCAGAAGAAGGATTTTGCGCAGATGAGCGCGGCCGAGATCGCCGAGGTCACGCGTGCGATCGAAAAGATGCGGCTGCCGCAGGCGGAGCTGGAAACCCGCCGCTACCGGCCGGATGCCCGCGGGCTTCGGCTCGACATGCGCCGCACCTTGCGCGGGTCTTTGCGAACCGGCGGCGAGATCATCGATATCCGAAAGCTCGGGCGGATCGAGAAGCCGGCGCCGATCGTGGCGCTGCTCGATATTTCCGGCTCGATGAGCGAATATACCCGCCTGTTCCTGCATTTCCTGCATGCCATCACCGACGCCCGCAAGCGCGTCTCGGTGTTCCTGTTCGGCACGCGGCTCACCAATGTGACACGGGCATTACGCCAGCGTGATCCCGACGAGGCGCTGGCAAGCTGCTCGGCCAGCGTGCAGGACTGGGCCGGAGGCACCCGCATCGCGACCTCGCTTCATACCTTCAACAAGCTGTGGGCGCGGCGGGTGCTGGGGCAGGGCGCCATCGTGCTCCTGATTTCGGACGGGCTGGAGCGGGAGGCGGACGCAAAACTCGCTTTCGAGATGGACCGGCTGCACCGGTCCTGCCGCCGGCTGATCTGGCTCAACCCGCTGCTCAGGTATGGCGGCTTTGAACCGAAGGCGCAGGGCATCAAAATGATGCTGCCGCACGTTGACGAATTCCGCCCGGTGCATAATTTGAGTTCGATCCAGGGGCTGATCAAGGCGCTTTCCCTGCCTTTGCCGGTGCACCACCGCAGCCTGATCCGCTCCGCAGCTTGAGAGAGAGGCGCCCATGCTCAATCGCGACGAGGACATCCTGAAAGCCGCCGAGGACTGGCAGAAGGCCGGCCATGGCGTGGCGCTGGCGACCGTGGTGGAGACCTGGGGCTCGGCGCCCCGCCCGGCGGGCTCGAGCCTGGTCATCAATGACGACGGCACCTTCCTGGGGTCGGTCTCCGGCGGCTGCGTCGAGGGCGCGGTGGTCACCGAGGCACTGGACGTGATCGAAACCGGCAAGCCGAAGATGCTGGAGTTCGGCGTCGCCGACGAGACCGCCTGGAATGTCGGCCTGTCCTGCGGCGGCACCATTCGCGTGTTCGTCGAGAAGGTGGGGTAGGGCAGTGAAACTCCAGACCCTCGCAGAGCTCAACGCCGAGCGCGCCGCGCGGCGTCCGGCGATCGTCGTCACCGATACCGCCAGCGGCGAGCAGCGGCTGGTGAAGGCGAAAGATTTTGCCGCTGATCCCCTGCGCGCCGAACTCGACAAGGCCTTGCGCATGGGCAAGAGCGGCAACGTCGAGGTGGGCGGCAAGAAGCTGTTCCTGAATGTCTACGCGCCGACCGCCAAGCTCGTCGTCATCGGCGCGGTCCATATCAGCCAGGCCTTGGCGCCAATGGCGCAGTCGCTGGGTTACGACGTGACCATCGTCGACCCCCGCACGGCCTTCGCCAGCCCCGAGCGCTTTCCCGACGTACCGCTGGTCGCGGATTGGCCCGACGTGGCGCTGCCGCCGCTCAATGTCGACCACTACACCGCCTTCGTCGCGGTGACGCACGATCCCAAGATCGACGATCCCGCGCTGCTGCACGCATTCCGGCGCGACTGCTTCTATATCGGCGCGCTCGGCTCGCGCAAAACCCACGCCAAGCGCGGCGAGCGCTTGCGGGCGCAGGGCGCAAGGGAAAGCGACATCGCACGCATTCATGCGCCGATTGGACTGCCGATCGGCGCGGTGTCGCCGTCGGAAATCGCGGTTTCGATCATGGCTGAAATCACCGCGCAATTGCGTTTGCCATCAAAAGAAAAAGAAGAAGCGGCATGAAGTTTGGTCCTGCCAGTCCGGCGGAAGCGATTGGCGGGGTGACCGTTCATACCCTGCGCCAGGGATCTTTGGTCCTGAAAAAGGGCACGACCGTGGGACCGGCCGAGGTCGAGGCGCTGAAGAAAGCGGGCGTCAAGGAAATCGTCGTGGTGCGGCTGGACGAGGGCGACGTCTCCGAGGACGTTGCCGCGGCCTCGATCGCACAGGCCGTCACCGGCGAAGGCATCATCGTCGAGCGCGCCTTCACCGGCCGCGCCAATCTGTTCGCCGCGCGCGCCGGCGTTTTGGTGATCGACCGTGCCGCGGTCGACCGCGTCAACGGCGTCGATGAGGCGATCACGCTTGCGACGCTTTCGGCCTACAAGCCGGTGGTCGAGGGCGAGATGATCGCGACCGTGAAACTCATTCCGTTCGGGGTCGACGGAAAACTGCGCGATGCCGCGGTGAAGGCCGCCGGCCACGGCGCGCTACGCATCGCGCCCTATGTCATCAAGCGCGTCGGCATCGTCTCGACCTTGCTGCCGGGGCTGGCGCCCAAGGTCATCGACAAGACGCTGCGCGTCACCACCGAGCGGCTCGCGCCTGCGGGTGCCACCATCATCGCCGAGCGCCGCGTGCCGCATGACGAGAAGGTGTTGGCTGGCTCCATCAAGGAATTGCTCGCACTCGGCGCCGAGCTCGTGATCGTGTTTGGTGCGTCGGCGATCGCCGATCGCCGCGATGTGATTCCGGCCGCGCTCACCGGCATCGGCGGCTCGATCGAGCATTTCGGCATGCCCGTTGACCCCGGCAATCTCTTGCTCATCGGCAGCGCCCGCGGCGTGCCGGTATTGGGCGCTCCCGGCTGTGCGCGTTCGCCGGTCGAAAACGGCTTTGACTGGGTGCTGATGCGGCTTTTGGCCGGGCTGAAGGTCACCCGCGCCGAGCTCATGGGCATGGGCGTCGGCGGGCTGTTGATGGAAATCGTCACGAGGCCGCAGCCGCGCGAGAAACCCGAAGTTGAGGACAACCGCAATATCTCGGCGATCATTCTTGCGGCCGGGCGCTCGACCCGGATGGGCGGGCCCAACAAGCTGCTCGCCGAACTCGAGGGTAAGAAGCTGGTGCGGATCGCCACCGAGCAGGCGCTGGCCTCGAAGGCGAGCGACATCATCGTCGTTACCGGCCACCAGGCCGAGCTGGTCGAGCAGGCGCTGGCCGGCTTGAAAGTAAGATTCGTGCGCAATCCTGATTTCGCCGGCGGGCTCGCGAGCTCGGTGAAGGCGGGCATTTCTGCCGTGTCGCCCACCGCCGACGGCGCGGTGATTTGTCTGGGCGACATGCCGCTGATGTCAGCGCATCTGATCGACCGGCTGATCGAATCCTTTGCCCCCGATCGCGGCAATCTGATCGTGGTGCCCGTCGCCGACGGGCGACGCGGTAATCCGGTGCTGTGGTCGCGGCGCTTCTTCAATGAATTGATGACGCTCGACGGCGACATCGGCGCGCGGCATCTGATCGCCCGGCATGGCGAGGCCGTCGCCGAAGTCCCGGTCGAGGGCAACGGCGCCTTCCTCGACATCGACACGCCGCAGGCGCTGGAAGCGGCGCGGCGGGGGTAGCGCGGTGCGTAGGGTGGGCAAAGGCGCGAAGCGCGGTGCCCACCATGTATCCGCACCGTTTTCGTGATGGTGGCACACGGAGCCTGTCATCGGGCGGCGCTTCGCGCCGACCCGTTGGCTTTGCCCATCCTCACATCGCCATTTTCAACCTCGCATTCACCAAGTCCTAACGCCCCCTCGGATAAATTCCGCGCGCTGAGTGGGGGAGGGGCTCTTGATCATTTCAACAATTGCTGCGCAACGCCGCGCATTGCTTGTGTTCGCCCTGACGCTGGCGATCGGCGGGACGCGTTTTGTGACCCAGGCATGGGCTGCGGGCGCGTTTGCGATCGGCAAATGCGGCGCCTATGGCCAAGCCTATGACTATTCCGCCGAGGATGCCGCGCGCATCGCGGCGCTGAAGCAGTGCAAGGGCGAATGCACCGCCGTCACGATGAAACGCGCCTGCGCGGCGCTCGCAATCGACATGAAAAACCCCTGCGGCCCACACGGCTATGCGGTGCGGCCTCGCATCTCGAACTCGCTCAATGAAGCGACCCGCGAATGCTACAAGTTCGGTGGCAAGGAATGCGTGATCCGCGCCTGGGCCTGCGACGCCAAGGGGTAGTATCCGGGCTCGCTTGCTTCGCAAGCGCCCCGGAATGACGAGTTGGAGAGACCATGCAATTCGACACCAAGATCGCGGTCGTGGTCCGGACTGATCTCGAGCGGTGGCAGAAGCTGAACGTGGCCTCGTTCCTGTCCGGCGGCATCGCCGCCACGTTTCCGGAATGCATCGGCTCGCCCTACGAGGACGGCAACGGCACGAAATATCTGTCACTGATCGGCCAGCCGATCCTGATCTATGGCGCCGACCGGGCGGCGCTGACGCGCGCGCTGGAGCGGGCGCTCGCCCGCAATGTGACGCCGGCCGTCTATACCGAGGACATGTTCAAGACCACCCACGACGAGGCCAACCGAGCCGCCGTGAAGGCGGTGGCCCGCGCCGACCTCAATTTGGTCGGCATCGCCATGCGTGCCGAGCGCAAGGTGATCGACAAGATCGTCGACGGCCTGAAATTCCACACCTGACTGCTGGCGCCCTTTTCACGCCGATGTGAGGAGAGATCCCACATTGGTCCTTGAATATGACTGACTAGTCAGTCATATTTTGATGATGGCAAAGGCAACCAAACCAGCACCTCTGGCCGAAGCCCGCAGCAGGGCGGGCGGCGCGGCCGCCCCATCGA